>DATFRR010000147.1:0-38739 GCA_035263025.1 Micromonosporaceae bacterium
GCCTGCGACGCGACGTTGTCCGCGGGCGCCGCCGACTGCAACGGTGGCTGGCCTCGGGTCAGCCACGCGTACGACATGGCGAGCGCGAGATATCCCACCGACACGCCGACGATCGTGGCGGCGGAATGACCGTTGGCCGGCAGCGTCAGCGCCGCGATGAAGAGCCCAGCTACGAACATGAGATTGAACAGTGTGTCCTCGACGCTGAACACCCGGCCGTGGAACTCCTCGTCGCAGCGCACCTGCACGTTCGTATCCACCACGATCTTGATGCTCTGCGACGACAGGTTGGCGATGAACGTCGCGGCGACAAGCAGGAGTGGAACGAAGGGCAATCCGAGCGGTGGCAGCGTCACCGCGATCAGCAGCGTCATCGCGAACACCCACGCGCGACCGCCGATGCGCCGGGTCGCGTACGGCGTGACGAATGCCGCTCCGATCGCCCCGACGCTGCCGATCACCACGACCACGCCAAGTCCGCCGATCGCGTCGGAGTAGCTGGCATAGAAGTAGCGGGAGTAGAGCAGCAACGTCGCGAGCGTCATCACGCCGTACAGCGTGCGACACAACGCCTGCAGCGCCATTGCGTACGCAACCGGTGGCCGGCCGATCAGGTGCCGTGCGCCGGCGACCATTCCCCGCGCGGTCGTGGCGATCTCGGAGGTGATCGACGTCGCGCGGACGGCCGTTACGTCGGGACCCAGCGAACGTCGAGCAAACGAGAGCCGAGCCGTCGCCGAGGCGATCACATAGAACGCCGCTCCGGCGGCGGCAAGCACCGCGTACCCGTGGATGTTCGTGTGCAGGACGGTGTGCAGCGCCACTGCCGTGGTACCGAGACCGAGCGAGTACGCCACCGTACCGAGCGTGGAAGCCACCGCGTTGTTCGTGACGAGCAGCGGTTCGGGTACGACATGCGGCGCGGACGCGGACAGGCCGGACAGGAAGAACCGGTTCACCGCGGTGATCAACAGGGCGCACAGAAAGAACAGCGGGCCTGCGCCGAGCGTTGTAAGCGCCAGCGCGGCGGCGAGCGCCAGCGCGGCACGTACGAGATTCGCAAGGTAGAGGATGTCGCGACGGCTCCAGCGATCGAGGAACACGCCGACATACGGCCCGACCACGGAGAACGGGACGAGGAGGACGGCAAATCCGGTGGCGATCTTGACCGAGCTGGTCTGCTGTGCCGGATTGAAGAGCACCGAGACCGCGAGCGCGGCCTGGAACAGCCCGTCGCCGTACTGACTGGTCAGCCGTACGCCGAGCAGCCGGCGAAAACCACTCAGGCGGCCCAGCGCCCGGAGGTGCCCACGAAACTGGCTGGCCGGCACTCGGCCAGCGTACGGCCGCTGCCTGGGCGCCCGGCCTTGACATCGACATCCGCCCAGGCAGCGTCACAACGTCGTGGCTATCTCGTCGCCTCGGCTCCCTCGATTGCTGGAGTCGCCCCGTTGCCGGTGGCACCAGCGGCTGTGGCCCGGTTGGCCGCTGATGCGGCACCGCCGAGTCGGGCAAGCAGTGCGGTCAGGTCGACGCCGGTCAGATCCGAACCGATCTGGAGACCCTGCGCCACATTTGCGGCGACCGTACGCGTCAACGACGATGCGCCGTCCGCGGAGACCACGGTCAGCTTGTCGATCGCACTGATCGGGGCGGACGCCGCCTCGACGACCTGTGGCATGACCTTGACGAGCAAGTCGAGTACGGCGGCGTCACCGTACGTGGCGAATGCGTTGGCACGTTCATGCATGGCCGCGGCCTCGGCCTCGCCGCGAGCCTGAATCGCGGATGCCTCGGCGGCGCCTTCGCGTTCGATCGCATCGGCGATCGCGGTCCGCCGGCGCTGCTCAGCCTCGCCTTCCTTGGCACCCTCGATCGCAACCGCCTCGGCGATCGCGGCGCGGCGTGCCTTCTCGCCCTCGCCCACGAGCCGATCGCGCTCCGCCGCGGCCTGCGCAGCGGCGATCGTCGCCTGCCGGTCGGCGTCCGCACGGAGGATCGCAGCCTTGCGCGACGCCTCGGCCTCTTGTTCGACCTTGTACCGCTGCGCATCGGCCGGCTTGCGGACCTCGGTGTCGAGTTCGCGCTCCTTGAGTTCGGCGTTGCGCTCAGCCACCTTCTGTTGCTCGACAAGGATCGCCTGCTGCCGCTCGGCCGCCACGATCGGTCCGGCCGCCGACGACTTCGCATTCGCCGCGTCGATTTCGGCCTGCACACCCGCCTTCTTCAGCGCGAGGTTGCGCTCCGCCTCGGCGATGGCCTCTTCGGCGCGCATCCGCTCCTGTTCCGCGTTCTGCCGCGCCTGTGCCTCCGCGATTGCGGCGGCCTTGAACACGCGCGCGGCTTCGGGCCGACCCAGGTCCTGCAGATACGTGCCATCGGTACGGATGTCCTCGAGCTGGAACGCGTCGACGATGAGGCCCTGATGGGTCAACGCCCGCTCCGCCTCCTCGGCGACCGCGCTGGCGAACGCGGCCCGGTCCCGGATGATCTCCTCGACCGTGAGCCGACCGACGATCGAGCGCAGCGCACCGGAGAGCACCTGGGCGGTGAACACCGCGATGCGATCCTGCTGGTGCAGGAACCGCTGTGCGGCGGAACGGATCGACTCGGCCGATCCGCCGACCTTCACGATCGCAACGGCGTCCGCGTCACAACGGATGCCTTGCTTGCTGACGGCTCCGGTGATCGCGACCGGGATTTCTCGGCTGGATAGATCAAGAATGTAGAGCCGTTGCACCACGGGCATGACGAACACCGACGCGCCCATCACGACCTTCTGGCCGGTCAGGTCCGCGACGACGGTCCCGTCCGCGCTCAACGACGAGTGCGTCTTGCGGCCGGTGATGATGAATGCCTGGTTCGGTCCGGCGACCTGGATGCGCGACAGGACGAACCAGATGATCAGAACGACGAGCACGGCAGCGCCGGTGATCGCGATGGCGAGCGGAGACATGGTCCATCCTTAGTGGACAGCCGGCTGACGTCAGTCAGCGCAGCGAGGGGGTCGTCGCCTCAACGACGACGCTTGTTGAGCTCGGCGCATCGATCACCAGGATCGGCGTACCCGCGGGCAGGGCATCGGCGGCCCGCGCGTGGAACTTCATCAACTGTCCGGCGAACCGGATGCGAACCTCGCCGTAGCCGTCCGCCGGGATCTGCTGGATCACGATGCCGAGCGTGCCGATCACATCGGACTGCGTCGGAGTGGCGTCGGTGGGCATGTCCATCGCAGCCCGGGTCAGTCGTGCCCCGAGCCACGCCGTCGGCAAGGCAGCGGCGAGGCCGACAACGACCGGTACGGTCGCCGTACGCGCGTCGGTCAATTGGGCGGCGATTGCCCCGCCGAAGCCGAACGCGCCGATGAATCCGGCGATGCTCGGCAGCGACAACGCTGCGTCCGCGCCGGACCGGGCAGCGTGGCCGACGTGGGTGTGGGCGGCGGCGGCGTGCAGGTGGATCGGCACGTGCAATCGCAGATGGAACGGCACGTGCAGGTGAAGGTGTCCGACGTGAACGTGCCCGCCGAACACGAGCGACGCGGCGAGCAGAAACAAGCCGAATCCGCCGACGATGAGGAACGTTGTCGTCACCGCGTGTCGCCTCCATCGCGCCCCGCCGTATCGGCGAGGATCACTCCAACGTCACGATAGATCTGCGCTGCCACGTCTGTACGCCCCGAAACTGTGATCACGCAGACACCGGGTGGCGCGCGGTTCGGTGGCTGGTTCGGGTTGGCCGGTTCGGGTTGGCTGACGTGACGTCCGAAAGCCGCCAGCGAACTGTCGGCGGGTGCGGGAACACTAGTAGTCATGCAGTGGATTGCGGTACCAGCACCGATCGGCACTCTGGGCGTCGCCGCGGCGGACGGCGAGATCACGAGCGTGCACTTTGGGGGCGTCGGCCGGCACCCCGTCGCGACCGCACCGGCGCCGGTGCTGGGCATCGCGGCCGCTCAGCTCGACGCGTACTTCGCCGGTGAGTTGACCGACTTCCAGCTACCGATTGCCGCGCCGGATGGGTCGGACTTCGAGCGCGCGGTGTGGAAGGCGATCGCGGAGATCGGGTACGGCGAGATGGCGACGTACGGCGACATCGCAAGGCTCGTCGGCGACAAGGAGGCGGCGCGCGCGGTCGGCATCGCGTGCAACCGCAACCCGCTGCCGATCATCGTGCCGTGCCACCGGGTCGTCGGAGCCGGCGGCAAGCTCGTCGGGTTCGGTGGCGGGCTGGACCGCAAGCGTTTCCTGCTCAACCTCGAAGCACGCGTCAAGATCGAGCGCGACTTCCAATAGGCATCGACTGGTTGGACACAAAACGGCGCCGCCGCTGGGGTCTCCAGCGGCGGCGCCGTGTCTTACGTGCCGTAGAGCGTGTGCCTCGGTGCGTGACCGGGACGACTTACGACTGGCTCAGCGGCGGCGCGAACTCGCCACGGATGAACGCCTCGACGGCGGCGTGCGCGTCGTGGTCGGAATACTGCACCGGCGGCGACTTCATGAAGTAGCTCGACGCGGACAGCACCGGACCGGCGATCTTGCGGTCCATCGCGATCTTGCAGGCGCGGAGCGCGTCGATGATCACGCCCGCCGAGTTCGGCGAGTCGTGCACCTCGAGCTTGAGTTCGGCATTCAGCGGTACGTCGCCGAACGCGCGACCCTCCATGCGGATGTACGCCCACTTCCGGTCGTCCAGCCACGGCACGTGGTCGGACGGGCCGATGTGCACGTCGCTGCGCGCCATCTCGTGTGGGATCTGCGAGGTGACCGACTGGGTCTTCGAGATCTTCTTCGAGATGAGGCGGGTGCGCTCCAACATGTTCATGAAGTCCATGTTGCCGCCGAAGTTGAGCTGGTAGGTGCGCAGCAACTCGACGCCGCGGTCCTCGAACAGCTTCGCCAGCGCACGATGCACGATGGTGGCACCGACCTGCGACTTGATGTCGTCGCCGACGATCGGCAGACCGGCATCGGTGAACTTCTTCGCCCAGACCGGGTCGGACGCGATGAACACCGGCAGCGCGTTGACAAAACCGCAGCCCGCGTCGATGGCGGCCTGTGCGTAGAACTTGTCCGCCTGCTCGGAACCGACCGGCAGGTATGACACGACGACGTCGACGTTTGCCTCGCGCAGCGCGGCAACGACATCGACCGGCGCGTCGTCGGACTCGTCGACCATCTCCTTGTAGTACTGCCCCATGCCGTCGAGCGTCGGACCGCGTTGCACGGTCACCCCGGTCGGCGGCACGTCACAGAGTTTGATCGTGTTGTTTTCGCTCGCGAATATCGCTTCAGACAGGTCGTGCCCCACCTTCTTGGCGTCCACGTCGAACGCCGCGACGAACTCCACATCTGAGACGTGGTAGCCGCCGAAGGTGACGTGCATGAGACCCGGTACGCGCGAGTTTGGATCGGCGTTGCGGTAATACTCCACGCCCTGGATGAGGGACGAAGCGCAGTTACCGACACCGACGACGGCGACGCGAACGGAGCCCATCGCAAGTGCCTCCTTCATTCATCACGGCCGCTCCGGCGTGTCCGGAAGCGGGATATTGCGGATTGCGCCGGTCGGATTTCCATCCAGCCGGCGGCCCGGATCAGCCGGGATGCCTCGTCGAGCCGGCGGCTGGTGCCGCCGGTCCGGTTGGCGGCCCGTCACCGGGCTGTCGGCCGGAGCGCTCGGTCGCGATGAGCTCCTCCAACCAACGGACCTCGCGCTCGCAAGCGTCCAGCCCATGTCTTTGCAGTTCGAGTGTGTATGCGTCGAGCCGTTCGGCGGCGCGGCTGATCGCCTGGCGCATGCCTTCCCGCCGCTCCTCGATGCGACGCCGGCGACCCTCGAGGATGCGCAGCCGCGTGTCGGCATCGGTCCGAGCGAAGAATGCGAAGTGCACGCCGAAGCCCGCGTCCTCGAACGTCTCGGGACCGAGCTCGGCGAGGAGCGTCTGGAAGCGCTCCTTGCCCTCGGCGGTGATTTTGTAAACCACGCGACCGCGACGGGTGGTCAGCGGCGGCACGCCCGGGTCGGTGCTCTCCGCGCCCGGCTCCTCGGTGATCCAGCCGTCGGTCTGCAGCCGACGCAGCGTCGGGTAGAGCGAGCCGTAGGAGATTGCCGCACGGATCGCGCCGAGTTTCGTGTTGAGCTGCTTGCGCAGCTCGTAGCCGTGCATGGGCGACTCGTGCAAGAGGCCGAGAATGGCTAGCTCCAGCACGTGACACCCCCTCCCAGTCGTCGGGCTTCACATGTCGTTCACCCAACCGTGCCGCTCGCCCCGGCCCGTTCATCGCAGGTTTGATGGCCCGATGTATCGCTACGATACATCGCCACGTTAGAGCGTGCTGGCCGGTCGACGCAATCCACAGGGCGGGAGACCTTGATCACGCACGGTGACCGCGGTCGCCGTACCGAACATGACCGCGTACCCTCTTGCCCATGCGCACGCAGCGCCAGTCGGTCGACTACTCGCTTCAACGGCGAGCGCTGCTGCGTGAGGTGTATTCGAACCGTGTTGGTACGTATGAGGTGTGCGACGCCTCGCCGTACCTGAAGAGCGCGGCACGCTACCACGGTGACCAGACCGAGGAGCGCTGCCCAATCTGTCGGCGGGAGAATCTCACCCACGTCAACTACATCTACGGCGATGAACTCAAGACTTCGGCCGGTCAGGCGCGTTCTCAAGCCGAACTGCCGACGCTAGCAATGACGCTGCGTGAATTCACCGTCTATGTTGTAGAGGTATGCCGTGGCTGTGGGTGGAACCATCTCGTTGAGCAATACGTGCTGGGTCGGGACGGTTTAGTGGATTCCGATGGGGACGCGGCAGCCGCCGCGGCGTCCTCGGTTCCAGCAACGGCGTCACGCCGGTCGGCACCCCCGTCGACCGGGACGTCACCGATGGCCAACTCGCCCGCATCGGCGCCGACCCCCGGCGTCGTGCGGACTGGGTCGCGCGGCTCGCACCGCGCGGATCCCAGGTGAGTTGATCGTCGGCGACCGTGTGACGTGACAGCGACTGTTAACCCCGGTGGCGACTGACTGCAGCGCGGCCCTGACCGGCAAGGTGACGGATGACTTCGTATTTCGACGACCCCCCAGCATCACAGGGCTTCAGCGGCCCTGATCATGGGTACGGTCGCGGTGACGGCCACGCTGGTCGCACCGGGCGCCGAGGCCACGATTCCGGCCGGTCGGGCGGACACGGCCCAGACGGCGAGTTCGATCCGTTCGACGGCCGAGGCGGCGTCCACAATGGTCGTGGCGGTCGTGTCCACAATGGCAACGGCGGCAATGGCAACGGCGGCAATGGCAACGGCAACGGGACGCGCCGGCCTACCGGTTCGACCGGCTCCGCGTCGGTCCGCTCCGCGGTCGGCGCGGCAGCGGCCCGGGCGTCGACCGGATGGGCCCGGGCGTCGGCTGGATTTGCCCGGATCGGTGGTCGGGCGTCGGCCGGCCGCGCGTCGGTTCGCCCAGCCGACTACGACTCGGGCTATGAGCCGGGCTACGACTCCGGCTATGGGTCGGGCTACGGGTCGGTTGGCGGCGACGGATTCGACCCATTCGAGGACGACATTCCGGCCGCCGGGCGGGCGACCGTACCAGTGGCCAGCGGCCGCGCCTCCGTACCCGTCGGACCGGGCGGACCCGGCGGACCGGGTGGTCCGGGCGGCCCCGGTGGTCCCGGTGGTCCGGGTGGGCCGGTCCCGGGCGGCCGTCGGCCACTCACCAAGAAGGCGCGCCGCCGCCGCCAGGTCATTGCGCTACTCGCCGTGCTGATCATGTTGACCGGCGTCGGCGTGATCACCGGCGTGTACTACACGTCGACCATCAAGCTGCCGGGCGACACGCCACTGCAGCAATCCACCACGGTCTATTACTCGGACGGCAGAACCGTGATGGCAAAGCTTGGCGAGGAGAATCGAGTCATCCTCGCCGACAACCAGATCCCACCCATCGTGAAGCAGGCGGTGACCGCCGCCGAGGACGTCACGTTCTACTCGAACGAAGGCGTCGACTTCAAGGGGATCCTGCGCGCCTTCGTCAACAACGTGACGGGCGGCGACACCCAAGGCGCGTCAACCATCACGCAGCAATATGCGCGCAGCATTGCCAATCTGACCTATTCGGCGTCGTACTCACGCAAGCTCCACGAGATCGTCCTCGCGATGAAGATGACTCAGCGCATGACTAAGGACGAGATCCTCGACAACTATCTGAACACCGTGCCGTTCGGCCGGGGCGCGTACGGCATCGAGGCGGCCGCCGAGGCGTATTTCGGCGTCACCGCGGCGAACCTGAAGCCGAACCAGGCGATGGTGCTCGCTGGCATGATCAAGAACCCGAACGGCAACGTGTACGACCCGTTCTGCGCCGCCGGCGGCAAGGGACCGTGCCAGACGGCGATCGACCGGTTCAACTACGTAAAGCAACAGATGCCGAAGGTGCCGGCGCGGTCCGGATACATCAACGCTGCTCAGATTGCGACGTTGACATACCCGACGAACGCGAAGAAGGACAACTCTGACGCGGCTGCCAACGCGCTGGCCAAGCCGGAGGGCTTCATCGTCCACCACGTGATGGACGAGCTCAGCCAGGCGAAGCGCCCGGACGGCACGCTGGTCTTCCCGACCACCGGCTCGAACAGCCTCAAGAACGGTGGCTACCGGATCGTCACGACGATCGACGCCAAGGCGCAGGCCGCCGCGGAAAAGGCGGCCGGTGGCACGGTCAAGGGCACGCCGATGTACGGCATCAAGGCGGGCATCGGTGCGGCGCTTGTGTCGGTGCAGCCGGGCACTGGCGCGGTGGTCGCCTACTACGGCGGCGCGAACGGCTCCAATCTGGACTTCGGCGGCATCTACAACGACCCGGTCTTCGGCAACGGACAGACCACGAATGTGTCGGTCGTCCCCGGCTCGTCATTCAAGACCGTTACGCTCGCCGCCGCGCTGAAGCAGGGCATCTCGCTGAACTCGATGTGGTACGGACCGCATGAGCGGAAGTTCAAGGACCGCATCCCGCTGGTGAAGAATTCCGGCAAGACCGAAGCCTGTCCCGGCGTGTTGCACGTGTGCACGTTGTGGAAGGCGTTGCAGGAGTCGCTGAACACCGTCTACTACGCGGTCGGTGAGTTCTCGAAGCAGGGCATGTCGCCGGGGAAGGTCATCGACATGGCGTACGACCTTGGCATCAAGCACCTGTGGGCGATCTCGACATGCAACGGCCGGCGCCTGGACCTCACCGGCAGCAACGGTGACCAGCTGTATCACACATGCATCAGCCCCGACGTCAGCTTCGGCGGTTACGCGGTGAACGTGCAGGACATGGCGAACGTGATGGCCACGCTTGCCAACGAGGGCGTACGAGCCGACGAGCATTTCGTCAACTACGTGAGTCAGGGATTCGGCAACGACGCGCACAAGGTCTACCAGACGGCCGTACACCTCACGCCGGTGCCGGGCTTCACGCCCGAGATGGCCGACGACGAACAGTGGGCGATGCAGCAGGTCTACAAGAACGCGGACGAGAACGACAACCGCCTCGACGACGGCCGGCCCGCCGCGGTCAAGACGGGTACGTGGGAACTCGGCCAGGCTGGCAAGGCCAGCACCGAGAACAGCAGTGCCTTCTTCAACGGGTACACGGCCGGCGGCGCGAAGCAAGGCGGCATCGCCACGTCAGTGTGGGTCGGTTACACCGGTAAGCCGATCGCGATCGTGGATCAGACCGGCAGGAACATCGGTGGCTCGACCGTGCCAGCGGCGATCTGGGCGTCCTACATGAACGCGTACCTGAACAATGGCCCGGGCGGTAAGCCCTACCCGATCCAGCAGTTCGCCGGTCTCAAGAACACCGGCGATCCGAATGCGGGCGAGACCGAGGCGCCGACCACCGCACCACCGTCGCAGCCCGGTCAGCCGTGCTTCTTCCCGCCGCTGTGTGACGGCGGAGGCGGCGGCGGAGGCGGCGGCGGTGGGGGCGGCGGCGGAGGCGGCGGCGGAGGCGGCGGCGGTGGAGGTTCGCCACCACCCAGCCAACCGCCGGTCTCGCCACCACCCTCGACCGGTCCGCCCGGTGGCGGTCGACACTGACCCGATCGCCTGGTCAGCCGCCGGTTGAGCAGGACAGATATGCGCACGCGCGGCATGTGACGGTCCGTCCGTCCACGCCGCGCGTGCGCGCGTAACGCCGCGGCGGCGCCGCGCAGTCGCAGGCGACGGTCGGGTTGGGTGCACATCGATGCGCAGGGCAGGATGTACCGGTGACCACCACCGAGCCGGCTGCCGAGAAGGTCGACGCACCGATTGACGCGCCATCGCGCTCGGACAACTTCGTGCGCGGTCTGTCCCAAGCGATCGGCGGACCACTCGGGCGTCACGCGGTGCGGCCGCCGAGCCGGTTCTGGACCGTCGCCCGGTTGATCGTCGCGCTGACATGTCTCACGCTGACGCTGCATTGGGCGGAGAAGTCGGACTGCAACACCGGCGTGTGGATCAATCTCAGTCAGTACCGGCACGCTTGCTACACCGATGTCGTCGCGCTCTACAACAGCGAAGGACTCGGACAGGGCAAGATCCCGTACGTCGACACGCCTGTCGAATATCCGGTGCTCACCGGCGCGTTCATGGGTCTGATCGGCCTGCCGGTGCACGCGTACGTGAAGGACCACCCGACCGACAATGCGTACGAGTGGTATTACAACCTCACCGCGGTCGCGCTAGGAGTCTGCGCCATCGCCACCGTCCTCGCGCTGCTGATGCTGCGCCGACGACGGCCCTGGGACGCCGCGATGTTCGCCGCGGCACCGGCGCTGTTTTTGACCGCGACGGTGAACTGGGATCTGCTCGCGGTGGCGTTCGCTATCGGCGCGCTGCTTGCTTGGTCTCGCCAGCGGCCGACCTTTGCCGGCATCCTCATCGCACTCGGCGCCTCCGCCAAGCTGTGGCCGGCATTCCTGTTGTTGCCATTGCTGTTGTTGGGGTGGCGGGCGCGACGCCTCGGCGATGCGATCTATGCCACGGCGGTGGCGGTGCTCGCCTGGCTCGTGGTGAACCTGCCGTTCATGCTGCTCTACTGGCACAACTGGAGCCAGTTCTTCCGACTGAACACGACGCGGGCGATCGACTGGGGTACGTCCTGGTATATCGGGCAGAACGTCCCGCACGTCTTTGGTCCGGGCGTCGGCTTGCCCGGCGTTACCTTCCTGGCGCAACACATCACCGCGGTCGACGTGGTCAGCTACTCACTGTTTGCCGTCGCGTGCGCGGCGATCGGGCTGTTGGTCTACAAGGCACCGCGCCGGCCGCGGCTCGGTCAACTCGCGTTTCTGGTGGTCGCGGCGTTCCTCATCTTCTCGAAGGTGTGGTCCCAGCAGTACGTGCTTTGGCTGCTGCCGCTAGCCGTGCTGGCGCGGCCGCGCTGGGGCGCTTTCCTGGCATGGCAAGCGGCGGAGGTGTGCTACTTCTTCGCCTTCACTGGTGAACTGCTGCGCGCGTCGGGACGCCCGATCTTCCCGGAGGGCGTGTTCATCATCGCCGCGCTGCTTCGGCTGGTGACCGTGTGCGTCATGTGTGGCTACATCGTGCGTGACGTGCTGCGCCCGGAGTTGGACGTGGTGAGGCGTACGTACGAGGACGACCCGGACGGCGGCGTGTTCGACGGGGCGCCAGATCGCGACGAGGACGTCGAACTCGTCAGTTATCCAACCGGCTGACTGCGCAGCTCATTCTGGACGGCGAGCCGCCGGCCGCGTTCCTGTCTGGGCGCGGCTCGGCCGCTAGCCAGCTAAATAGTCGCGAAGCATGGCGATGTCGGCGCGCTGGCCACTCGCGCCGCCCGGCGTCTCCACCACGACCGGCGCACCGGCGGCCGCGACGACGGCACCGATGAGCTTGGGATCGATCATGCCCTGCCCGAAATTCTCATGCCGGTCGCGGCCGGAGTCGAAGGTGTCCTTCGAGTCGTTCGCGTGGACGAGGTCGATGCGGCCGGTGATCGCTCGAACCCGCTCGACCAGGTCGACCAACTCCTCACCGCCGGCGTGCGCGTGACACGTGTCGAGGCAGAAGCCCGCGCCAAACTCTCCGACCGCGTCCCACAACCGCGCGATCTCGTCGAGCTTGCGGGCGCAGGCGTTGTCGCCGCCGGCGGTGTTCTCGATCAATATCGGCAACGGGAAGCCACCCGACTCGGCCGCGCTGCTGAACACCTTGCGCCAGTTGTCGAAGCCGATCGCCGGATCGTTGCCTTTGCCGACGAAGCCGCCGTGCACGATCAGGCCCTTGGCGCCGAGCGTCGCGGCCATATCGGCGTGGGCGGCGAGCAGCTTGCGGCTCGGGATGCGGATGCGGTTGTTGAGGGTTGCGACGTTGATCAGGTAGGGCGCGTGCACGTAGACGTCGACCGAGGCACCCCGCAGTGCCGCCGCGTCGGCGCGTGGCGACGGCGTGTCATAGCCCTGCGGGTCAGTCAGGAAGAACTGGACGACCTCGGCGTCGCGTGCGCCGGCCTCGGCGATCGGGTCGGTGGAGTCGACGTGAGCACCAATGCGCATGGTTCGACCGTACGCCGGGGGGACGACACCGAACGGACGGTGAGTGTCGAGTTCACTGCGGCACTGGTCAGCGGGCGGCCCTTGGCCAAGACATCGCAGAGCGTAACTAGGCGTTACACAATCAGGTACTGCCGCGTGACTCGCGTCGCGAACCCGTCGTTAGCCCCATTGGGGAGTCTGGCCGACCGCTAGATCGGGAGCGACACATGACGCTGTCACTGCGACGTCGCGCCGCGCTGGTGGTCGCTGGCGGCATCGTGGCGGCCCCGCTGTGGCTGATCGCCACGGTGCACGCGGCCGATCAGGCGGTGACCTTCCACGGTCAGCCCGATATGACCAGTTCAACGGTGTCGTGCCCATCCACGCCCGACAAGCATTTCCTGACGGTCGCCGCGGGCACCACGGTTGACTTTGTCAACGATCTCGGCGTGGCGGCCACCCTGTGGTCGACCGACAGCCACGAGAGCCTTGACCTGGCCGACGGCGAGATGATCCCGGTGACGTTCAGGACCGGCCCCGCGACCATCGTCATGGAGATGCTGCCGGACTGCACGCTCGATGTGGGTACGCACATCCCGACGATCGTCAAGGTCACTCCGGTCGAGGCGGCCGCTTCCGCTTCGCCGGCCGTCACGTCGACCGGACCGTCGAGCATGCCGAGCGCAAGCGTGACAGCGGCCGGTGCGTCGCCGGCCAAAGGCAAACATTCGGCCACCGGCGGGTCGGGCGGCGCGCAGCACGGTGCATCGCCGTCACCGAGCAGCTCACCGGCACTGATCGCGAACGGGGCAGACGACGGTACGGGCAACGTTCTGGCATCCGTACCGACTGGGTACGTCACGTTCGGCGACCCGGTCAGCGCGTCACATTCCGGGCGCGGCGCGAGCGGCTTGCTGACCCTCATCGCGACCGTTTCGGTGGGCGGTGTCACGGTTGCGGCGCTGCGTGCCATCGTTGCCCAGCGCTCGACTCCCCGGTTGACCTAACCGCTGGCGGGCGCCGCGGCGACGTACGCCCGGCTCGGCGTACCCGTCAATTAGCCGCGCGGGACAGGCGGCGATTGGGACAGTCGGGCGTGACCCGGTATTCTGATCGGGCTCACGCACGGTGCCATGACCCCGCCTCACCGCGGTGTCCCGGCCCGTCGCCGGAGCGACGCCAGACCTCCTGCCACGGATCGACCGTGGCCGCTTAGCCCAGAGGAGGTGAGCAAGTCTTGCGTCATTACGAGATCATGGTGATCCTCGACCCGAGTCTCGAGGAGCGCACCGTCGCCCCGTCACTCGACACGTATCTGAACGTGATCCGCACCGCGGGTGGCTCGGTGGAGAAACTCGACGTGTGGGGCCGTCGGCGCCTCGCGTACGAGATCGCGAAACACACCGAAGGCATTTACGCGGTCATCGACCTGCAGGCGACGCCTGCGGCGGTGGCCGAACTCGACCGGCAGCTGCGACTCAACGAGTCCGTGCTGCGTACCAAGGTCATCCGGCCAGAGGTCCGCTAGCCGCGGCCACCGGCTTCCTACCACCGGTTCCCACCGTCGGATCACCACAACGGCGCGGCGTTCTGTCGGAGTGACGTGACAGCGTGCCGGCTGATAGATGCGAAGCGTTCGAGGAGATCTTTTCTTCGCGGAAGCACCGTTCTCAAGGAGCGACCCATGGCAGGAGACACCACCATCACGGTCATCGGCAACCTGACCGACGACCCTGAGCTCCGCTTCACCCCCTCGGGTGCGGCGGTCGCCAAGTTCCGCGTGGCGTCCACGCCGCGGTTCCTGGACAAGGCATCCGGTGAATGGAAGGACGGCGATCCGCTCTTCCTCTCCTGCACGGTGTGGCGTCAGGCGGCCGAAAACGTCGCCGAGTCGCTGCAGCGGGGCTCGCGGGTCATCGTCTCGGGACGGCTGCGCCAGCGGTCGTACGAGACGAGGGAGGGCGAGAAGCGCACGGTGATCGAGCTGGAGGTCGACGAGATCGGCCCGTCGCTGCGTTATGCCACGGCGAAGGTGCAGAAGATGTCGCGCTCCGGCGGCGGCGGATATGGCGCCTCGGGCGGCAACGCGTCCGGCGGCTTCGCATCCGACGATCCGTGGGCGACCGCGGCGCCAGCGTCCTCCGGTGGTGGGGGCAACTTTGACGACGAGCCACCGTTCTAAAGCACATTTGGAGTTAGTGAAATGGCGAAGGCTGCGGCCCTACGCAAACCGAAGAAGAAGGTGAATCCGCTCGACAAGGAGGGGATCGCCTACATCGACTACAAGGACGTCGCGCTGCTGCGCAAGTTCATCTCCGACCGGGGCAAGATCCGTGCCCGCCGGGTCACCGGAGTGACTTCCCAGCAGCAGCGGCAGATCGCCAGCGCGGTGAAGAACGCGCGCGAAATGGCGCTGCTGCCATATACGACGACAGCACGTTGAGGCGGGGATAACTGATGAAGGTCATCCTCACCCAGGAAGTCTCGAAGCTCGGCACGCCCGGCGACGTCGTCGAGGTTAAGCCCGGCTACGGACGCAACTACCTGCTGCCGCAGGGCTACGCGATCGCGTGGACCAAGGGCGCCGAAAAGCAGGTCGCACTCATCAAGCGGGCGCGCTCCACGCGGGAGATCCGCGACCTCGGGCACGCGACCGAGGTGAAGGAGCAGCTCGAGTCGCTGAAGGTCACGCTCGCGGCGCGCGCCGGCTCAGGCGGTCGCCTGTTCGGCTCGATCACGCCGACCGAGATCGCGGCGGCCGTGAAGTCCGCCGGCGGGCCGGATATCGATCGGCGGCGCCTTGAGCTGCCTGGCCACATCAAGTCGACCGGGACATATCAGGTGCAGCTGAAGCTCCACCCGGACGTCGCGGCACGCTTCGACGTGACGGTCGTGGCGGCTAGGTAGGTCGTCGGTTGCGGTTTGGGCTGGGGCCGGCGTGCCACGACGAAGCGGTCAAGCTTGATCTACGTCGTGCGCACTTCGGCCCCAGCTTGCGCAACTCGCGGTCGACGCCTGGCTGAGGCTTTCGCGTGTACGCGGTGCCGTAAAGGCGGCCTCGCCACCGAGCGGCTACGCGTAGAGCGCGAAGGTGTCGGCGATTTCGGCGCGGGAGCGGCCGGCGGTGAGCAACACCGTCAACAGAACCCGCGCTTTCCACGGATGCAGCAGACCGCCGTTGATCAGCCCACGGCGGGCGAGGTCCGTTTCCGAGCCGATCGCGTGATAGGTGCCGCCGAGGACTGATCCGGCGCCGGTCCGCGACGTCAGCACGACCGGCATCCGATCGGCAAGATCCCCGAGGACCGGCGCGATCCACGATGGCACGTGACCGACGCCGAACGCCGCCACCACGAGACCCTGGTACGCGTCCGGGATGTGGCCCAACAGCGCGCCGTCGTCGTCGAGCGCCAGCGCGTACAACGCGACTCGCGCCGTCTGGGCACCGCGCAACTCGGTCAGCGTGACGGCGGGCGGCCGGTCGAGCGGTGTGGCGAGGATCCGTACGGTCTCCTCGATGACGTGTCCGATCGGGCCGGCGTCCGGCGAGGCGAACGTACCGATGCTGGTGCTGTGCGTCTTGCGTACCCATCGCGCGGCGTGGACGTCGTCGGCGAACACGACGAGGGCACCGTGACCTCGCGCTGCGCCCGAGGCGGCGACGCGGACCGCGGCGAGCACGTTTGCCGGCCCATCCGGCCCGGCGAGCGTCGGGTTGCGCATCGCGCCGGTGATCACGAACGGTTCCGAGTGGGGCCACACGAGGTCGACGAGGAACGCGGTCTCCTCGAGCGTGTCGGTGCCCTGTGTCACGACGACCCCGATCGCGCCGTCGGCGATCGCACGCTCGGCGGCCGCGACCAGATCAAGCACGCTTGCGAAGGTCAGGTCCGCACTGGGTACGGCGACCACGTCGCGTACGTCGACCGACGTGCCCACAGTGGACAGCGACGGTATCGCGGCGACCAGATCGGCGCCGGTCAACCGCGTGACCGTGCCATCGCGCGCCGACATCGCGATAGTCCCGCCGAGGGTGAACACGACGACGCTCATAGCTGGGCGAATCCTCCCCGTCCGGGTACGCGTCGAACCACCGTACGCCAGCACAGCGTCGGGGCGGCCGTGGTCGCGCCGTCGATGGTGGCATCGGGCGACACGCCGGCGGCGACGCGCGGAACGGCCGACAGTTTCTTTTCCACACAGGCTGTGCATCGTGAGTACCGAGGTCAACGCACTGGTACGCCGGGCTCACGGCTGACTTTCCACAACCCGTACACACGATCCGCACACCACCCAGGCCACTATCGACAGCGTTGTCCACAGCGTTGTCCACCGCTCGTGTTGGCTGGCCGGCGCGTCGTCCCTAGTCTCAGCAAGTTGTGCATGGCGAAGGCACGAGGCGAAGTTGTCGTACCTCCGCGGTACGCCATGCAAGCGATGGGTGGAGGATCGCGTGTCGATCAGCGACGGCGTGAAGCCGACGGCCGGGCCCGATCGGGACGCCGGTCGGCCGGCCGATGACGCACGCGCCGAGGCGTCCGCAGCGGGCGCGGACCGGTCCTCCCCAGAGCTTGCTGCCAACGACCGCTCCGCTCCAGATCGTCCCAACACCGACCGCGCCACCGACCGCGCCACCGACCGTTCCGGCAAGCCGCGCCAGCCCGATCAGCGCGCCCCGGATCAGCGCACTCAGGATCAGCGCAGTCAGGATCAGCGCAGTCAGGATCGGCGCTCGGCCGATCACGGCGCGCCGGTCGGCGACGGCCAGTTCGACCGCACACCGCCACAGGATGTCGCGGCCGAGCAATGCGTGCTGGGCGGCATGCTGTTGTCGAAGGACGCCATCGCCGACGTCATCGAGATCCTCCGCAGCAACGACTTCTACCAGCCTCGACATGCCACCGTTTTCGACACGATCCTCGACCTCTACGGACGCGGCGAGCCGGCCGACTCCATCACCATCGCGGCGGCGCTGGTCGACTCCGGCGACATCGGGCGCGTCGGTGGCGTGGCCTATCTGCACACGCTGATCGCGAGTGTGCCGACCGCGGCCAACGCGGCATATTACGCACGCATCGTCAGTGAGCGCGCCGTGCTCCGGCGCCTGATCGAGGCCGGCACGCGGATCGTGCAGCTCGGATACGGCAGCGCGGCCGGCGCCGGGCGCGACACCGACGACATCGTGGACCTGGCACAACAGGCCGTCTACGAGGTCACCGAGCGCCGCGTGAGCGAGGACTTCGCCCGCCTGTCCGAGTTGCTGCAACCGACGCTCGACGAGATCGAGACGGTTGGTTCACAGGGCGACGTGATGACCGGCGTACCCACGGGGTTCGGCGATCTTGATCGGCTTTTGAACGGGCTGCATCCAGGGCAGTTGATCATCATCGCCGGACGGCCGGGCCTCGGCAAGTCAACCGCGGCGATGGACGTTGCGCGCAGCGCCTCCGTGCGTCACAACCTGGCCAGCGCGATCTTTTCGCTGGAGATGAGCAAGGTCGAGATCGTCACGCGGCTGTTGAGCGCGGAGTCTCGTGTTCCGCTGCACATCCTGCGCTCAGGTCAACTGTCCGATGACGACTGGACCAAGCTAGCCCGCCGGATGGGCGAGATCAGCGAGGCGCCGCTCTACGTCGACGACACGCCGAACATGAACCTGATGGAGATCCGGGCCAAAGCACGCCGGCTTCGGCAGCGTCACGATCTCAAGCTCGTGATCGTCGACTACCTCCAGCTCATGACGTCGCCGCGGCGTGTGGAGAGCCGCCAACAGGAGGTCGCGGAGCTGTCACGCGGCCTCAAACTGCTGGCCAAGGAGATCGAGTGTCCGGTCATCGCGGTGAGCCAGCTCAACCGCGGTCCCGAGCAGCGCACCGACAAGCGGCCGCAACTCGCCGATCTTCGGGAAAGCGGATCGATCGAGCAGGACGCGGATGTGGTGATCCTGCTGCACCGCGACGACTACTACGACAAGGAGTCACCGCGCGCCGGCGAGGCCGACTTCATCGTCGCGAAACATCGCAACGGTCCGACGGACACGGTGACCGTTGCGGCTCAGCTCCACTTGTCACGATTCGTGGACATGGCGATCGTGTGACGCGGTCGCCGTCGCGGGCGGAAGCCCGCGTGTGCCCCAGCGGGGGCACGGCGCGGTGTGGTGCCCGGGCACGCGCGTCTCGCCGGAACGCGAGGCGACGCACGGTGTGGTGCCCGGGCAGCGCGCGCTATGAAGCGCGCCGTCGAGGCGGAGCGTCCAACCGCCGGCCGGCGCTCGGGTCCGACGCGCGTTGCCCCGACGCGGCAGGGGGACCGCGCTCAAGCCGCCCACGCGGCGGCCAACAAGTCGACGACCTCGTCGTCGGTGACTTGGTCGAACGCACGGTAGTAGCGGCTGACGGCGTCGAACCAGTCCGGCGCCGCCGGGCACACCACGGCGTCGGCGGTTAGTCGGAGCGAGGCGACCGCCTGTGGCGCGCCGACCGGCACCGCGACCACCACCCGTGCGGCGTGCATCTCGCGGGCCAGCGCAACCGCGGCATGCGCGGTCGCACCCGTGGCCAAGCCGTCGTCAATCAGCAGGGCAGTCTCGCCGTCCAGGAGCAATGCCGGCCGGTCGCCGCGGTAGAGCCGGATCCGGCGATCTACCTCGGAACGGGCACGGGACGCGACCGCCTCAGCCTCGGCCGGCGGCAGGCGATCCGCGACCTCCGGCGAGCGGACGTCGACACCGTAGGGTCCGATCGCGCCGAACGCCACCTCGGGAGCCCACGGCAGCCCCAACTTGCGCACCACGAGCACGTCCAACGGGCGGGCGAGCGCGCTCGCGATCGGCGCGGCCACCGCGACCCCACCGCGCGCGAGGCCGAGCACCCGCACCGGTGGCCCGTCGCGATAAGCGTCGAGCAGCCGGGCGAGCGTTCGACCGGCGTCCGCACGGTCGGCGTATCGCATACCTCCTTGATACGCCGATGCCCGCCGACTGCAAGACTGGCCGGCATGATGACGCGCGGGCCGGGCACGCCGGCGCCCGGCCGCGCGGCCCGCCTGGTGGTGCGTGTCGATCACGCGCGCGGTGGGCTGGCGCTGGACGTCGTCCTATACGCGGCGGGCGCGGTCTTCGCCGGCCTCACCGCCGCGAACGCGAGCTTGCCGCCGCATCGCGCATGGGGTCACGTCGCGGTAGTCGGCTACGCGGCCGCCACGGTGGTGGCACTCGCGCAGGCTGTCTTGGTTCGCCGACGACGATTCGCGGGTACGCCGGCCAGAGCGCTCGTGACCGCGGCCGCGTTCGTCGCCACCGCGGTGCTCCCGATGCTGCTGGAAGCCGTCGCGCGGGCGGGTGGCCGGGTGGACCGAGCACAGGAGGAGGTCGGCGTCGTCGAGTCGGGCGGGGTACGGCTGGTTCACACCGGTACCCCGTACCTCTCGCACGACGCGATTGCCGCACTGCCGCCCGGCCAGCGGCTGGACGCGTATCTCCCGTACCAGCCGGGCATGGCTCTCTACGGCCTGCCGAAGGCGCTCGCGGGCACCGCGTGGTGGACGGACGCACGCGTGTGGTTCACCGCGACGCTCGTACTCACCGTCAGCGCGGCGGTGTGGATGTTGCGCGGGCGCGCCACCGGCGGCGACGATGCGCGCGCCAACGGCCGGCGTGACGCGGCGCTGGTGCGGGCCGTACAAGCGGCAACGGTGTTTCCGATCTGTGCGTTGACGATCGCGACCGGTGGCGACGACATGCCGGTGCTCGGGCTGTCGCTGTTGGCCTTCGCGTACGCGGCGCGGCATCGGTACGCGGCCGCTGGCATTGCGATCGGCGTCGCGGGCGCTCTCAAACTCTTCGCCTGGCCGGTGGCCCTCGTGTTGATCGCGCTTGCGGCGGCCGACCGGGCCGGCGGAACCGGCCCCGGTCCGATGACTGGTCGGGCGCCGTCCGTCGATCGCGCGCGACAGGTTGCATTGTTCCGCGCGGCGAACTGGCGGGCTGCCCTGCGGTGCGCGGCTGGCGCTATCGGGCTGCCGGTGCTGGTGCTGATCCCGGCATTCGCGGTGAACCGGGGCGCCGCCGTCGAGAACGTCGTCCGCTTCCCGCTGGGCCGCGGCCTGGTACGCAGCCCAGCCGCCTCGCCGTTCCCCGGCCACCTCATCGCGGACGGCATGCCAGGCGGACACGCGGTCGCGACGGTGTTGCTCGTAGCGGCGGCGTGCGCGATCGGCGGCTGGTTGGTGTGGCGGCCGCCGGGCGACGCCGGGCAGGCGGCCGCGATTGCCGCGTGGGGGTTGCTCGGCGCGATCCTGCTCATCCCGGCCACGCGGTTCGGCTACTTGCTCTATCCGGTGGCGTACGCGTGCTGGGTTCCGGCCTTGCGTCCGACAACCGGGCGATCGGTGCCGACGTTGGGCGCGACGGCGACCCGCGCTACCGATCCGCCGACCGGTGCTCAGTTGAGTTCATCGCGCGAGCCGCCCTCGGCCTGACGGCGGGGCAGCCGGATCACGTCACCGCTCAGCAGCGGCGCGACGAGTCGTCCCGGCACGCCGTCGTGGCCGCGACGCAGCCGGGCGATCAAGCGATCGGCGGCCACCGCCCGCGAGAACAGGTGGCCCTGCCCGGCGGCGCAGCCCAACGCCCACAGGCGGTCGCGCTGTTCGGTGCTCTCGATGCCCTCGGCGACCACCGTGATGCCGAGGCTGCGGCCGAGTTCGATGGTGCTGCGAACGATCGCGCCTTCGGTCGGACCGGCCAGACCCGAGATGAACGACCGATCGATCTTCAGCTCGTCGACGGGCACCCGGGCGACGGTCGCGAGGGACGAATATCCAGTGCCGAAGTCGTCTAGCGCGAGCATGACGCCGAGCTCCCGCAGCGTCTGCAGCACCTCGTCCACGACGCCCAGGTGGCTGAGGATGAGCGTCTCGGTGAGTTCGATGATCAACGAGTTCGGAGCCAGGTGATAGCGATCGAGCGCCGCCTCGATGCGGTCCGGGAAGCGCGCGTCGAGCAGGCTTCGCGGCGAGACATTGACCGCCACCGGCACCTCGAAGCCGGCGTCCACCCACGAGCGCGCACCGACGAGGGCTTGATCCAGGATGTCCTCGGTGAATCCGGCCAGCAGGCCGGACCGCTCGATGCCGTCCAGGAACTGGTGCGGCGACAGCTGACCAAGCTGTGGGTGCTGCCAGCGGGCGAGCGCCTCGGCGGAGCGGACCATGCCGGTGTCCAGCTCGACAATCGGTTGGAAGGCGATAGTGAACTCGCGGCGCGCGACGGCACGCGTCAGATCGGCGCCGAGTGCCAGGCGCATGACGTCGGCGGTGTCGCGGGTCGGCGCGTAGGTCGCGATCGGCTGTCCCTCGAGCTTTGCTTGCTGCACCGCGACATCGGCGCGTCGCAACAGCTCACCGACGTCGCAGGTGTCGGTGTCGACAGCGACGCCCGCGGTGGCCGCGATGTCAAGGCGCACCGCGTCCACGGTCAACGGCTGGGCGATCGCGGCGAGGATGTCTCGGGTGTGCGCGACCGCGTCACCGGTTGACTCGACGGGTGTCAGCAACGCGGCGAACTCGCCGCCGCCGAGACGCGCGATGAGATCGCCCGGTCGGGCTCGACCGGCGAGCCGCTGCGCGACCGCGACCAGCACCTGGTCTCCTACCCGTTGGCCGAGCGCGTCATTGACCTGCTTGAAACCGTGCAGGTCGACAACTGCGAGGGCGACGAGCGTCGGCGTCGCGGCGGCGTCCCGCCGACCGTCATCGCTGAACTCCTCGTCGTTGAACGCTGGGCCGCCGCGCCCCTCGTCGTGCGACCTGTCATCGTTTTCGGGATCGAGCGGTGCGCCGTCGGCGGCGTCTGGCAGCGAACTTGGCGCTGCGCCAAGCGATGCCGTGCGCGACGGCGATATCTCGGCCGATGCCGGCGCCGGTGTGTCGCGGTCCGGTGTTTGGTTGGCCGATGCGCGGGTCGATGTGCCGCCGTTGGGTTTGTCGGCGGCGGCGCCGCGTTTGGAGACAGCGCGGTCGGAGACAGCGCTGTTGGGTGCCGCGCTGTTCGGTGATCCAGCGCTGGCCGTGCCGCCGCCGGTGCCCCGATTGTCAGTGCCCTGGTTGTCCGTGCCGCGGTTGTCCGTGCCGCGGTCGCCGGCGCTGCCGTCGCCCACGCTGGTCGGCCGGTCGCCGTTGGCCCGTTCGCGGACCGTCGCGAGGCCTCGCTCGAGAAGGAACCAGCGGTTCGCGAGTCCGGTCAGCGGGTCCTTTGTGGAAGCGTCGGCGCGGTCGGTTGCCATCCGAGCGGCCGCGGACACGCTATTGGCCTTGCGGATCGCGGTGCCGAGTGCGGCGGCGAGAGCCTGCAGCGTGTGCTGCTCCTGGTCGGTGAGCTTGACCGGCATGAGGAAGCGGAGCCGCAGCTCGCCGACGGGCTCGTCGGAACCGTTTGCGTTGCCGGCGTGCCCGACCGCGCCAGGTGTCATGGCGCCACCCGGCGTCGGTGACGCGCCGCCACCCGGCGTCGGAGGCATGCCGGCAGCCGGGGTCGGAGGCACGCCGTCATCCGCCGCCAGGCCCGATCGAGCCGGGCCGCGTCCCGGGTCGTGTCCACCGAGCGGCGCCACGATCTGGGTGCCGACGTGTGCCGGCGCGGAGCCCGGCGATCCGACGTACGTGATGGTTCGCGCATCGCCGCGGATCAGCACATCCGTGCCGTCCGCGTCGCGCAGCAACAGGTCGACCTGCGCGCACGCGAACAGTTCAGCGGTGCCGTGTACGGCGGCAAGGCGTACGGTCTGCGCGTCGCCCGTACTCACGACGTCGACGAGTTGCGACAGTCGTGCCCAGGTCAGGCGGTCCACCCGTTGCTGCAGCCGGTTTGCGTAGGCGAGTTGGAGCGCGATCGCGAGGAGTGGCACGGCGACGGTGAGCCGCGAGGCCGGTGGGTCGCTGTGCACTAAGTATCCGGTCGCGATGCCGCAGCCCATCCGTACGATCGCGGAGGTCAGCCGCACCGGCGCGTACTCCGCCCAGATGTCGCGCGCGGGCTGACCACTCGCCAGCGCGAGCGCCGGCATCGTGATGGCCTCGTCGACAGCGATGGCGATCAACGCAACGATGACGATGCGACCGAAGGAGTCGGACGTCGTTTGGAACGGTGACGCAAGATCACTCAGCCCACCCGCGGCCGCCGCCACCGCTACCGTGACGACGTCCTTGGCGGCGCTGAACGCGACTCGGCCGGGCGAGAACCGCGAAAGAGTCTTGCCGATCGGCGTACCGATCGCGATCGCGACCACGACCCACGGCCACGGCAGCGTCATGAGGCCGAAGATGATTGCGACGTCGGTGAGCGACTGACCGTGCCGGGATCCACCGACCCGCAGGTGCGGCATGAACCAGCTGGCGAACGCGGCGGCGACGACGAATCCGACGACAGCAAGCGGGCGGACCGGCGCGATCGGACCGGCCGCAATCATGAGCGCCGCGCCGACGACGAACACCGCGGCGAGTGCGACGAGGATCGCGAAGCCGACCACCAAACGGCGGTCAGGGCGAGCCGTAAACGAACGGATCAGGACCTACTCCGTGCGGGCGGGCCGGCCGCAGCCGGCAATGCAACCGGCGACGCCGTGGCGACGCTGCCGGACCAGCGTGATCCGTCCGGCTTCGCCGCCGCCGGACCCGGCTGGCCGAACCATTCTCGGTGATTGTGCGCCTTTCGGCTATGTCGTATCGCGATGAATGTCCTGGTGAGTGCCGACTGTCGGATCTTGCGGGCAAGCGTCAGCGCGACGGTCCGTCGCGTACCCCGGGCTCTCTCAGCTTGTTCCCAGCGTTGCGGCCAGCAGAGATAGCCGTACGCGTTGGTAACTTCCGCGTTCCTTCGCCAGCGAAAGTGTCCGATACACGATCGTCAGATGAGCGCACGAATCAACGTGAGCAATGCGGCGGCGGTCAGCGCGATGAGCACAACTACGCGGAACGCTGCCGCGTTGAGCCGCCGGAAGAACCGGTCGCCGGCCCACCAGCCGGCAAACCCACCGGGGATCCCGACGAGACACGTCTCGATAACGGTCGCGCTGATCTCATGCCCGTACGCGAAAAAGCCGACGCTGACGATGCCGCAGCAGACGAACGTACTCGCGATCGTGGCGCGGAACGCCCGTTTGTCGTACCCGAAGGATTGAAACGCCGCGACCAGCGGCGGGCCGTTCGTCCCGGTCGAGGTGGTGAGCACGCCAACCAAGAACCCGATGGCGCCGATCGTGGCGGGGCCCTCCGGCAGCGTGGGACGCCGCCAGACGAGCCACGTGCTGCCGAGCACGGCGATCCCGACGAGCGCGGTGAGTGCGGCCGCGGGTAGCGACACCAGCAGGTAGAGCCCGAGTGGCATGCCAATGACGGCGATCGCGAAGATGACGAACGACGTCCGCCAGTGCACGTGCGCGCGTTCCCGGATCGCGGTGCCGACGGACATCGCGAGCGACGCCAGCGACCCGACCACTACCGCCGCGTTCACTGGCATCACGGTGGCGAGCAGCGGCACGGCAAGCATCGCGAAACCGAAGCCGGTGACGGCCTGCGCGGCGGCGGCGACCGTGATGATGCCGAGCGCGGCGGCGAGCATGACGGTCACGTCGATGATTGTGCGTCAGGCGCGTGCGCCGGGACCGATCCGTGACCAACGACTCATTGACTACGCTCGGCGACGTGTCCGAAAAGCTAACGCACGTAGACGAGACCGGCGCGGCGCGAATGGTCGACGTGTCGGCCAAGGACGTGTCAGCACGCCGTGCCGTCGCGGCCGGCGTCGTTCGTACTACCGTCGAGGTCGTCGACCTCCTGCGCCGAGATGCCCTGCCGAAGGGTGACGCGCTTGCCGTCGCGCGCCTGGCCGGCATCATGGGCGCGAAGAAGACGCCGGACCTCGTCCCGCTGTGCCATCCGATCGCATTGCATGGTGTGACCGTGGACCTCGCGCTCGGCGACGATTCGGTGGAGATCGCCGTCACGACGAAGACGGCCGACCGCACCGGTGTCGAGATGGAGGCGCTCACCGCGGTGGCCGCCGCCGGGCTTGCGCTGGTCGACATGATCAAGGCCGTGGACCCAGCGGCCTCGATCGAGCGGGTACGAGTAATCCGCAAGGAGGGTGGCAAGACGGGCACCTGGGAGCGTGATCGTGACTGAGTCAACGGAATCGGCGTCAAGTGAGTCGGCGGCGGATGATTCGGCGTCAAGTGAATCGGCCGCGTCGCCTGACGTTTCGGCGCCGACCCGGCGGCCGATCCGTGCGCGCGTCATCGTGGCGTCGAACCGGGCGGCGGCTGGCGTGTACGAGGACCGCAGTGGGCCGATCCTGGTCGCCGGACTACGCGCGATGGGCTGCGACGTCGACGATCCGGTCGTCGTGCCGGACGGCATGCCGGTCGCACACGCGCTGCGCGCGGCCGTCGACGAAGGGCTGGACGCGGTGCTGACCAGCGGCGGCACTGGGGTGACGCCGACTGACGAGACGCCCGAGATGACGAGGCAGTTACTCGACTACGAGGTACCCGGCATCGCCGAGGCGCTGCGCGCCGTTTCTCGCGACCGTGTGCCGACGTCCGTGCTGTCGCGCGGCCTCGCGGGAGTGGCCGGCCGTACGTTGATCGTGAACCTGCCCGGTTCCACCGGCGGCGCGCGTGACGGGCTGGCAGTGCTCGAGCCGATCCTCGGACATGCCGTCGACCAACTCCGCGGTGGTGATCACTGACCCGGTGCGTGTTCAGTGAGCGGTGCATGATCGGCGGCCCTTCGTGACCGCGGAGCGGTCCGTGAGCGCTGGCGTCGCCGGTGATCATTCACTCGAGGCCGCGCGATAGGCTGGCCCGGTGAGCGCACAGCCGGCACCGGAGCCGCAAACGTCGCCAGCTATCACGCCGTCGCCCGGATCGGCGCCGGGGGATCTGACGCCCGAGACGATGGCACCGCCACTAGATGCGTTGCCCTGGGCGCAGGCGCGCGAAGTGGCCTACCAGACCGGGCGCGCGGCCGCCCTGTCACCCGTACCGGCATCGCTGCACGAATGCGACGGCGCCACCTTGGCGGCGGACTTGAGCCCGCTCACCGATCTGCCAGCGTTCCCAACCTCCACGGTCGACGGCTGGGCGGTGCGCGGTGCGGCACCGTGGCGCGTGGTAGGCCAGGTGCTGGCCGGCGCCGTGGCCACACCACTGAACGACAAGGGTACGTGTGTCGGCATCGCCACCGGTGCGATGGTGCCGGCTGGCGCCGACGCGATCGTGCGCATCGAAGAGTCCACGGTCGACGGTGACACCGTCACGGGTACGCCGCGCGCCGAACGCGAGTGGCGCGAGCCCGGCGACGAGGCGCACCGCGGCGACGTACTGCTTCCCGCCGGTACGCCGGTCACGCCGGCCGTGATGGGTCTGGCCGCCTCGTGTGGCGTCGACGAGTTGTGGATACGGCCCCGGCCGACCGCCGCGATGCTGGTCTTCGGTGACGAGTTGCTGACCTCCGGTCCGCCCGATGCCGGTCGCGTGCGCGACTCGCTCGGTCCGCAGGTGCCGGCATGGCTGCGCCGCCTCGGCGTGGCACCATCCGACCCACCGGTCATCGGACCGATCGAGGACACCCTGGACGCGCACATCGCCGCCATCCGTGACGCGCTGGCGACCGGCGTCGACCTGATCGTGACGACCGGCGGCACGATGCACGGTCCGGTCGACCATCTCCACCCCGCCCTCGCGGCGCTCGGCGTGCGCTATGCCGTCGACACTGTCGAGGTGCGGCCCGGCTTCCCGATGCTGCTCGCCACGTTGCCGAACGCCAAGGGTGGCCGGACACTGTTCGCCGGGTTGCCGGGCAATCCGCAGTCGGCGATCGTCGCACTCGTCTCGCTCGTCACACCGGCGCTGGCCGGGCTCACCGGGCGCGCGTTGCCGCCACTGCACACCATCCGGCTGGCGGCACCGATCGGTGGCCGCGGCGGATTTACGCACCTGGCACTCGTACGCCGTGACGAGGCCGGCGACGGTCGGCCACTGGCGCATATCGCGTCGTCGATGCTGCGCGGTCTCGCCCAGGCGGCCGGGTTTGCGGTCGTCGCGCCCGAGACCAACGCCAACGTTGGTGACGTCGTCCCACTCGTACCGCTGCCGCTGTTTGCCGGGGAGGCACCGTGACGGCACCGACCACGCCGCGCGTCGCGCTGGTCGCGATCAGCGACGCACCACTCGACGTTGACGCGCACGAGCGTGCCGTTGCGCATCCCGCGGCAGGCGCCGTCGTCGTGTTCCGCGGCGTGGTGCGCGACCACGATCAGGGTCGAGGGGTACGCGAACTCGACTACGAGGGCCATCCCAGCGCAGCGGAGGTGCTGCGCGGGGTCGCCGACGAGATCGGCCGGACCCAGCCGGGCGTCATCGCGATCGCGGTGTCGCATCGGATCGGACGGCTCGCCGTCGGCGACGTCGCCATCGTCGCGGCGGTCTCGACCGCACACCGGTCGGCCGCGTTCCAAGCGTGTGCACGTCTGGTCGACGAGGCGAAGGCACGGCTGCCGATTTGGAAGCGGCAGGTCTTCGATGACGGGTCGGATGAGTGGGTTAATTCGCCCTGAGCTGTGGGTCCAGGGCAGTGTGGTTGCGGTCCTGCGGTCGGGGTAGGCGCTGTGGGGTCTCGGGCAGCGTGCCCACTCTGGGCGGTCAGGCTTGATCCCGTCGTGGGCACGCTGCCCGAGACCAGCCGCACGTCACCGTCGTGAGTGGTGGCTCTCGGGGTGACCGTGATACGGAACAGCGGCCCCGACAGCGGGGGTGACCGCGGGCGTGGCATGGCGGCCGCTCCGGCGATCTAGGAAGCGTTGGACTGTTGGAGCGAGGGGAATGTTCCTAGATCGGGCCCCGCGGTGCCGCGACGGGCGTCAGCCGGGGAGGTGGCGGCCGACGATCGCGGACTTGCGGGCGATCGCGGCCTTCGACCTGGTGTTGCGCGCCGCGCGCCGGACCGACCGCTCCGCCATGTCGGCCGCATGCTGCGCGCGCCACTGCAGACCGGGCTTGCCCTCGGTGTCGACCGCCGCGAGGATCAGGCCACCGAGCAGGCCTAAGTTCTTGAGGAAATGGATGCGCTGCTGAGCGCGGTCGGCCGGATCCTCGAACTCCCAGTACGCGTGGCCGGCAAGTGTGGTCGGCACCAGCGACGTCGCCAATACGGCGGCGGCCAGGCGCCGGGCCGGCGTCACGAGCGCGATGCCGCCCACCACGTGTACGGCGCCGTTCAAGCGGACCAGTGTCTCGGCGTCCGTCGGGATCTTGGGGTGGACCATCTGCAGTGTCGGCCCGAACTGGTCGGTCACCCTCTTCGCGCGCGGGGCGAGCTTCGACGGATCCTTGACGGCCTTCCAGCCGCTGGCCACGAACACCGCTCCGAGCATCGCGCGTGCCGACGTACGCACAGGGGTCATGCCTAGTTCATACCCTCTCCGGAGGCCATCTATCGCCATGGTCGACCGATACGTCCGGAGAATTTCTCGCCACCGACGGTCCTCAGTGGTCGTGCCGAGCCGCGGCTCAGGTCTCCGGCGATGGCTGCGTGCGCAGGTACCGCGCGAAATGCGGCACGGTGAACGCCACGGTGCCGCGCTCGCCGCAGTAGATCAGGCCCTTCTTGATGAGCGCGTCGCGAGCCGGCGACAGGCTTGCCGGCCGGCGGTCGAGCGACCTGGCGATCTCCGCGGTCGAAACGGCATGGTTGGCCTCTTTCCCGTCCCGGCCGTCCTCGCCGGCGAGCGTCGCCATGGCGCGCATGTAGTCCCGTTCGGCGGGGGTGGCACGGTCGAAGCGCGCGCCGAAGAATCCGACCGCGAGCTCCGCCTCGGCGTCCGGAGCGGCGACGCGCACGTCCGCCGCGGTCACCGGCGACCGCGGCGCGTGATCCCAGGTCGCCTTGCCATAGGCCTGGACGAAATACGGGTACCCACCGGACGCGTCGTAGAGCACATCGAGCGCCTTCGACTCGAAGTCCACGTGCTCGCGTGCCGCGGGTGCGCACAACGCCTGGTCGGCGGCGAGCCGGTCGAGGCGGTCGATGCGCAGATAACGGAACAGCCGCTCGGAGTAGGACTTTGCGCCGGACAGTACGGCCGGCAGATGTGGCAGGCCGGCGCCGACGACGATCAGCGGGGCGCCGGTCTGAGACAGCTCGTGGCACGCCGCGCACAGCGCCGACACGTCGCGGGGCGAGAGGTCCTGCATCTCGTCGATGAACAGCGCGATGCCGGTGCCGACGTCGGTGGCAACGCTGGACGCGTCGGCGAGCAACTCGACGAGGTCGATCTCGATGTCACCGGAGTCCGCACGGCCGCGGGACGCGACCGCGTCAATGCCCGGCTGCCAGCGATCACGGAGCTTGGCCGGCGGCTCACCGATGTCGGTGCGCATCGCGAACGCCTTCAGCACCGCCAGCATGTCGTCGATGCGGTCGGGTGCCCGGTGATGTGGCGCGATCTCTCGTACGGCCATGTGCAGCGCGGCGGACAGCGGGCGCCGCAATGGTTGGTCGGGGCGCGCCTCGATCTTGCCGGTGCCCCACATACGACTGATCGCGTGCGACCGCATCGTGTTGAGGAGCACGGTCTTTCCGACACCACGGAGACCGGTGAGGATGACGCTCCGCTCCGGACGGCCTCGTGCGATGCGCTCCAACACGACCTCGAAGACGCCGAGCTCGCGATCGCGTCCGGCGAGTTCCGGTGGCCGCTGGCCGGCACCGGGAGCGTACGGGTTGCGTACGGGATCCACGTCTCGCACCGTATCGGTGAATCTAGCGCGAGCCTTAGAGGCGCGTAGAAACGCCGAGTCGTGTCGCGACCCGGCGCATTGTCGAGGAACATCTCAGTCGAGGACCATCTAACGCTGTCTAGAGATGTTCGTAGACAGCGTTAGATCGTCCTAGCGTGTGTCTTAACGTGCTAGGGACACGTTAGCACACATGTACGGTTCTCGTCCAGCCTGCTCGAGCGCCGACGTCACTGGCCCGGCGACTTGAGGCAGAGCACGTAGTCGCCGGACGACTCCGGTGGCCAGGTGAACGTGTAAAAGTTCGTCACGCCGGCGACGCCGTCGCATGCGGCCCGGTTGTCCGTGCCGGTGAACACCTTGACGACCTGGAACGTCGCACTTGCGCAGTCCGCCGAGACCATCGTGATCGGGGGACCGGTCTGCTCGTTGACGCACGTACCGGCGGCCGGTGGTGTCGGCGCCGTGGCGGCCGTTCCTTTGTGCTGGTAGAGGTAAACGCCGACGCCGACGCCACCGAGCACTACGACGATGAGCAGGATGACGAGCACCAGGACGGTCCTCGAGCGCTTCGGCGCGGCGTCCTGCGCCGGCCACTGCTGCTGGTAGTTCCCGTATTCCGGCGGCCCGTAGCCCGGCTGCGGATAGTCCTGCTGCGGGTAGCCGGGTTGGGCGTACCCAGCCTGGTAACCGGCCGGGTCGTAATTCGGTGGCACCGACGCGGCACCGGCCTGGTAGCCGGGTTGGTAGCCAGCGGGCGGTACGGCCTGCATCGGCGCGGTCGGGGCGGCGGCGGCCGGCTGCTGGTACGCCGGCGGCGGGTAGCCCTGCTGCGGCTGGTACGGCTGCTGCGGGTAGCCCGCTTGATATCCCTGCTGGGCCGGGTACGCCGACGGTGGCGGGTAGGGGGGCTGTTCCGCAACGGGGGGCGGCGCAACGGGGGGCGGCGCAACGGGCGATGGCGATGCGGGCGCCGGAGACGCCGGTGCGGGTGACGCGGGCGCGGCCGGGTAGGGCGCTGCGGCCGGCGGGTACATGCCGGGCGGCACGGGTGCCGCGGGCGGCAAGTATCCAGGCGTCGTCCCCACGATCGGGGACGGTGCGGGGGAGACAACCGGTGGCGCGGCGGGCTGCGGTGGCGGTGGCGGTGCTGACGACGGGGCTGGCGGCGCGGACACCCGTACGGTCTCGTCCTCCCACGGGTTCGCCGATGGCTCGCCGCCCGGTGGCTCCGGAGGAGCCGGCTCGCCGGATGCCGGGCCGGCCGGCCCGGTTGGGCCATAGGTTGACATGATCTTCCTCTCGAACGGCGCTAGCTGGTCGTGGAGCAGGAACCCGCCGCAGGCGGCATTGAGTGCCGTCACGGTACCGCGCGCATGCACTTGTGACGACGAAAGGATAGGGCCGGTGATGTGCCAACGAGACCGGCCGTCCGTCGGATTGTCGTGTTCCCGACCGTTCGCCTACAACAACCGCAACTGCTGGTCGCGCGGCCGGCGAGGGACCGGGTCGCCCAGGTCGGCGAACAATCGCGGATCAATGTCGTCGAGAAAGCGTGACGGCCGCATGTCGCGTTCCGTGCCACGCCACCGGCGACGTCGGGCATGGCTCAGGAATACGCGGTCGCGCGCGCGTGTCAGGCCGACGAAGAACAGTCGCCGCTCCTCGGCGATGGCCGACTCGGCAGCGTCGATTTGGGAAGTGCCGGCCTCGGTCATGCCGGCCTCGGTGACGCCGACCTCGGTCACGCCGGCGTCGGTCGCCGCGCCATCTCGGCCGGCGAACCGCAGCGGCAGGATGCCGTCCTCACAGCCGACCAGGAATACGACCGGAAACTCGAGCCCCTTGGACGCGTGCAGGGTGAGCAGGGTGACCGCCTGCGCGCGCGCATCGAGGGCGTCGACCTCAGCGTCGGTGGCGATCTCGGTCAGGAAGGCGTCGATGTCGTCGCCACAGCGCTCGGCCAGCGGCCCGAGCAGGTCCACCGCAACATGGACATCGGCCTCGGTCAGCGCGATCGACAGATCGGTGTCGAGCGTGGGCGTACGCAGCCGCGCGACCACGTCCGCCGCGGCGCGTCGCAGGTGTGCATTGACGGATCCGTGCCGCACGCCGGCGACGAAACGCAACTCCCGCGCGATCGCCGCGACGCCGACCCGGTCGCGTAGCCGATCGTGGGATCGCTTCTGCACCGGTATCCCGGCCCGGGACAGCGCCTCCACGATCGGCGCCGCCTGGGCGTCCGTACGGTAGAGCACGGCGACATCGGCAAACGACACCGCCTCGCCGGTCGGGTCGCGTCCGTCGACGCGGCCGGAGTCGAGCGATCGGTGGGACATGCCGCCGACGAGCCCGTCAATTGTCCGTACCACGAAATCTGCCTCGTCCGCGACGCTTGCCGCCGCGTAACGACCAACCAGTGGCGCGTCCGGCGCGGATCGGGCCGGCTCGAGCCGGCGGCCACGGACGAGCGTTGTGGGCGCGATGGCCTGCAACGCGGCGACCACAATCGGCGCCGCGGACCGGTAGTTGCGGGCCAGCCGCACCATGCGCGCATCGGTGAAGTCGGCCGAGAACCGCAGGAAGAACGACACGTCGGCGCCGCGGAACGAATAGATCGCCTGGTCCGGGTCGCCGATCGCGCAAACGTTGCCGTCCGGCCGGCACAGCAGCCGCAGCAGGGTGTATTGCGACGCGTCGACGTCCTGGTACTCGTCGACGAACAGCCACGGCCAACGGTCGCGATAGCTGGCCGCCAACCGCGGCGAGTTGTTCAGCAGGTCGGTGGTCAGCGGGACGAGCTCGTCCAAGTCCACGGCGTCACGGGCGCGCAGTGCCCGGACGTATCGGTCGCGCGCCGCCGGCGCCATGGGCTCAGCGAGTGCACGCCGCGACCGTGCGGTGCCGGATGGACCATCGCCGGACGCCTCGGCGAGCGCCGCGACGCGGTCAGCGTCCTCGGCCACGCGGAACGTCGCGGACAGCCGCGCGCTGGTCGCGTGCTCGCGGAGGATCGACAGGCACAGCGCGTGGAACGTGGACACCGTGACCGCGTCGCCGGCCGGGCCGAGCAGCGTACGCAGCCGTTCCGCCAACTCCTCGGCGGCCCGGCGGGAGAACGTGATCGCCAGACATTGCTCCGGTCGCACGCCCAGCTCTGCACAAAGGTAGGCGATGCGGTGCGTCAGCGTGCTCGTCTTTCCGCTGCCCGGGCCGGCCACGATCAGCATCGGTCCGCCGGGCGCAGTGGCGGCAACGCGTTGCATCGCGTCGAGCCGATCGAGCAGCCCGGAGCCGACCTCCTCAAGACCCGCGAGCATCGGCTCGTCCGCGTCCTGCGGCGCCGTCGGCTGAGATGTCGGACGGCCCGCTGCCGGCGGCGCCGCCCGCTGCCGCGGCGTCCGCGATGGCGGTTTTGCGGGTACGGCGTGCGGCCGGCTGGGCGTACCCAGCGCCGCGTCGAAGAGTGCGTCGGAGCGCGCGGCACGGATCTCGCCCGGGTCGAACAGTCGGATCACGCCGTACTCGCCGTCGTAGCCCGCGGTCCGGCGTACGTCGCCGGTGCGCAGCCGCCGGATCGCCTCGCCGAGCAGCTCCCCGCCGTACTTCGTGACGTCGTCCAGCGGTGCGGTACGCAAGATGTGCAACTCGGGTCCGAGCGCCGCGACGAGCGCGTCGATGCGGCGTAGCACCGATCGGCTGCGCGCTCCGACGCCATGGATCTCGCCGAGGATCTCGGCCAGCTGCACCAGGTGCTCGACGGTGGTCTCGTGCGCGGTGGCTGGACGCTCGCCCACCGGTCGACCGGCGAGATCCTCGACCCGGCTGAGTACGCCGACGGTGACCGGTTTGCCGCACTTCACGCACACGCCGTTCTGATCGGCGGTCTCGGCCGGCAGCCAGTTCACCCCGCAGGCACGGTGCCCGTCGGCGTGATACTTGCCCTCCTCCGGGAAGAACTCGAGCGTGCCGGCGAGCCCGCGGCCGGTACGCAGCGCGTCGCGCACCGAGAAGTAGTCCCGGCCGGCGGTGAGTACGGTCGCCTCCCGGCCGAGCGTGAAGAGCGAATGAGCGTCCGAGTTCGACACCAGGCGGTAGCGGTCGAGGCTCGGCACCCGCCAGTTCATCGCGGGATCGGAGGACAGCCCGGTTTCCACCGCGAAGATGTGGTCGGCGAGGTCCGCGTAGCAGTCCGCGACGCGGTCGAAGCCGGACTTCGAGCCGAGCGCCGAGAACCATGGTGTCCAAATGTGCGCCGGCACCAGATATCCGTCCTCGCTCGCCTCGAGCACGATGTCGAGCAGGTCACGCGAGTCCAGGCCGAGAATCGGCCGGCCATCCGAGCCGAGGTTGCCGACCCGCCCGAGGCGGGCGTTGAAGCGGGCCGCCGCGTCCACATCCGGCATGTACACCAGGTGGTGCACCTTGCGGGTCCGGTCGGCTCGCTTGTAGATCGTGGAGATCTCGACCGAATACGTGAACCGGACGTCCCGTGCGGCGATGATCGGTGGCAATGATCGTCGGATGGTGGCCAGCAACTCGGGCGTCGGCGCGAAGAGGCCGGGCTCGGCCGGCACGAGATCGGCGCGCAAGTGCTCGAACCAGGCGGGGTGCGTGAAGTCTCCGGTGCCGAGCAGCGCGATGCCCTTGCTCATCCCGGCCGCCGCCAGCGACGCGACGGTGAGGTCGCGGCTGCACGCCATCGAATACTTGGAATGGATGTGCAGGTCGGCGATCCAGCTCGCGACGTCTGCGAACTCCTTGGCCGGTCCCGCCGCGGCACCGGTCCGGTCGATCTCGCCCGGTCGGGACACCGGGCGGTCGGTCGAAGAGGGCACGCCGCATCCTGTCATGCATGGCGCTGGCGAGGCAGTGCACGACGCGCGGATTCACCAGCCATAGTCCACAGTGCTTGGAAGCGCGTACCGCCGCGTGGTGGTGCGGAAACGGAGCGTCAGCCGCCAGCGAAGGGCGGAAGCACGTCGACTGTTGCGCCCGCCGGCAAGGCGGCGCCGCGGTCGTGGTTCGCGACGCCGTCAATGAGGAACGAGCACGCGCCGATGACGGTGGTCAGGCGCTGGCCGTGTCGCGCGCCGATGGTCGCGACCAGGTCATCGAGTGTCGCCGCGGCGATCTTCTCTTCAGGACAGCCGGCCGCCGCGCGCGCCGCCGCGAAGTAGCGCACCAGGATCATCTGGCCACCGGCGGTCCCATCGACAGCCACCGGATCGGTCGCCATGCGGTCAGCCACCGATCGCGGACATCGGCCGGGTCGGCTGCAGGAAGCTCGGGTCGTCGATCGCGTGGCCGGGCAGCTTGCCGAACATCGCGACCCGCCACATCTTCGCGATCTCCTCGTCCTCCGCGCCGCCCCGTATCGCGCCGCGCAGGTCCGATTCGTCGCGACCGAACAGGCAGTTGCGCACCTGTCCGTCGGCGGTGAGCCGGGTGCGGTCGCAGTCGCCGCAGAACGGTCGTGTCACGCTTGCGATCACGCCGACCTTCGCGCCGTCGTAGCCGTCGACGAGCCACGTCTCGGCGGGCGCGGCGCCGCGGTGCGCGGGGTCCGGAAGCAGCGTGAACTCGGACTCGATCTGCGCCAGGATCTCCTCGGCGGTGACCATCGTGTGGCGGTCCCAGATGTGCCCGGCGTCGAGCGGCATCTGCTCGATGAAGCGCAGCTCGTAGCCGTGGTCGAGGGCGAACCGGAGGAGCCGCGGCGCCTCGTCCTCGTTGATGCCGCGCATCAACACCGAATTGATCTTTACCGGCACCAGCCCGGCTTCGGCGGCCGCGGCCAGACCGGCCAGCACATCCGCGTGCCGGTCCCGACGGGTCAGCGCCGTGAACCGCTCCGGATCGAGCGTGTCGACCGAGACGTTGACACGATCGAGCCCGGCGTCGACCAGGTTCTTCGCAATGCGCGTGAGGCCGAGGCCGTTGGTGGTCAGGGAGATATTCGGACGAGGGCGGAGCGCCGCGGTCGCCGCCACGATGTCGAGGAGTCCCTTGCGGATCAACGGCTCACCGCCGGTGAACCGGACCTCAGTGATGCCGAGGCGCTCGACCGCGATCCGGATCAGCCGGTTGACCTCGTCGTCAGAAAGGACGTCGGATTGGGCAAGCCACTCGAGGCCCTCAGCAGGCATGCAGTAGGTGCATCGCAGATTGCACTTGTCCGTGAGCGATACGCGCAGGTCGACGGCTGTTCGGCCGTACATGTCGATCAGTGCGCCGTTGCTCATCGTTCGACGGTAGCGCGTACGGCGGACATCACAACATCCCGATAGCCCGATCCGAACAACGCGGTATGGACGAGGAGCAGGTGCAATTGGTGCAGTGGGAGCCGCGCCGCCCAACCCGGCGATAGCGGCCATTCCCGTTGATAGGCGGCGATCATGTCGGCCAGGTAGGGCGCGCCGCCGAAGAGACTCAGCTGCGCGAGATCGCTCTCTCGGTGGCCACCGTGTGCCGCCGGGTCGATCAGGTAGACCGGCCCGGCGGCTGCCCACAGCAGATTGCCCGGCCACAGGTCGCCGTGGACGCGGGCCGGTGGCTCGGCGTCCGCCTCGCCGGCGTAGATCGCGATATCGGTGATCAACGCTTGGACGGCGGCGGCGTCGGCGGCACCGAGCGCGCCTCGGTCCACGCTCAACCGCAGGTACGGCTCGAGCCGGCGGACCGCGAACCAGGTTGACCACGGGCCGGCCGCCTGGGTGTTGTCCAGCGGCAGCGCACCGATATACCCGGGCCACGCCGTCCCGAACGCGGGTGCGCCGGCCCGATGGGTGCGGGCGAGCGCGGCGCCGAACGCGCGGGCCGCCCCGGCCGACGGCGCTCCCTCGTCGATCCACTCGAGCGCGAGGATGTCCGGCAACGCGGCGATGACCTGCGGCAACGGTGCGCCGCCGTCGATTCGCAGCCACTGGATGCCGGCCGCCTCCGCCTCGAAAAATCCGGCCGGCCGCGCGCTCGGTCGCGACGGTGTGACCCCGGCGGCCGGCTCGGGCCAGCGTTTCGCAAAGACCGACGCGCCGTCGTCGAGGGTCAACCGCGATGCCGCCGCGATCGAGCCGCCGTGCACCGGCGTCTCGCGGATCCGCTGATGGGTGAGGAACGTCGGCAGGTGATCGGGGTGTGCGCGCAGGTACGCCAGGTCCACGGTGGGCAGGTTAGCCGCTACCGGTGGCGGCTGGCGGTCGGGTGCGGTGGCTCGATGCCCGAAGACGCAGCGGCGCGCGTACGGTCCGCGGGTCCGTGGACAGCGCCACTTCGTACGTTTGGCGGCCACCGTGCGGTGGATGGCGGCGTGTCGTCCACAGCGGGGCTCGCGCGAGTTTCCCGGCCATTGTTGTGCGGGGGCAGGCTCGCGGTCATGGATGTCGCGCTGCCGCCGCTGAAGTCACCGACCGATGTGCTCGCCGTGGTGCCATACCTGCTCGGGTTCACGCCGGAGCGCAGTGTCGTCGTGATGGGCATGCGCGAACGTCGCGTCGTGTTCCAGGCGCGCTGCGACCTGCCGGCCGCCGAGGATGTCGCAGCGGTTACCGAACACCTTGCCGCCGTGGTCGGTCGCCAGGCGGTCGACGCTGCGCTCCTCGTGGCGTACGGGCCGGGTGCCGAGTCTGGCCGCACGGTCGACGCTTTGCGGCAGGCGATCGAGTCGCGCGGCATCGATGTGCTCGACGCGCTGCGTGCCGACGAGGGCCGCTACTGGTCATATCTGTGCTCGAGACCGGAGTGCTGCCCGCCGGCCGGGACGCCCTACGACGCGTCCGCCACAGTCGTCGCCGCGTCCGCGACGTACGCCGGACTCAGCCCGGCCGCCTCGCGCGCCGACCTCGTCGCGCGGCTGGCGCCCGCCGACGGTGTCACGCGCATCGCGATGCGGGCCGCGTCACGGCGCGCCGAGCAGCGGCTAGGTGACCTGGTCGGGGCGGCCGCGGAGGCGGCCCGCGATGTGGTGCTGCCGGCCGGCATGGCAGCAGTTGACGCGGCGAACGCACGCATCGGATCGATCGCGCCGCTCGACGACGACGCTGTCGCTTGGCTGGCGCTGCTCCTGCTCAGCGTGCCGGTGCGCGACTACGCGTGGGAATGCGTCGGCCGTGACGTGGATGGCAACGTCGCACTGTGGAGCGACGTCGTGCGTCGCGTCGACCCGGAGTTGGCGGCCGGTCCGGCGACGTTGCTCGCATACGCGGCGTGGCGGCGCGGCGATGGAGCAGTCGCGTCGATCGCGCTCGACCGGGCAATGGACGCCGACCCGACCTACTCGCTGGCGCGGCTGCTCGCCGACGCGATCGATCACGGCATCCCGCCGGGACCGTGGTTGGACGTGCCGGTGGCGACCGAGGGTGCGAACCGGGCCGCGGGGGTGCGGCCGCACCGAAGGAGTCGACGGGCGCGCCGTCA
>DATFRR010000148.1:0-28758 GCA_035263025.1 Micromonosporaceae bacterium
GACGACGACCCGCGGATAGGACCGGAAGTCGACGAGTTCAAGCCGGGCGACGTACATCAGGCCTCGGGGTGCACCGCGTGGCCGCCGAACTGGTTGCGAAGCGCCGCGACCGCCTTCATCGCGGGCGAGTCGTCTTGCCGCGACGCGAACCGTGCGAAGAGCGACGCGGCGATCACGTTGAGCGGCACGGCCAGCCGGACGCCCTCATCGACCGTCCAACGACCCTCGCCGGTGTCGTCCGCATAGCCACGAAGCTTCTCGAGCTCGGGATCCTCGTCGAGCGCCAGGTCGAGCAGGTCCAGCAACCATGACCGGATCACGGTGCCCTCGCGCCACGACTTGATGACCGCCGGCACGTTCGTCACGTACTCAGATGCGCGCAGCAGTTCGTATCCCTCGGCGTACGCGTGCATCAGGCCGTACTCGATGCCGTTGTGGATCATCTTGGCGTAGTGGCCCGCGCCGACGTCACCGGCGTGTGCGAAGCCGAACTCGCCGGCCGGCTTGAGTGCGTCGAAGATCGGCTGCGCCTTGGCCACGTTCTCCGCCGTGCCGCCGACCATCAGCGCGTACCCGTTGGCCAACCCCCACACGCCGCCCGATACGCCACAGTCGACGTACCCGATGCCGTGCTTGGCCAGCCGCTTGGCGCGCGGCGCATCATCGGTGAACTTGGAGTTGCCACCGTCGATGATCAGATCGCCCTTCGACATCAACGCGGCTACCGCGTCGATCGTCTCCTCGGTCACCTCGGCGGGCACCATGACCCAGACCACCCGCGGCGCGGCCAACTTCGCAACCAGATCGTCCAGGCCGGTCGCGTCGCTGACATCCGGATTGCGGTCGTATCCGACGACCTCGTGGCCGGCGCGGCGCAAGCGCTCGCGCATGTTGCCGCCCATCCGGCCCAGGCCGATGATCCCTAGCTGCATGGTGCCTCCTCGGGGCGGAGCCGAACCGCCCGGTCATGTGCCGGTGATCGGCACGAGTCCGCTGAACGGCCGCGATCGGTTACGGATGCCGTGCTTGCCCGCGCAGCGTGACGGAACCGACCGGTCGACCGGCCGGTCACGAAGCGATCGTCAGGAGCCGACGCGGATCGGCATCATCAGATAGCGGTACCCGGAAATGATTTCACCGTCGCTGTCGGCGGGGAGGATCAATGCCGGCTTCCGTGGATCGGTGAACGACAGCACCGCGTTCGGGCTGTCGACCGCGGACAGCCCGTCGAGCAGGTACTGCGGGTTGAACGCGACCTGCATGGCCTCGCCCTCGTAGGTGGCGTCCATCGCCTCGCTGGCGCGCGCGTCGTCCGACCCGCCCGCCTCGACGATCAAGCCGTCGTCGCTGAACCCGAGCCGGACCGGCGTGTTCCGCTCGGCCACCAGCGACACGCGCTTAATGACCTCGGTGATCGCCGCGACCGCTACGCGAGCCTGCGCGGTGTGATGATCCGGGAACAGCGACCGCACCTTCGGATAGTCGCCGTCGAGCAGTCGACTGGTCGTCCGGCGGGTGCCGCCGGCGAACCCGACCATGCCCTCACCGATGCCGCCACGCGCGATCGCGATGGTGACCTGGCCGCCGAGTGCACCGAGCGTCTTGGCGGTATCGGCAAGCGTGCGCGCCGGTACCAGCGCCTGCAGGCTGGCCTGTGGGTCGTCCGGTCGCCAGGTGATCTCGCGGAGCGCCAGCCGGTAGCGGTCGGTGGCCAGCAACGCGACGGTTTCGCCGTCGATCTCCATGCGTACGCCGGTCATCAGCGGCAGCGTCTCGTCGCGTCCGGCGGCGATCGCGACCTGACCGACCGCGGTGGCGAACAACGCCGCGTCCACTGTGCCCGCGGTCTCTGGCATGTCCGGCAACGTTGGATAGTCCTCGACCGGCATCGTCGGCAACGTGAACCGAGCGCTGGCACACACCAGCTCGAGGTGGCTGCCGACCGCGGCGACCTCGACCGGCTTCGGCGGCAGCGCCTTCGTGATCTCGGCGAGCAGCCGCCCGGACACCAGCGCGGCACCGTCCGCGTCACCATGCACGTCGACCGCGACCTGGCTGGACACCTCGTAGTCGAAGCCGGAGACGTGCAGCTGACCGCCGGCGACGCGCAGCATCACACCGGCGAGCACCGGCACCGACGGGCGGGTGGGCAACGCCTTCGCGGTCCACGCGACCGCGTCGGCGAGCACGTCGTGCTCAACGCGAAACTTCATGGTGACCTCCACGAGGTGTCAACGGCCGGCCGCGCCACTGGGTGCGGGCGCCCAAGGAACTGTATGGCTCGGAGGGCTTTTGCGCGAACGGCGATCGCACGAGCGACACAGTGCCGAGATGGATCTTCCGGCGATGATTGGTTGTTTGTTTTCTTTAAAAGAGAGTCAGTTCGTCGTCTTCGGCATTGTGTCTTCTGTGGATGACACTTATCTGGCCTGTTCACGCGGTCGTGGCTGTTAATCCGTCCTGTGGACGGTCGGTGGGCTGAGTCGGCGAGTCGTCCACAGGCGTTCGAGCGTCCCCAGCACCGGTCGCTCGATCCACGGGTTATCCACTGGTTGAACCCAGGGTTTCCCCAACGTCGTACACAGGTCGTCGGACCGTCATCTGTGGCGGTACCCGATCGAGATCCACAGGTCGTCCACGGAGACGCGGACGGGTGCACAGGTTGTCCCCAACCCTCATCCACAATCTGTGGACAACGCCGTCAGTGAGTTTGTTTGATCCGGTTGGTGAGTTCGGCTATTTGGTTATACAGCGACCGACGTTCGGACATCTGCAGCCGGATCTTCCGGTCAGCATGCATCACGGTGGTGTGGTCGCGGCCGCCGAAGGCTTGCCCGATGCGCGGCAGTGACAGCTCGGTGAGCTCGCGACACAGGTACATGGCCACCTGGCGCGCGTTGACTAGCACCCGCGATCGTGAGTGCCCGCGCAGGTCGTCGATGCTCACCCCGAAGTATTCGGCGGTCGACGCCATGATCTGGTCGGCGGTGATGTCCGGGCCGGAACCGTCCGGGATGAAGTCGCGCAGCACCTCCTCGGCCAGCGCGAGGGCGATCGGTGCGCGGGTGAGGCTGGCGAACGCGGTGACTCGAATCAGCGCACCCTCGAGTTCACGGATCGAGTTCGCGATGCGTGATGCGATGAACTCCAGCACATCCGGCGGTGCCGACAGGCGTTCCTGAGCCGCCTTCTTCTGCAGAATCGCGATGCGCGTCTCGAGATCCGGCGGCTGGATGTCGGCTAGCAACCCCCACTCGAACCGGGTACGCAACCGATCCTCCAGTGTGGACAGTTGCTTGGGCGAGCGGTCGGACGTGATGACCAACTGCTTGTTCGCGTTGTGCAGGGTGTTGAACGTGTGGAAGAACTCCTCCTGGGTGCGCTCGGCCCGCTCCAGGAACTGGATGTCGTCGATCAACAGGATGTCCACGTCGCGATACCGGCGCTGGAACGCCTGGGTCTTGTCGTCGCGCAACGAGTTGATGAAGTCGTTGGTGAACTCTTCGGTCGACACGTAGCGCACGTAGCGCGCGTTGCCGAGGCCGGTGGCATAGTGCCCGATCGCGTGCAACAGATGGGTCTTGCCGAGGCCGGAGCCGCCGTAGATGAACAGTGGGTTGTAGGCCTTTGCCGGCGACTCCGCGACCGCGACCGAGGCGGCGTGTGCGAACCGGTTCGACGACCCGATGACGAACGTCTCGAACATGTACTTCGGGTTGAGCCGGTTGCCCTCGTTCGTTGCGGTCGGTGTCCGGCGATCGTCCCGGCCGGTGCCCGCGCGGGGTGGCGGCACCGGCGCGGTCTCGGGCATCGTGCCTGGCAAGGCGTCCTGCGTGCCGTTCGGGTCGATCGCGGTGGTCCCGGCCGTGTTCGCGATGCCGGCGCCCGACCGGCCGCCGCCGGCACGCTCGCCGGACCGGCCGGCGCCGGGGCGTTCACCCGTTCTTGGCACCCGGAATCCGCCGTGCCATCCGGAGGCGTCGGGCGTCAGGCGGTCCACCGGGTGCTCGGCAACGGCACTGCCGCTACGGCCGACCGACCAGCCATCCGTGCTTGGCGCATCGGGCGCCGGCGCGTCGAACAGCGTGTCCGCGATGCCGGAGAGTCCATCGTGGTTGGTGGCGTTTCCGCCGGTCCCGTCGTTGGTGGCCGGGCCGCCACTGGTGGGCGCGCCGGACGCTCCGGACTCCGGCGGGCGGACGGTGACGGCGACCTGCACCGGTCGACCGAGCCGGCGGGACAACGCGTCCGTGATGGCCGGCCGCAACCGCGTCTCGATGATGTCGCGCGTGAAGGCGTCCGGTACGGAGATGAGCGCGGTGTCCTCGACCAGCGCGAAGAGCCTGGTCAGACGCAGGTACGCACGATGCTGCGCGGAGGAGATGCCCTCGGCGACCTCGTCGGTAGCAGACGTCCAGACTCCGGGTAGGTCGACCATGTCTGTCATGTGCGGTGCCTCACCTTGTTAACCGGCGCTGACCAGCGAAGATCCGTCCACAAGTTATCCACACCCTGTGTATCGGCATGATCTCCGTTGACACGCGCCGCCCACCCCCGCGCATCATGGCTCAGCAGGCCAGATGGCCGGCGATCACGGTTACCGAGCGTGTTGACCGCGTTGTACGGTTCTGGGGCACATGTACGTCGTCGGTTATGTCGAATAGACCGGCACCGTAACAGCGATATCCACAACGACTCAACCGTCGTCCACAAGACGGGTCTCGTTGTCCACATGATCGGATCATCGAGTGCGCCGCTCAGCCGGGGTCGCCCGGCGTGTGGCGCGCGGTCATGATCGGCCGGTTGCGGCAGTACATCCGGCAGGCGTCCGAGCGCCTCCGCCGGGCGGTCCGGTTTGATGGACATGTTCGGTGCTCGATCGGGACGGGAAACTCGGTAAGGGGCGGGAGCCCGACGAGGGCGGTAAGCCGGGTTGGTGCGACAGAACCAACGAACAAACGTCTGTTTTGACGCTCTCCGCCCGTCCGCGTACGCTGGATTGGTTGTTCAGGCCCTGTCTGTGACGATTCGGGGTCCGCGACCGAGTATTGCTATGCCGGGTCCCCCATCCCATGGGTGAACTCGATCGGTCCGCCCGAGCCGATGTCGACGCTTGCGACTGACATCGGCACCAGGAACGACATAGTGACGCCCGACCCACCTTGCTGTGCCAGTACGTCGCCGTGCGCGACGGCGAGACGAAGACGGAGTGCCCAACGTGAGCAAGCGCACGTACCAGCCGAACAACCGCCGACGCGCGAAGACCCACGGCTTCCGGCTGCGCATGCGCACGCGCGCCGGTCGGGCGATCCTCTCGGCACGCCGGGCCAAGGGTCGCGCACGCCTGTCGGTCTGAGGCCGGCTCGGGTCCGCCGACATGCTGGCTGCCGCCGAACGCCTGCGGAACCGTGGTGATTTCGCCACCACGGTCGCGCGCGGCCGCCGGTTGGCACGTGGCTCAATCGTGATACACATGGCTAATTCGGCATATTCCTCCAATGCCGGGCATACGCCCAATCCGGTACGTACCGATGAGCCGCAGGGCCCATCGCGTGCCGGATTCGTCGTCTCTCGCGCGGTCGGCGGCGCAGTGGTGCGCAATCGGGTTCGCCGGCGACTGCGGCATCTCATCCGTCCACGTCTCGCCGCGCTGCCGGCCGGGACGGACATCGTCGTGCGCGCGCTTCCGCCGGCGGCGACGCAGCCGTACGAGTCACTCGCTTATGATCTTGATCGGGCCCTCGCGGCCGCAAGCCGCGATCCGCGGCCTCGGTCGGCTTCGGCGCCGAAGCGTGGGTCGGTTGGGTCCGGATCGAACGAGCGGGGGGCGACGTGACGATCGACACGCCTGCCGTGCCGCCCGGTGCCGGCGCCGCGATGCACGACCATGGCAAGACGGTCGGGCCGGTTGCCCGTGTGCTGTTGTGGCCCATCATCGCGTACCGTCGTTGGATAAGCCCGGCATTGCCGGCGCGATGCCGGTTCTACCCGTCATGCAGTGCGTACGCCGTCGAGGCGATATCCACGCACGGCGTGCTGCGTGGCCTCGGTCTTGCAACCTGGCGGCTGCTGCGCTGCCAACCCTTTAACCGGGGCGGGTACGACCCCGTGCCGGCCCGGCGAGCACACGGAAAACGGAGTCAGACAGCGCCATGATGGGATGGATCTACACGGGGATCTCCTGGATCCTGCTGAAGTGGCACGCGTTCTGGCACGCGATCGGCGTCGGTGACTGGCTCGGCACGAATTGGGACTGGATCCTCGCGATCGTCTTCCTCGTGCTCACCATCCGCGTCATCTTATTCCCGGTCTTCGTCAAGCAGATCAAGTCGCAGCGGGCCATGCAGGCGCTGCAGCCACAGATCGCGAAGCTCCGTGAGCAATACAAGAACGATCGGCAAGGTCTGCAGCGCGCGCAGATGGAGCTGATGAAAGAGGAGAACGCCAACCCGTTGATGGGTTGCCTGCCGTTGGTCGTGCAGATCCCGGTGTTCATCGGCCTGTTCCACGTGCTGCGCCACCTTAAGCCGACGATGTCGATCCACGGTCAGCAGCTCTACGGCTGGTCGACGGACCAATTCGAGAGCGCCGCGAATGCAAAGCTGTTCGGCGCGCCGATCTCGGCCGCGTTCCGGTCGAGCAAGGTCGACATCGTCAGCCTCGGGTCGACTCAGGCGAACGTCTGGCTAGTCACCGCGCTGCTCGTGGTGATCATGATTGTCACGACGTTCCTCACGCAATACCAGATGATCAAGAAGACCGGCTGGTCGACGGATCAGAACCAGCGGATGATCCAGAAGCTGATGCTCTACGGCGTCCCGGCCGGTCTGCTGTTCTCCGGCACGTTCTTCCCGATCGGCGTGGTCATCTACTGGGTGACGACGAACGTGTTCACGCTCGGCCAGCAGCAGTACGTGCTGCGCAAGTTCCCACCGCCGGTGAACGTGGACACCAGCATCGGAGTGGGTAAGTTGTTCGGCCACAAGAAGGCCGAGGAGGCGCAGGGTGGCGCCGGGCAGCGCGGCGCAGGACAGCGCAGCCAAGGGCAACGTGGTCCGGCGCAACGTGGGCCTGCTCAGGGGAAGCCCGGACCCGCGAACGCTGGTGCCCGTAATGTGAAGGGCGGCAAGCCCGTCACGAACGGCGCGCCAGTTGCAAAGCCAACGGTCGCGCCGCCCAAGGTCGGTGCGAAGCCGACCAACCCAAAGAAGGGCAACGCCGCGAAGCGGCTGTCGAGTTGACGCGACGGCCGTCCGTATCGGATCGATGGACGCACCAATCCGGTACGGGCGGTCTCGGCGCGCCTCAAGCGGTGGCATAGCGGAGTCGCCTGACATGCAGGCGTCCCCGGGGCGAGATGGTGTGGAGCCAGCCCGACGAGCCGGGGCTACCGGAACGGTGAGCACAACGGAGATGACAACGTGACCGACACCAGTACGCCCCCCGTGTCCGATGCCGAAGCCGGCACGGAGACCGAACGGAGCAGCAGCGACAGCGAGTTGTTCGCGCAGAGCGAGGTGGCCGCGGACTACGTGGAGGGCCTGCTCGACATCCTCGACTACGACGGTGACATCGACGAGGTCGTGCAAGCGGGGCGACCGGTGGTGGAGGTTGTCGGCGAGCGCCTGGACACGTTGGTCGGACAGCGTGGCGCCACGCTAGAGGCGCTGCAGGAGCTCACCCGGTTGGCGATCTACCGGCAGACTGGGTCGCCGTCCCGACTCCTGCTCGATGTCGGCGGTTACCGCGAGACACGTCGCAAGGAGTTGGTGGCGATCGCCAAGAACGCCGCCGAGCGAGTCAAGCAACACGGCGAGCCGGTCCGTCTCGAGGCGATGAACGCGTTCGAGCGCAAGTGCGTGCACGACGTGATCAACGCGACCGCGGGCGTGGAAAGCGAGTCTGAGGGTGTCGAGCCGCATCGCCGCATCGTCGTCCACCCGGTGTGACCGCGCGAGGTTCTGACTCAGACCGAGACGCCACACCGCAGGCGGCGCGGTCGCCGTCAATTGGTTCGCGGTCGGCCGGTTCGCGGGCTGCCGGTTCGCGGTCCGAGGCGCGGCCGCTGGCGTCCGTTCCGCCGAGCGACAACCTGGGATCGTTCAACGAGTTCGCCGTCGCACCGCCCTCGCTGCGAACCGCGGCCGAGTTCTACTTCGGCGACCGCATGGATCTCGCGGAGCGGTACGCGTCTCTCCTCACGAGCGACGGGGTGCTGCGCGGTGTCATCGGTCCCCGCGAAGCCGGCCGGATCTGGGAGCGGCATTTGCTGAACTGTGCGGCGATCGCACCGGCGTTGCCGCACGAGGCCTACGTGATCGACGTCGGCTCCGGTGCCGGGCTCCCGGGCATCGTGCTTGCGTTGGTGCGGCCGGATATTCACGTGGTGCTGGTCGAACCATTGTTGCGGCGTACCGCATTCCTGGCGGACATCCTCGATCACTTAGGCATCGGGTCGCGGATCGACGTGGTTCGCGGGCGAGCGGAGGAGATTGCCGCGCGCCCAACGATGTTTCACGTGAAACCAGCCGACGTAGTAGCGGTTCGAGCCGTTGCGGCACTCGATCGGTTGGCCGCGTGGTGCCTGCCGCTGCTGGCCGTCGGTGGTCGGCTCGTGGCGATGAAGGGGACGTCCGCGAGCGACGAGGTGGCGGCGCACGGAGAGGCCGTTGCGCTGGCCGGGGGTGGCACGCCGACGATCCACCGGTACGGCGACGGAACGCTTCCCGAGCCGACGGTGACGATCGAGGTGATCCGGGAACGGCGAGTGGCTCGCACCGCGCCCGACGGCCGCCGAGCGGAGCGACGTGGTCGTCGCGGGCGCTGAGGCACGTCTCACGGCCGGCGGCCCGCGGCCGTACGGATCCGATCGGCGCCGGCCACACACCCTCGGCTCGCGAACCACGGCGGCGGCGGTGGACTAGTCCGGCCGAACGTCGGTATGAATAGGTGCGGCCGGCCGCGAGACTGGACGTCGCGTGTGCCGGGCGGTGGCCGGTGTCTCGGTGTGGGCCCGATGGTGGCGGGTTCGTCGTGCGGCCGGGCTTTGTGCCAACTTGGGTGTGGCGACGGACACTGGCGGGTAGAGGCGTGCGGCGGATTCGCCGGCTCCGGCGGAGGGTGGGCGATGCGGGAGTGAGCCCGTGATGTCAATGGCGCGGTCGAGTGCGCCGCCACGTGAGTCCGGCGCGTTGTATGGTGACGATTCCGCACTGTGTGGCCAGAGCGCACGGTGTGACGAGGCGGTGTGCGGCGGACCCGTGAGGCGACGTACGGACCGGCTCGAGGTATGAGACAGGGGCGAGGATGGCTGACGCTGACGTGTCACGTGAAATCGATGACCCACCCCTGGCACAGGAGGCGAGGCGGGCCGTGGAGATCCTGAATCCGAGCGGCGAAATTACCATGCCGCGACCGGTTCGGCGGCGAATCATGTGCGTCGCGAATCAGAAGGGCGGCGTCGGAAAGACGACCACGGCGGTGAACATCGCGGTGGCGCTCGCCCTCCACGGCAATCGGGTGCTCGTGATCGATCTCGACCCACAGGGCAATGCGTCCACTGGCGTGAATGTGCCGCATCACGCTGGCGTACCCGACGTCTACGACTGCCTTATCGAGGGCGCGTCACTCGAATCGGTGACACAGCCCGTCGACGGCATCCCGAATCTCTCGTGTGTGCCCGCCACGATTGATCTCGCCGGTGCCGAGATCGAGCTGGTGTCGGTGGTGGCACGTGAATCACGGCTGGCTCGCGCGCTCCAGGCGTCGAGAGCTGAGTATGACTACATATTCATCGACTGCCCGCCGTCGCTCGGCCTGCTCACGGTCAACGCGCTCGTGGCGGCGCGCGAGGTCATGATTCCGATCCAGTGCGAGTACTACGCGCTGGAGGGCGTTCAGGCGCTCACGAGCAACATTGCTCTCGTGAAGTCACACCTGAACCCGGCGCTCGACATCTCCACGGTGCTGCTAACCATGTACGACCGGCGTACCAGGCTCGCCGATCTCGTCGAGCAGGATGTCCGCGCGCACTTCGGCGACAAGGTGCTCCGATCGGTCATTCCGCGAAACGTACGGGTGTCCGAGGCGCCCAGCTACAGCCAGTCCGTCATGACGTACGACCCCGGTTCGCGAGGCGCGGTGAGCTACTTCGAGGCGGCCCAGGAGATCGCCATGCGTGGCGCGCGAATGGAAGGCGTAGGCGCATGAGCAAGCCCCGCGGTGGTCTCGGTCGCGGCCTCGGCGCGCTGATCCCGACCGCTCCGCTGCCCGCCGAGGGCGACGCAGGAGCCGGGCCGGGCACCGGTGGCAGCCGTTCCGACGCCCACGCCAACCAACTCGCGCCGGTGCCGGGTGCGCGGTTCGCCGAGATCCCGGTGGACTCGATCGTGCCGAACCCCAAGCAGCCGCGGCAGAACTTCGACGAGGCGGCGCTCGACGAGCTGCGGCAGTCGATCGAATCGGTCGGTTTCCTCCAGCCGATCGTGGTTCGCGAAACCGGCCTCGACAAGTTCGAGATCGTCATGGGTGAGCGGCGCTGGCGCGCGGCGCAGGCGATCGGCCGACAGCTCATTCCGGCGATCGTTCGTGACACGCGAGACGACGCGATGCTGCGCGACGCGTTGCTGGAGAACATCCATCGCGCGAACCTGAACCCGCTCGAAGAGGCGGCCGCCTACCAACAGCTGCTCGAGGAGTTCGGCGCGACGCACGACGAACTCGCGCGCCGCATTGGTCGGAGCCGCCCGCTCATCTCCAACACGATCCGCCTGTTGAACCTCCCGACTCCGGTGCAACGTCGGGTCGCCGCCGGCGTGCTGTCCGCCGGCCACGCGCGCGCACTGCTCGCGCTGGACGACCCGACCGAGCAAGAGGCGCTCGCCACCCGCATCGTCGCGGAGGGCCTGTCGGTGCGCGCGACGGAGGAACTCGTACAAGTTGCCGGCGCCGGCGACACGAGTCGCGCCGCACCAGCGCGGCGGCGGCAGACGGCGGTACCGCGCGCGATGGCCGAGCTCGCCGAGCGGCTGTCGGATCGCTTCGACACGCGGGTCAAGATTGACGTCGGCCGGACCAAGGGAAAGATCGTCATCGAGTTCGGCAGCGTTGACGATCTCGAGCGGATCGTCGGGATCTTCGGCGTCGAAGACGAGTAGCCCGCACCACGCATGAACGGGTCGGCCGCGACACGCGGTCGGCCCGTTACCTTATCCATGGGTACGCGTTGTGGTTGTGTGCGACCGCTTCAGTGGCCGTGAGCCCGGGTCGAGCCGTCCGACTCCACGTCGACGGACACCAGGACCGGTACGACCACAAGGGACGGTTTCACGTGAAACATTGACCCGCCACAGTCGGGTGCCGGTGGCACCGAATCGACCGGTGCCGGCGAGGTCACGGGGCATTGATCAACGCTCGCATGTCGCCCGATGGTGACTGCGAGAATCCACAGAAGTTATCCACAGGGCATGCCGTCGTAGCGGTCTATGCACGGTTATCGGGCATGCGCCCTGTGGATGACGGCGCCACGCATGCCCGCGTACCCGCCGGATCGTCCCCGGTTTCACGTGGAACCGAAGGAGGGGCGACAGCCAGGTCCGGCCGGACTATCGTCTCCTCTGTGGCCGAAACCCCCATCTCTCTTCCTTCCTTCACGAAGTCACCGAGCTTTCCGCTTGAGGGTCAGCTGCGCGTCAAGCGGTTGGATCCGCCGGTCGCGATCGAGCCGCCACGTGAGGGCGAGGAACCATCGTCGTGTGTCGCCTGCGCCGCGACCGACGACGCGTACATCTGGGTGAGCGATCGCTGGCGCGTCCGCGCGACGGACACGCCCACCGGACTACCGATGGTGCTGATTCTCGAGTCGCGGTCGCACTTGGATCTGGGGGATCTGCCGAACCTGCTAGCCGCTGAGCTTGGCGTGATGACCGTGCGGCTCGAGCGAGCGATTCGCTCCTTGGACGAGGTTGCGCAGGTGCATGTGAACCGTTGGGGGGATGGCTCGGCGCACCTGCACCTGTGGTTCCTCGGTCGGCCGGCCGGGCGGCTCCAGCTGCGCGGCCCGTTCCTTGCGATGTGGGACGAGATCCTCGAGCCGGTGTCCGAGCCGGAGTGGCGGGTGAACCTCGCACACATCGCCGCCTGGCTTGAGGAGTTCGGCGGCCGCGCATTGATCGAACCGCCACGCATTGAGTGGCATGCGCCGAGCACGTTCGCGAGTGTCGCGGCGGCGATACAGGTGCCTGCGCCTGCTGCCGGGCCGACCGCCGCTGCCTCCTCCGACGGAGACGGTCATGGCGGCGCGGATCAGGCGAGTGCCGCAGTCGCCGACGCGAACACGAGTCGTGCCGCCGATGCATCCGCTGCCGCAGGCGCGCCCGAGTCCGGTGACTCGGCGGACGGCGCGGTTGCGCCGCTCGCAGGCACGGCTGTCGCGCCCGCCCAAGCGCCGACGTCGACGTCGACAGCGACGGCAAATGCCGAGCACGCGCCGGCCGACCCCACCGCGACTGGCGAGACGGAGACCGGAGCCGCGAGCACAGAGACTGCGAATGCGGCCAACGCCGCAGCGTCGGACAACGCTGCCGAGGACGGTGACGAGGCCGCTGACGGTGACGTCGCTGGAGTCGGTGCCCCGACCGTACGCATTCCCGCACAGCCGACCCGCGCGCGCGTCGGGCGGGCGCCGACTGGTCGCTTCGTCGCGACTCGTGACCCTGCCGAGCGCGTCGCGGACGACGACCCCGACTACGACCTCGCGTCAGATTCGCGCTGACGCGTCATCACCGGCGGTTGATCGCCCGATCGACGAGTGTCGCAAGCGTCTTGCCGAGGTCCAGGCCGGCCGCGGCGACGGACATCGGCAGCAACGACGTGTCGGTCATGCCCGGCGCCACACTCGCCTCGATGACCCACGGCTGACCGCGGTCGTCGACGATCAGATCGATGCGCGACAGGTCCCGCAGGTCGAGCGCCCGGTGCGCGTCCAACGCGACGCGGCCGACTCGAGCCGCGGTGTCCGCGTCCAGCCTCGCCGGCGCGTGCCAGGTGGTCAGTCCGGCGGTGTAGCGGGCCGCGTAGTCGTAGACGCCATCCCGCGCGACGATCTCGACCGCGGGCAGCGCGATGGGACCGTCGCCTAAGTCCAGCACGCTCACCGCGACATCCATCCCGGTGACGTACGGCTCGATCAGCGCGGTCGGGTGGTACGCGAAGCATCCGACCATGGCGGTGGCGAGCGCGCTCGCCTCGCGCACCACCGACGTACCCAGACCCGACCCGCCCTGCGCGGGCTTGACCATGACCGGTGGTGCGAAACGGCCGAGCACGCGGTCGAGCAGGCCGGCCGCACCGAGCTCCGTGAAGCGCTCCTGCGGCAACGCCACCCAGTCCGGTGTCTGGATGCCTGCGTCGCGGAGCACGGACTTGGCGGTCGGCTTGTCCCAAGCCAGTCGTGCCGCGCGGCCGTCGGCACCGACGTACGGGATGCCGCACAAGTCGAGCACCGCCTGCAGTGAACCGTCCTCACCGGCGGCACCGTGCAGCGCGATCACGACCGCGTCCGGTGGATCGGTAGTGAACGACGGCAGCAGCGACGCGTCAACGTCCCGGATGACGGCGTCGACGCCGGCGCCACGGAGCGCGTCGAGCACGCGTCGACCCGAGCGGAGCGAAACGTCCCGCTCGTACGAGAGTCCGCCGGCAAGGACGAGTACGCGCGGTTCCGTCCCCGTACCACTGTTTTCGGCGCCCGTGGTTCCGGCGGCGGTCATGGCGTCTCCGGGCCTGGCGTGTCCGCGGCGCGGAACCCACGCGACGAGCGATCGTCCGGCGTCCAGTTGACCGTGGTTTCGTTCGATGCGGTGGCCGCAACGCCGAAGACGGACCGGACCGCCATCTCCTGCTCGATCACCGCGGCCAGCCGGCGGACACCCTCACGGATCCGGTCCGGCGGCGGGAACGAATAACACAGCCGGAGGTGCGCGCCGCCGGCGCCGTCCGCGTAGAACCCGGTGCCCGGGACGTAGGCGACCCGCTCCGCGATGGCTCGCGGCAGCATGTCCTTCGAGTGCAGACCGTCGGGCAGTGTCAGCCAGATGTAGAAGCCACCAGACGGCACCGTCCACCGCGTGCCAACCGGCATCAGATCCCGAAGAGCGCCGAGAGCGACATCTCGTCGCTCCCGATATACCTCGCGGAACGTCTTGAGTTGCTGCCGCCACGGCATCTCGCCCAGGTAGGTCGCGACGGCAGCCTGAGCGAAGGCGCTCGGGCAGAGGATCTGAGCTTCGGACGCGATGACCAGCTTTTCGCGAACCGCGTGGGGCGCGAGAATCCATCCGACGCGGAGCCCTGGCGCGAACGTCTTGGAGAACGTGCTGACGTAGATGACGCCGTCGTGGCTGCGAGAGCGGAACGCGGCAAGCGGTCGACCGTCGCCAACGTTGCCGTTGGAAGCGTTGCCGTTGTCTACGTGGCCGTTGGAGGCATCCTCGCCGTCGAAGCCGAGCAGGCCGTACGGATCGTCCTCGACGATGAGCAGCCCGGCCGACTGACAGATCGCGAGGATCTCGTCACGCCGCTTGGCGGGCAGCGTGACGCCGGCCGGATTCTGGTGCGCTGGCACCGTGTAGAGGAACTTCGCGCGCTTGCCGGCGGCCGCGACGGCAGCGATCGCCTCGGACAGCGCCGTCGGGATCAGGCCATGATCGTCCATGGGTACGTGCACCACGTCGGCCTCCGCGGCCTGGAACACGCCCAGCGCACCGACATAGCTCGGGCCTTCGGCCAGCACGACGTCGCCCGGGTCGAGGAATACCCGGCTGATGAGGTCGATCGCCTGTTGGCCGCCGACAGTCACCACCACATCGTCCGGGGAAGCGCCGTTTGAGATATCGATGCCTGACAATGTCATCAGGTCACAGATGCGTTCCCGGAGCGTCGCGTCGCCCTGGCCAATGCCGTACTGCAAGGTGGTGGCGCCGTGCACCGAACCGAGCTCGCCCAGCATCGCCCCGACCGCGTCGAGCGGCAGCGCGGCGACGTACGGCGACCCGCCAGCGAGCGACACCACCTCGGGACGGTTCGCGACGGAGAACAGCGCTCGGATCTCGGATGCCGCCATGCCGCGCATGCGGCGGGCGTAGCGATCGGTGAAGTCGTCGAGCGTCGTACCGGTGGTCATGCGCCGGTGCCTCCTCGCGTTCCTGTCGAGCGCGACGCCGGAGCACTCGTGCCCGTTTGTCGCAGCGGTTCGCGTCGTCGTTGGCGCCGTCCGGCGCGCCGATCGTAGCGTGCGGCCCGGCCGCGCCGACACGAATTCCCAGGTACGATGATCAGTCGAGGGGTACCGATGCCAATGCCCGGCCCCACGCTGTCCCAGGAGACGGTCACGTGTCTCGACGCCTTGTCAATCTCACACTGGACACGCTGGAGGACATTCCCCGGCCGTGCCGGGACTGCGTCTACTGGGAACTCGATCCGGTCTCCGCCCAGCGCGCGTGTGCGACCGGAGATCCCGGCCTGGAGAAGGAGGCGTGGGTCTCGCAGACCCTGCTCGAGTGGGGTTCGTGCGGCAAGCTCATCTACGTTGACAGCATGCCGGCCGGGTTCGCGATGTTCGCCCCGCCGGCGTACGTGCCCCGATCCATGGCGTTCCCGACGTCGCCGGTGTCGCCGGACGCCGCGCTGCTCATGACCGCGCATGTGGTCGGCGCGTTCGCCGGCGGCGGTCTCGGCCGCATGCTGATTCAGGGTGTCGCACGAGATATGACGAAGCGCGGCATTCGCGCCATCGAAGCGTTTGGCGACGCCCGGGGTGGCGACTCTCGGAACGGTGATGCTCGCGGAGACGCGCGCGGCGGTGAGCAGCGCGGCGGCGAGCGCGGCCGCGAACAGCGCGGTGAGCGTCGGCAGCGCGGCGACGAGCGCGGCCGCGACCCACGCGGCGACGGCGAAATGACTGAGACCCGCCGCGATGTCGAGGTTGGTCTCGGTCAGTCGGGGCGTTGTCTCGCGCCGGCGGACTTCTTCCTCGCGGTCGGCTTCAAGACGGTACGCCAACACCCGAAGTACCCCCGGCTGCGCCTGGAACTGCGAACCGCCCTGTCGTGGAAGTCGGACGTGGAATACGCGCTGGAGAAGCTGCTCGGGTCGATGAATCCGGAGTCGATTCTGCGTCCGGTGCGTCCAGCGACCCGGTCGACGCAGCGCGTCGCGGTATCCCGCATCTAGCCGCCCAGCGCGGTGCGGCGGCGAGCCATACGACAGGCGTGACCTTGCGGGGAACTCGTTGGGTCAATCGCAAAGGTTCCAACCATTTCCCCGCAAGGTCACGACCTGAGCCCTACCGCGCTCCGGTGGGCTGTGCGGCACGCAGCGTCGACACGTCGATCGAGCCGGTCTTCACGTCCTGCTCGATCGGGAAGTACATGCGCTGTACGGCGGCGATCATCGCCTCCACGAGCCGGTCCCGGAACGCGGCCTGTACGAGTCGTTCGCGGTCGACCGGCGACGTCAGGTACGCCAGATCGACCCGTACCGCCGGCATGCGCGTCAGGCGCAACAGATCCCAGGACTTCGCGTGGGTACGGCAGTCCTGCAGACTCGTACGGGCCACGATCTCGCGCTGGACGAGCCCGGCGAGGCGTTCGCCGACCGTGGACACCACGCCATCCGACGTGCCGTAGTGGTAGGTCGCCACACCGTGCGCCGCTTGGCTGTCGTTGCCGTCCAGGTGAATCGAGAGCAGTAGGTCGGCGTTGAGGTCATTGGCGAGCTTGGCACGTTGCCGATCGTCGATCGCGGCCGTCGGGCGGGGACCGCGCGTCAGGTAGACGCGCATGCCAGCCGCACCGAGACGGCCCTCGAGGCGCGTCGCGACGTCGTACGCCAAGTCGGCCTCGGTCCACCGCAGCAGCCCGTCGCGCACCACGACGCCGAGGTCGCTCCCGCCGTGGCCCGGGTCGATCACGATCGTCTTGCCAACCAGCGTCGGGCCGGCGTGCCGGAAGCGCTCCGCCTCGCGCAGCGCCTGCGCGTGTCCACCGACCACCTTGGGCCCGAGCCGGCGCAACGCGGCCATGGTCTGCGGTCCGTACGCGCCGTCCGACGGCAGTCCGACCTCGCGTTGGAATCGGGCCACCGCGTGGGCGGTCCGTTGACCGAATATGCCGTCCGCGCGCCCCACGTCGAAGCCCATTTCGAGCAGTCGATCCTGCAGCTGACGAACGTCGTCGCCGGTCATCGAGTCGGGCATGGCCAGAAAGAGCGTCCGATCGCCGAGCGTCCACCGCGCCGCGTCCAGCGCGCGCCACGTCTCCTCGCCGACCAGGCCGTCGACGTTCAGGCCGCGGCTCTGCTGGAAGGTGCGCACCGCGACCCCGGTCGCGTCGTCGAATTCGGCCATCTCACCGGTTCGGTCGACCGGAAGCAGGCCAAGATGCGCCAAGATGGCACGGATCTCGGCGACCGCGAGCCCGCGGGCACCTTGACCGTACGAGTGCATCTTGACTCCCTACTCGTCGCGATCGGCCGGGCAACAACGTCGTGTCGGCGTCGCAAGGCAGACCGGCCGGACCGCACCAGACGGACTCCGCACCAGACGGACTCCGCACCAGACGGCGACGTTGCCGAACGGCGCGTTCACCGCAGCGGCGAAACCTACGGCCGGCATGACGCCGCGTGCCCGACGGACACAACCCGTAGTGTCGCGCCTATCACCGCACAATGCGGTGCCCGTCGGCAGATCCGATCAAACCGATTCGTCGCCGGCCGGCATAACCGCTCAATGTCGGTCGTTGCCCGCGGGCCGAGCCAGGTCAGGACGGATTGTTGCCGCGTGCCACGCGCGGCGTCAGAGCGCGTCTTCCAGCAGCCGTACGAGATCGCTCTTGGGCCGCGCGCCAGCGACCGAGGAGACCGGCTGCCCGCCCTTGAATACCGTCAGCGTCGGCACCGACATCACGCGGTAGTCGCGCGCGGTGTTCGGGTTCGAGTCGATGTCCATCTTCACGATCTTGACCTTGTCGCCCATCTCGCGGGCGAGCTCTTTGAGGATCGGCTCGACGCGCAGACACGGTCCGCACCACTCGGCCCAGAAATCAACCAGCACCGGGGTCGGCGACATCAGCACCTCGTCGGTGAACGTCGCATCCGTGACTTCGTCCATCTCTACCTTCCTGGTCTGCGGTCGCTCGCATCGTTGGGTGCGTCGACGTGCGCGCCGGCGTCCGAAGGACGCCGGCCCTAGGACGTTACCCCTCAGGCGTCTCGAGCGACGCGATGAAACGCTCGGCGTCGAGCGCGGCGGCACAGCCGGTGCCGGCCGCGGTGACGGCCTGCCGATAGGTGTGGTCGACGAGGTCGCCGGCGGCGAACACGCCGTTGAGGTTCGTCTGGGTGCCCGGCGCGGTCACCTGCACGTAGCCGGCCGCGTCGCAGGTCACTTCGTGGCGGAACAGCTCGCTGCGGGGGTCGTGGCCGATCGCCACAAAGACGCCGGCCGCGTCGATCACCCGTTCGGCCCCGGTGACCGTGTCACGCACCCGTACGCCGACGACCTTCCCGTTTTCACCGAGCACCTCGGTGACCACGGAGTTCCAGGCGACCTTGATCTTCTCGTTGCGCAGCGCGCGCTCGGCCATGATCTTGCTCGCTCGGAACTGGTCGCGCCGGTGGATGATCGTCACGGACGAGGCGAACCTGGTCAGGAACGTGGCCTCCTCCATTGCGGAGTCGCCGCCACCGACCACGACGATGTCCTGACCGCGGAAGAAGAAGCCGTCGCAGGTGGCACATGAGGACACGCCGTGGCCGAGCAGCTCCTGCTCGCCCGGCACGTTCAGCGGCCGCCATGCGGAGCCGGTCGAGAGGATGACGGCCTTCGCGCGGTACGCGGTCTCGCCGACGTACACGACCTTGATCCCGCCATTCAACTCGACGCGCGACGCATCGTCGGTGATGAACTCGGCACCAAAGTGCTCGGCCTGCTTGCGCATGTTGTCCATGAGCTCGGGGCCCATGATCCCGTCCGGGAAGCCGGGGAAGTTCTCGACGTCGGTCGTGGTCATCAGCGCGCCGCCGGATGCGACGCCCTCGATGACCAGGGGACGAAGGTTCGCGCGGGCGGCGTACACCGCCGCGGTGTATCCCGCCGGGCCGGAGCCGACGATGATCAGATTGCGTACCTCGGACACGTTGCCAGTGCTCCTTAAGGAGATCTGCGAGGGTCGCATGGCGGCCCGTCCACGCGATAGAACCCATCCTACGGAGCCGGGATTCCCGCGCGAGGCCACCGCGCAAGTGCGCCGCGCCACACGTTTCGGCCGATTTACCGCCGCATGTGCGGGTCCGTCGTGGTCGACGTTGTCAAACGCCGACCACGGGTACGGACTGCCGGGCCGCTAGCTCGCCGTACCGAGGACGACCGGCCCCTTGCCGGGCAGGCCGCAGTCGGGTCCGACGGCGATCACGCGGCCGTCGTTAAGACGGAAGATGACGGCCGGCTGGTCGGCGTACAACGCGAAATCCGCGCTCGTCGGACTCGCTCCGAAGGCGGCCGTGACTGCGGTCACACAGGCGCTCAGCCCGCCGTTGGCAAGGCGTTGGAGCGCGGGCGGAATGGACGACGGCACGCGCGAGCCGGCACTGTCCGTCGCGACATTCGGAGCCTGCCCACCGGTGCCCGGCACCGCCGAGTTAGGGGAAGCTTGCGGCACCGGAGCGGACTTCAGGTCGGCGCGGCCATAGTTGTGACCACTCGCCTGGGTCGGGATCGCGGCCGCACCGAACGCCTGCGACGGCGCCTTGGGTGCCGACTCGGCCCTGCTCGCCGTCGAGCCCGAGTTCGAGTTCGAGCTCTGCGAGGCGTGACTGAGTCCGAAGCCGACGCCGGCCAGCACGACTGCGGCCGCGGCCACCTTGGCCACGTTCCCCCAGATGGTTTGCCGGCGGCGGCGTCGTTCTTCGATGGAGATGACACGGGCGTGACGCGGCTCCGCCTGGCCGGGCGAGCCATCGTCCTCGGTTCGGTCGCCCGCCGGGGTCGGTACGCGGTGCGGGAGCGCCGTCAGCACCCGCTGGAAAACAGCATCCGGCATCGGCTCGTCGGCGTCTCCAGCCGCCTGAAGCGCATCGGTGACCAGCGTTGCAGTGGTCCGCAGGCGCTGAGCGACCGAGGCCCACCGGTCGTCTCGCGCGATGAGAGTCGCGACCGCGTCGGCCTCCGCGCCGGTCAGCACGCCGTCGAGGTAGTCCGCCAGCCGATCGAGATCAACGGGCGCGCGGGCGCCGTCAATTGGTGTCACGGCCGTCCCCCCGTCTCTCTCGTCGCGTTGGCGCCGTCTTCCGATGAGACTCCATTCATGTCGTCCGGGTTCCGCAAGTAGCCGAGGATCACGGCGAGCCGGGCGCGGCCACGCGCGCAGCGGCTCTTGACCGTACCGATCGGGACGCCCAGCACCTCGGCCGCTTCCGCGACCGCGAGGCCCTGCATGTCGACCAGGATGATCGCGACGCGTTGATCGGCCGGCAGTCGGCCGAGCGCACTGCGCACGTCCAGCACGGTGTCGACGTCCCGCGCAGGTGCGGCGACCTCTATTTCGGGCAGCTCGGTGGTCGGTCGCGCTTGGGCACGGCGTACCCGGTCGAGGCAGGCGTTGACCACGATGCGGTGCAGCCAGGTGGTCACCGCCGAGTCGCCCCGGAATCGTTCGGCACCGCGAAACGCCGAGATCAACGCATCCTGTACCGCATCGGCTGCTTCCTCGCGGTCGCCCAACGTACGCAGTGCCACCGCCCACAACCGGTCACGGTGCCGCCGGACCAGCGTGGCGAACGCGTTGGGATCGCCGTTGACGTGCGCGCGCAACAGCGTCGCGTCGTCGATCGATCCGTGGTCGGCCACCGCCGTATTATGCGGCCCGGGCACGCTGTGCGCTCAGCCCCCGTTGACCGTGATTTCGTCGATCTGGACCTGGAACTTGCCCGGGTTCTTGCTGCCGGCGGGTGGCAGCTTGCTGATCCACACGAGTACGAAGCGTGTCGTCTGACCAACCGGCAGCGGGACCGAGGAGCCGGCCACCACGGCCGGCCCGAGCTGGTGGTACGTCTGGTAGATCTGCTGGTCGCCCAGGCTCGTGTTGCCCGGGTCGACGTCGCCAACCCGTACCGACACCGTGGCGCCCGGGTTGTCGAAGTCCACCTTCACGTTCGCGACATTCGTCGGCTTACCCAGGTCGATCAGAACGCCCATGCCTGGCTTGAACAGCCCGAACGCGGGGCTGTTATACCAGTTGGTCTCCCAGCCGGTCGACTCATCACCGTCGACCATCTTGCTCGCGCCGTCCAACTCCTCGCGGTTGCCGTGCGGCGGATCGACGATGCGGACCTGGCTGGGGAGTAGTGCGATCGGGCCGGGCTGGGTCGCGGTGTTCGCCGGGGTCGAGGAGGTCGACGTGGGCGGCGGAGTGGCCGCCGCCGACGGCTTGCCGTCACCTGCGAGCTTCAGGGTGACCACCAGCGCGGCAGCCGAGAGCACGAGCAGCGCGGCGACGCCAACGGCAAGCTTCCGCCCGCTCCGACCCGGTTCGTCCGGCTCGGCCGGGTGCAGTGGAGTGACGAACCCGAGCGGTCCGCCGTCGTCGAAGAACTCGTCACCGCTGTCGGTGTCGAGACGCGCGAACTCCATGGCGAGTGCCTCGGCGGACGGCGGCGCGAGCGCCGAGTCCAGCAGATCCATCGCGAGGTCGCTCAGCGTCGGCGGCACGCCGCCGCGCACCTGGCGCGGGCTGGCCAGCAAGCCGTCGGCATCTCGCACGCCGTCGATCAGGCGGTCCGGACCGAGCTCCGCGTGCGGCCAGTAGCCGGTGAGCGCGGCGTAGAGGACGCCGCCGATAGCCCGAATGTCGCGCTCCATCGACGCGTCCGAGTCGGCGCGGGCGTCCGCGAGCACCACGCGGCCGTCGTCGGCAATGAGAACGGTGCCCGGTTGTACGTTGCCATGCACCATGTTCGTCGCGTGCGCCGCGGCGACCGCACTCGCCACCGCGTGCGCGACGGCGGTCGCCCGCCCGGCGTCCAGTGGTCCGTCCGCGACGAGTTCCCGAAGCGCGGCGCCGTCCACCCACTCGCGCACCACATATGCCCGAGTGCCCTCGTCGATGGCGTCATAGACGTCGACCAGATGCGGATGTGTGATGCGACTCGCGGCGACCGCCGCCGACATCATCTCGCCGGCCGCGTGACCACCCGGGTGACGGAGCACGACCGCGATCGGCCGTCGCAGCACGACATCGAGACCGCGCCACACCTGGCGGCCGCGGGAGTCGTCGCTGATGTGCTCTTCGAGGCGGTAGCGCCCGGCCAGGATCTCGCCGGCCACCGACATACCCATCATCGCTACGTGCGCCGCGGGCTGGCGGGATTCGTGGCCGATGTCGGTCACCCGTCCTCCCTCCGGTGTGCGCGGCGTGCGCGAGTCACGTCAGAGCTTATGCGCCAAACGCCAGTATCGACGAGGGAACCCTACTCGCCCTAACTGAAACCTGAGGCAGATGAGTTCGTCCTGTTGCACAGCTGGTGTCCGTTCGTACCGGAGTTGGTAGGGCTGCTGAGGATAAGTCTCACCAATCTGGACGATTATGCCGATCATTCATCGTGCAAATCGGGTCAGATCAGCGGCGTGTCGCTGGCGCAGTCGGTCCATGTCAACGCACCCTTTCGCCGCCTTCGGCGGGCAAAGTTGGCGTGGGCCGAGGTGGTTATTTGGCGCCTTGCGGCTGCGCTACTCTGCGGCGCTGCTATTTGGCGCCTTGTGGCTGCGCTACCCTGCGGCGCGCCATCGCGGCGACGTTCGAGATGTCCTTCGCGCGCAATGCGAGGCCGGCCAGCACGTACGCGACGACCAGCACCACACCACCGCCAGCGAGTGCGGCGACCGAGCCCACCTTCCCGGAGCCGACCTCGCGCTGGATGAACGAGGACAACGCCCACGCGGGAATCGCGGCGATCACCGCGGCGGCGGCCAGCCGGCCGAGCGCGCCCATCGTCTCGCCGAGCGCGAGCAGGCCGATCCGGCGGCGCAACAGCTGGTACCCGATGATCGCGGCGATGACGTACGACACCGCGTTGCCGAGCATCAGTCCGGCGTTGACGAGCGCGGCGGACAGAATCACGTAGAGGAACACGTCGATTGCGATGCGAACGCCCACGACCGGGATGTTCACCAAGGCCGGCGTCTTCGTGTCAGGCATGGCGTAGAACGCGAATAGTTGCATCTGCGTGATCGCGTACGGCACCAGGCCGATGGCCGCGACCGCGATCACCGTGCCGGTCTGTACCGCTTCTCGGTGCGTGTAGTTGCCCCACTGGAAGAGCGCGACGGCGAGTGGGCGGCCGAGCACGATGTACGCGGCCGTCACCGGTATCAGGACCACCGCCGACATCCTCGTACCCAGCGCGAGATTCGTACCCATGTCGGCGTACCGGCCCTCGGCGGCGGCCCGGGCGAGTCGCGGCATCAGCGCGGTGAGGATCGACACCGCCACGATGCCGTGCGCCATCATGAAGATCAGGAACGCGTTGTTGAAGATCGCCGGTCCGGGTGAATGGTCGCCGGCGTTGGACGGATTGCCAGCTGCCGACTGGGACAGCCGGAGGATGACGGTGAGCCCGATCTGCGTCATGATCACGTAGGTCAGCATCCAGGCGCTCGTACGGCCGATCTGGCGCAGCCCGAGCTTCCGGAAATCGAAGCGCCACCGCCAACGGAACCGTACGCGGCGCAGCGCCGGGATCAGGCCGGCCGCCTGTATGACGATGCCGAGCGTGGTACCGATGCCGAGCACCAGCACCTGCGCCGTGGTGATCGACGTCGGGAGAAGCGTCTTCGGACCCGGCATGATCCAGAACACCGCCGCGGTCGCGATCACCACGATGTTGTTGAGGATCGGCGACCACATCGGGGCCATGAAGTGCCCACGCGTGTTCAGGACGCCGGCCAGCAGCGCGGCGATGCCGTAGAAGAAGATCTCCGGAAGGATCAGATACGACAGCGTGGTGATCAGGTGCTTGTCCGACGCGCTCGAGTGCGCGGCGACGAGCTGGGTGAGTAGCGGCGCGGCGGCGACGGCGATGACGGTGGCGCTGGCGAGGAACAGCGTGGCGAGCGTCAGCAGCCGTTGGGTATACGCCTCACCGCGGTCCGCGTCCTGGGTGCGCGCCTTCATCAGCAGCGGCACGATCACGCTGGACAGCACGCCGCCGAGCAGCAGCTCGTACACCATGTTCGGCAGCGTGTTCGACAAGTTGTACGCGTTGCCCACGCTGGAGGCGCCGATCGCCGCGCCGAGCACGACGGTGCGGAGCAGGCCGGTCACGCGACTGACCATGCTGCCGGTCGCCATGATCGCGCTGCTGCGCGCGATCGATGGCTGCTCGTCCGGGATGGCCGGCGCGGGTGGTGGGCCGCCCGGCCGCGTCGGGACGCTCGCCCGGCCGGTCGGCGTCCCTGCCGGAGGTGCGCTCGTCGGCGGGTAGATGACGGGCGACGCCACGCCGATCGCGCGCTCGGGCCGACCCGGCCAGCCCGGCTGCACCGCGCCGAGTGGCGCGTTCGGGTCGGTCGGCGGATAGACCGGCGACAGGACCGACGTCTGTTGGCCGTAGAGCGCCCAGGTCGGATCGTCGGCGCGGCCCACGATCGGGATGAGCATGGTCCGGTCGGCCGCCCCGAGCCCATCGGTCGGCACGACCGGCAACAGCATGGTGGCGTCCGGGTCGCGACCCTCGCGCTCCCACCGTTGTTCCGTTCGTGCCATGCGCCGACAGTAGCGGGTATCAGCGCGTTTGCGGCATGGCCTCGACCGGGTCCGTCACGGTCGAAGGACCGACGACCGGCGACGCGCCGGCACCGCGTACCGGCGTTATGCCAAGGCGCCGCGGATCGGCGGACCGCTACGCTGTCCGACGCGATGTCCGAGACCCCGCGTGCCGACCGCGCCGCACCCAGCCTCAGCACGGCGCAACGCCGCGCCGTCGCGGAACTCATGCGCGTCTCGCCGGTCGCCGACGAAATCGGCGCGCGATTCGCCGCCGCCGGATTCGAGCTTCACCTCGTCGGTGGCTCGGTGCGCGACGCCCTGCTCGGACAACTCGGCGACGATCTCGACTTCGCGACGGACGCGCGACCCGAGCAGACGCTCGCGGTCGTCGACGGTTGGGCCGAGGCGATCTGGACGACCGGCCAGGACTTCGGCACGATCGGCGCCGCCCGGCGCGGTCTGCGGCTGGAGATCACCACGTTTCGCGCAGACGCCTACGACCGGGTCAGTCGCAAGCCGATCGTGGCGTACGGCGACAGTCTCGCCGACGATCTGCGGCGCCGCGACTTCACCATCAACGCGATGGCGGTCTCCGTGCCGGGGCACGTGTTCGTCGACCCGTACGACGGACGGACCGATCTCGCCGCAAAGCTGATCCGCACGCCGGGCGCGCCACGCGACAGCTTCGCCGACGATCCGCTGCGGATGCTGCGAGCCGCACGCTTCGTCGGGCGACTTGGGTTCACGATCGCCGACGATGTGCGTGCCGCCATGACGGCGATGGCCGCCGATCTCGGCCGCATCGCGGTGGAGCGGATCAAGGACGAATTCGCGAAGCTGATGGTCGCGAACGATCCGGTCGCCGGCGTGCGACTGCTCATCGAGACCGGCCTCGCCGACGTATTCCTGCCGGAGGTCGCCGGGCTCCGGCTGGAGATCGACGAGCACGCGCAACACAAGGACGTCTACGAGCACACGCTCGCCGTGATCCGCAACGCGATCAATCTCGAGCCGGACGGTCCCGATCTGGTGCTGCGCCTGGCCGCCTTGATGCACGACGTCGGCAAGCCGGCGACCAAGGCGGTCGGGCCGGACGGCCGGGTGTCCTTCCACCACCATGAGATTGTCGGCGCCCGCCTGACGAAGCAGCGCTTGCGAGCGCTTCGCTTCCCCAAGGACGTTGTCTCGGACGTGGCGGCCCTCGTCGCCCTGCACCTTCGGTTCTACGGGTACGGGCAAGGCGACTGGACCGACTCCGCGGTGCGCCGCTACGTCACCGACGCCGGCGATCTGTTGCCGCGCCTGCACATCCTGACGCGATCCGACTGCACCACCCGCAATCGGCGCAAGGCCGCACAACTCGCCGCGGACTACCGCGCGCTCGAGGAGCGGATCGAGCGCATCGCGGCCGCGGAGGACCTGGCGCGGGTACGCCCGGATCTCGACGGCAACGCGATCATGGAGTTGCTCGGAGTTCCGCCTGGGCCGGTTGTTGGCGAGGCTTGGCGTTATCTCAAGGAGCTTCGTCTCGATCGCGGACCGTTGTCGCACTCGGAAGCAGTCGAGGCGTTGTACGCATGGGCTGCGGATCGGGGTCTTCGGTAGCTCGTACCTGGTTGCGGTGAGGGCTGGGCCGTCCCCGCTCCGGCGCAGCGGTCAAGCTTGATCTACGGCGGATGCGGGGACGGCCCAGCTGAACGCACGATCGCGCGCCGCGCCGTGGGGGTTGGGCTATCGGGGTGGGCGTGATATCCGAAGGTGCTGTGATGGGTGGCGTGGGCGGCTTTCGTGGCTGGGGCGGCTCGGGGTGGGCGTGATGTGACGGGGGAGGCCGGGGACGTTAGGGGTTGGTAACCGGGGCGAGGGTCGTGGTCTCAAGGTTGGCGGGCGATCCTTGGGGGCGTGAGCGCGCCTAGCGGGACGGTGTGGCCGGACCGGCCGGAATCGGGTGCGTCCGAGCACCGCGATGAGGCCGGCGCTAGTTCGCTCGACCCGGTTGTCCGGCGTCGCATCCTGCTGACGCTGATCGCGGCGGGTCTCGCGATCGTCATCGATTCGTGGTGGCGGCAGACAACCGCGACCGAGGTTGTTGGCGCCGCCGGTACGCTGACCGCGGCCGGTCGGCTTGCCGGTCTCGTCGGCGGCTATCTGCTGCTCGTACAGGTGCTCCTGATGAGCCGGGTACCCGTGATCGAGCGCGCGTCGAGCGGAGCGCGGCGATCGCGGTGGCATCGCGACCTCGGTGCGTACGTGGTCGTCGTGGTCTGCCTGCACGTGCTACTGATCACGCTCGGGTACGCCGCGGCGAACAACTCCGGCATCTGGCACGAGGTGGCGACGCTGCTCACCACGTACCAAGACATGATCACGGCAGTCGTCTCGTTCGGGATCCTCCTCGTAGTGAGCCTGCTGGCGATTCGCGCGATCCGGCGGCGGTTGCCGTACGGGTTGTGGCACGCCTCGCACGCGTCGGTCTATCTCGTGCTGCTGTTCGTCTACGGGCACCAGTTGGCCGACGGGCAACAGTTCGTATTGAGCGAGCCAGCACGGCGACTGTGGATCGCGGCATACCTGTTGGTGGTCGCCGCGGTCGGGTACGGCCGGATCGTCGTTCCGGTGCGGCTGAACGTCCGGCACCGGCTGCGCGTGGCATCGGTCGTGACGGAACTTCCCGGCGTGGTGTCCGTGTACGTCACCGGTCGCGACCTGTCCGCGTTACGCGCGGCGCCCGGCCAGTACGTGCCGTGGCGATTTGTCACTCCGCGGGGCTGGTGGCGGTCGCATCCGTACTCGTTGTCGGCGCCACCGAACGCCGACTGGCTCCGCCTGACCGTGAAGGCGGTCGGCGACGAGTCACGTGCCATCGCCGACCTGCCGACCGGCACGCGAGTCTGGATCGACGCACCGACCGGCGAGTTCACCACCGCACACGCGAACCGACCGCGGGCACTGCTGATCGCCGCCGGCACTGGCATCACGCCGGTACGAGCGCTGATGGAGACCATGCCGGTGGGTACCGTCGTGATCTATCGCGCGCGTAGCGCGGCGGAGCTGATCTTCCGCGACGAAATCGACAGCCTGGCCATGGATCGCGGCATTCGCCTGTGGTACGTACTGGGACGGCGCACCGACCCGGACCCGGCGCGGCTGTTCACGCCGGACGGACTCCGCGAGCTGATCCCCGACATCCAGGAACGTGACGTCTACATGTGCGGTCCGGCGGTGTTTGCCGCACGAGTCAGCATGGCGCTCGCCGAGATCGGTGTGCCGCCGCGGCAGGTACACATGGATTCGTTCGAGCTATGAACGCTGACGACTCATGAACGCGGGAATCCGGCGGGTCACGTTCGCCGTCGCGGGCACCGCGGTCGCGGCGTTGGTGCTCATCGGGTACAAGGGCACGCAGGGTGCGCCGGGCGCGACCGGGACGACCGCGGATACCGGGTCCGGTGAGGCCACCAACGGCGTACCCGTGAAGCAGGGCCGAGCCACCCTCCGGGCCGGCGACTACATGATCGCCGGACCGGCCGTGTCGACCCCGTTCGGACCGGTGCAGGTGCGGCTGACGGCCAACGGCACCCGCATCGCGGACGTGCACGTCCTGCAGGCGCCGAACGATCGCGGCCACTCCACGCAGATCAACGACTACGCGGTGCCGATCCTGAAACAAGAGGTGCTCCGGGCGCAGAGCGCCGACGTCGACGTGGTGTCCGGCGCGACGTACACGAGCTTCGCTTTTGCGCAGTCGCTGCAGGCGGCGCTGGACGCGGCCGCGAAGCGTTAGCCGGCAAATCACGCCGCCTGCGACGCGACGTTGTCCGCGGGCGCCGCCGACTGCAACGGTGGCTGGCCTCGGGTCAGCCACGCGTACGACATGGCGAGCGCGAGATATCCCACCGACACGCCGACGATCGTGGCGGCGGAATGACCGTTGGCCGGC
>DATFRR010000149.1:0-16809 GCA_035263025.1 Micromonosporaceae bacterium
GACCGGATGCCTCGAACGCGGCGGGCGGCACGTCGACGCGCGTTCCGTCGTCGCGCAGCACGGTGGCCGCGTGGCTCACCGGATCGAACGTTTCGACGGTCGCCTGCACGGTGCCGACGCTAACAAACCGCGCGGATCGCGCTTGACTCGCCGAGATCACGCTGGCTGCCGCCGAGATCGCGCTGGTTGGTCGCCGAGATCGCGCTCGCCGCCCGGGTCGCGGGCCAGCGCGGCCCGGGTCCGACTGCCGAGCCGCAGTCGCCGCGCCAGAGCCAGGTCGGTCGCGGTGTCGACGTCGAGTCGCAGCCCCGGCCAGTCGCCGCGCAGCGGCGTCGCGCCAGTCGCCGCGTGGGCCGCAGCGGATCCGGGTCCGAAGCGCGGATCCAGTACCACGCCGGGTAGCGCGCCGAGGAGCGTAGTACCCGTACCCATGTGGTCGGCAACGTACGCCCGGCCCGGCGTACCCATAATGGCGTCCAGGGCAGCGGCGAGTTCCGTGCCACGCAGTGCCGGCAGATCGGCGAGCAGCGCTGCCCTGGGCACAGCGAGCCCGGCGGTGGCGGCACCGGCGTCGATCGCCGCGTTGAGCCCGCCACCATGCGGCTCGGCGACCACGTCCGCGCCGAGCGATCCGACCGCGTTCCCAACGATCGCATCACCCGTGACAATGAGCACGCGCTCGACGTTGTGCGCCGCGGCGGCCGCCGCGACGGTGTCCAGCGCGATGGCGAGCACCAGCGCATCGTCGTCTCGATCACCACGCAGGCGTGACTTGCCGATCTCGAGCCGTTTGACCGGGATCACAACGGTCCACGGGGCCATCTGCATGCCGGTCATCCTGACCGACGACCCAGGTGTGCTGCACCCCGTCCTAGCCTGCCGCCCGCGAGCCGGGCATGATTTCGCTTGATACCAGTGCGCGCCGGGAGCGCTGGTCGAGGAGGGCGGCGTGGTACGAAGGATCGGATTCTGGCCCAGGACGGCGGTCGCCCTCCTCAAACCGATCCTGTTCGTCGTGACGAAGCGCGACTGGCAGGGCATGGACCGCATTCCGCGGACCGGCGGCGTGATCATCGCGGCGAACCACATGTCGGAATTCGATCCGCTGGTCATCGCTCACTTCGTCTACGACGCCGGCCGGTGGCCGCAATATCTGGCGAAGTCGAGCCTGTTCAAGGTGCCGGTGCTCGGTCCGATAATCAAGGCGGTTCGCCAGATCCCAGTGGAGCGCGGCACGATCGACGCCAGCCGGGCGCTCGACGCCGCGATCGCGGCGATCCGGCGCGGCGAGGACGTGATCATCTATCCGGAGGGTACGACCCCGAAGAAGGGCGACCTGTGGCCGCAGCGCGGCAAGACCGGCATCGCGCGGCTGTTCCTCGCCACCGGAGCACCGGTCATTCCGGTCGCGACGTGGGGTGCCCAGCAGGTGTTCGATCCGCGGGAGCGCAAGCTGCACTTGCGCCCGCGCCGGCCAGTGACGGTGATCGCCGGCAACGAGATCGACCTGTCGAAGTGGAAGGGCGTCGAGCCGACCGCCGCGAACCTCTATGCGATCACCGACGAGATCATGCTCGTGCTCCGGCGGATGGTGGGCGAGATCCGCGGCGAGACGCCGCCGTTGGCCCCCAGCTCCGCGGGTCGGCGCCTGGCCAACGGCACCGCCGATGTGGTGCCGGTCGAACGCGATGTGCCGGGCCAGGCGGCAAGTTCCGAGCCGGCCGACGGTTCCGCAAGTTCCGAGCCGGCCGACGGTGGCGTGGTTTCCGACGGTGACGCGGCTGCGCCGCGCGCGGACGCGCCATGATCACGATCCGGCGCGCGGCGGTGCTCGGCGCGGGCTCATGGGGTACGGCGTTTGCGAAGGTTCTAGCCGACGCCGGCACCGACGTCACGTTATGGGCTCGGCGCCCCGACGTGGCCGAGGCGATCAACGCGACGCGGCGCAACGTCGAATACCACCCGAGCCTCGTGCTGCCGAGCGCGGTGCGCGCGACCGCCGACGCAACCGCCGCGATTGCCGATGCGGACCTGGTTGTCCTGTCGATCCCGGCTCAGACGCTGCGCGGCAACCTCGCCGAGTGGTCCGCGGCGATCGGTGATCGAGCCACGTTGGTGAGCCTCATCAAGGGCATCGAACTCGGCACCGGCAAGCGGATGACGGAGGTGATCAGCGAGGCGACCCGCATCGATCCATCGCGCGTAGCCGCGGTGACCGGCCCGAATCTCGCCGCCGAGATCGCCGCGGCACAGATCGCCGCGACCGTGGTGGCGTGCACTGACGACGAGCGTGCACAGGCCGTACAGGCCGCCATCGCCACGCGGTATTTCCGGCCGTACACCAACGACGACGTGATCGGCTGCGAGTTGGGCGGCGCGGTGAAGAACGCGATCGCGTTGGCCTATGGAATGGCGAGCGCGATGGGCTTCGGCGACAACACGAAGGCGACGCTGATCACGCGCGGCCTTGCCGAGACGGCGCGACTGGGCATGCGCCTCGGTGCCGACCCGCTCACGTTCGCCGGTCTGGCCGGGCTCGGAGACCTCGTCGCGACGTGCTCGTCGCCACTGTCGCGCAACCGTACGTTCGGTGAGCGGCTCGGCCGCGGCGAGACGGTGGAGCAGGCGCAGGCCGCCACGCGGCAGACCGCGGAGGGCGTCAAGAGTTGCCTCGCGATCCGGGATCTCGCGCGCTCGCAGGGTGTCGAGACGCCGATCACGGAACAGGTCGAGCGCGTGTGCCACGAGGGCGTCGACCCACGCGTCGCGGTCGCCGAGTTGATGAGCCGCGAGACGAAGCCCGAGACGACGTGAGCGACGGCATTGACGCGGCCGGAGTGGACGCCGGCGGAGGGGACCCGGCCGGCGTTGACTACGGCGACGGTACGCGCGCCGCGCACGCCGGGCTGCCGGATGCCGTACCAGGGCGGCCGTTCGTACCCGGGCCGGTGCTGGCCGCGCCCTACCACCTCGATCCGGCGACCGGGCCGCGTGCCGGGCTCGACGGGTACGGGCGCACCGATAACGCGTCGTGGCGTGCTCTGGAGGCGGCGATCGCCGGCCTGGAAGCGCCGGGCGGCGGTGCCGAGTGCGTGACGTTCGCGTCCGGTATGGCGGCCATCTCGGCCACGTTGTTCGCGGTGCTCCGCCCCGGCGACACGATCGTGCTGCCGGCGGACGGCTACTACAAGACGCGCGCGTTTGCCGCGGACCGGCTCGCACCGCTCGGCATCACGGTGGCCGAGGCGCCGACGGCCGGACCGTACCCATCGTTTGCCGGCGTACGCCTTGTGCTGCTCGAGTCGCCCGCGAACCCCGGGCTCGATGTGTGCGACATTCCCGCATTGGCGGCGGCTGCGCATGCCGCTGGCGCGCTCATCGCGGTCGACAACACGGCCGCTACCCCGCTCGGCCAACGGCCACTCGCGCTCGGCGCCGACTTCAGTGTCGCGTCGGGTACGAAGGCGTTGACCGGACATTCCGATCTGCTACTCGGGTACGTGTGCGCATCGGATCCGGCGCTCGCGGCGTCGGTGCGCGACTGGCGTGGGCAGACCGGCGGCATCCCGGGCGGCTTCGAGGCGTGGCTCGCACACCGATCGCTCGCCACGCTCGACATTCGCCTCGCGCGACAGACCGCAAACGCCACCGCGGTCGCCGCGATGCTCGCATCGCATCCGCTGGTTATGTCGGTACGGTTTCCCGGCCGCCCCGACGATCCGTCGTACGCCGTCGCCATGGCACAGATGCGGCGCGTACCGGGCATCGTGACGTTCACGCTGCCCTCCGCGGCGCATGTCACCGCGATGCTCGACGCGTCGACGCTGGTGGCCGCGGCCACGTCGTTCGGCGGCGTGCACTCCAGCGCGGATCGGCGCGAGCAGTGGGGCGACCCGGTGCCGCCGGGCTTAGTACGCATGTCGTGCGGCATCGAGGACGCAACCGATCTCGTCGCGGATCTAGAGGCTGCGGTGGACCATGCGATGCATGCCGTCGGCGGTTCGCGAGATTAGGCGCGGCCGGCGCACGCCCGCGCGCGGCTAGTCGAGTGGGCGCCGTGGCGTGACGATGCTCGGCTGCCCGCCCACGCCGAACACCTCGGCACGGTAACGGCGCCGCTGGCGCGTCTGATGCAACCGCGGCTCGACGCGGATGCGCAGCCGCCACAGCAGCGCGAGCGACCACAACAGCAGCGGCGCGATGTACGTCGCCGGCGGCGAGCCGAATGCCTCGGTGGCCGCGATCCACAGCCCGAACGCCAGCACGCCCGCCGTGACGCCGACGTTCACTCGGGTGACCATCGGGCTCCTACCGCGCAGCGCCAGCCGTCGCATCGGCGCCGGCAGCCGGCGGTACGCGATTGTGCCGACGGTCACGTACGCGACCAGCAAGGCGAGCGTGACCAGCGCGCCGGTCAGCGGCGGCACCACCATCGCGACGACCAACGCGGTGACCACGATCACGACGCCAGCGTCCAGAGCGCTTTGCATCCACACGAACGCGCTCGCGCCGACATTGCGCGCGTACATGTCCTCGGTCGGATTCGCGGCGGCCACCGCGCCGAACCCTCGTCCGGCCGCCACCACCTTCCCGCCCCGCAGGTCGGTGACGGCAAGGTTGGTGAGAGCCGCCGCATTCGACGGATCGAGGGCAAGTGCGTGCGCGAAGTATCGCCGCGCGTGCCGAAGCTCGCCGATGTTCAGCAGCACCCGGCCCATCGTGACGTGCGCGTCGGCTGCGTGCGGTGCGATCTGCAGCGCGCGCAACGCCGCCTCGTACGCCATCTTCTTGTCCGATGGCTTCGTGCCGACGAGCGCGGCATCCGCGAGGATCATGTGCGGGCGCCAGGCATTCGGCGCTAGTTCGATCGACCGTCTCGCCGCCGCGACTGCCTCCGGATGGCGGCGCATGTTGTGCAGCGCCAGCGAACGCAGCCGGTGTGCCCACTCGGAGTGCGGGTTCGCCGCGATCGCGCGGTTCGCGGCGCGCAACATCGTCGGGTAGTCCTTCGTTGCGTTGTGGCACTGGGCGAGCTGGCACAGCGCTTGATGATTGGCCGGCTCGCTGGCCACCACGCGGCCGAGGATCTCGATTGCGTCGACGGCCCGTCCGAGTTCTCGTAGTGCGTCCGCACGCTTGAGATCGGAGGCCACGTCGACGTCGGGCATCAGGCCAGCTTCCGCTTCTTCAGGTAAGCGGCTAGATCGTCGTAGGCACCGGACTCGTTGGCGAACATCGCGACGTTGCGGGCGGACGCGAGCCACGGTCCAGTGGATGGCCGCACCTCCCGGAGCGCTCGGTCGAAGTCCCGCTGCTCGATCATCCGTACGTCACCGGTCGCGATCGAGTCGTGCATCGCGTGTTCGGCGGCGCTGTCGCACAGGTGAGCCAGATCCGCACCGGAGAAGTCTTCGGTCGCCGCCACGATCCTTCGCACGTCGATGTTCGCGACCGGCCGATCGCGAAGGTGATATTCGACGATCGGGCCGCGGGCGGCGCGATCCGGCGGCAGCACAAGAATCACGCGATCGAAGCGGCCGGGGCGTCGGAGCGCCGGGTCGACGTCCCACGGCGCGTTCGTCGCGGCGAGCACGAACACGCCGTCGTTGTCGCCGTCCATGCCGTCGAGTTCGGCAAGCAACTGGTTGCCGAGGGTGCGCATGGTCGACGAGTTCACCGCGCTGCGCTTGTGTCCGAGCGCGTCGATCTCGTCCAGGAACAGCACACACGGAGCGTTGCGGCGCGCGCTGTCGAAGATCTGGTGCAGGTTCTGCTCGGAGTTGCCGACGTACATGTTCAGCACGTCGACGATCGACAGCGAGATGAACTTCGCGCCCATCTCGCCGGCCACCGCGCGCGCGATGAATGTCTTGCCACAGCCGGGTGGGCCATAAAGCATCAGCCCACCGCGCAGGCTCTTTGCATAGAGGCTGCGCAGCGTGGGATTGCGCAACGGGGCGAGGAACGCCACCTCGAGTCGCCGCTTCACGTCGTCCATGCCGTGCACGTCGGTGAGGAAGATCGACGACGTCTCGACATCGAACATCCGATCGTCGTCGCCGCTGACCGGCTCCGGCTCGTCCGCGGCCGGCGCAAAGCGGGGCGGCACGATGCCGGTGAACTCGTCCTCGAACGCGCGCCAGTCGACGTCATCGGCCGGCCGCCGGGGCTCGGGCGCGGGTGGCATGGGTACGCCCGGCTCCGCCGCTCGTGGTTGGTCGCCGGCCGTCGGTGGGGTTGCGGCCGGTGGCGGCTCGGTCGCCTGCGACGCCGGCGTGGCGCCCGCGTCCGTACCCGTGGCTGTCTGGTGTCCCGGCGCGGCGGGCGGCTCGACCGCGGACGGCGGAGTCGCGTCGGGGCGCGCGATCGCTTGTGCCATCAGCGCCTGCGCCTCGGCATGGCCGGGATCGCGGGCGAGCGCCTGGGCGAGGTGACCGATCGCCTCCGCACGCCGGTCATCGCGCAACAGCAACTCGGCCAGATGCACCCGCAGCGGAAGGTCGTCGGGCGCGGCCTCGACGGCAGCCACTAGCGATGCGATGAGGGGGGAGTTGCCCACGGCGCGAGACTATCTAGCCGAACGGGCAGTCGGCCAGGTGCTAGGTGGCGAAAGCTGTGGTGCCGTTGGGAACGCGGCATCCTGGCTCATTCGCAACCGTGTAGTTGGCCGCCGGCTGCGTCCTCACGGGCTAACAACGAAGCGGACTATGCAGACAAATGCGTCCGCCCGCGGCGGTGCGATTGGTGCGGTAGCGTCACGCGGTACGTGCACTGCGAGTCACCGCGAATCGGGGAAGGAGCACCATGTCGACACCTCCGAAGACGCGAGTGGCCGTGGTGTTCGGCGGTCGCAGCACCGAGCACGCCATCTCGTGCCTGTCCGCGGGCGGCATTCTCGAGGCGCTGGATCCCGACGAGTTCGACGTCGTACCGGTCGGCATCACTCGCGAGGGGCGATGGATCCTCACCGACGGTGACCCACGATCGCTGTCCATCGATGCGCGCCGCGCTCTGCCGGAGATCACCGCGGCCGCCGGCTCGGCCGTCGTGTTGCCCGGTGACCCGACCACGCACGGACTCGTCATGCTCGATCCCGCCGAGGGCGCCCGCGCGCTCGGCGACGTGGACGTGGTGTTCCCTGTGCTGCACGGCGCGTTCGGCGAGGACGGCACGATCCAAGGGCTGCTCGAAATGGCCGGCATCCCGTACGTCGGCTCGAACGTGTTCGCGTCGGCCGCCGCCATGGACAAGGAGTTCACCAAGACGTTGGCGAGCGCGGCGGGCATCCCGGTCGTCGACTACGTCGTGTTGCGGGCCGGACAGTCGCTGACCGACGCGGACATGCAGCGGCTCGGCCTGCCGGCGTTCGTGAAGCCGGCACGCGGCGGCTCGTCGTTCGGCGTCACCAAGGTCACCGACTGGTCGCAGGTCGAGAAGGCGATCGCTGAGGCGCGACTGGTCGATCCGAAGGTGCTCGTGGAGGCGCAGCTGATCGGCCGCGAAGTGGAATGCGGCGTGCTCGAGGGGGAGGCCGGCGGCGCGCCGGAACCCAGCGTCCTGGCCGAGATCCGGGTCCTGGAGGGACACGAGTTCTACGACTTCGAGGCGAAATACCTCGACGAATCCGTCGAGTTCGACGTGCCGGCGCGGCTGCCCGAGCGCGTGACCGCGACGGTGCAGGACTACGCGTGCCGGACGTTCAGCGCGCTGGACTGCGCAGGCCTCGCCCGCGTGGACTTCTTCGTCACGCCGGAACTCGATGTCGTACTCAACGAGATCAACACGATGCCGGGGTTTACCGCGACGTCGATGTTCCCGCGGATGTGGGCGGCGACCGGCTGGGACTATCCGAAGGTGATCACGCGGCTCATCCGTACCGCCGTGCACCGCGGCACCGGCCTTCATTAAAGCTAGTCAAAGCGCCTGGACCGTTGGTCGGCGCACCGTCCCTGAGCGTGATGGCGGACGGCGGACGGGGCGCGCGCTTCGCTGACGGTAGCTAGCAGTTATAGGGCGTCTCGATGGACGGCATGGCGCTGACCAAGGGCGCGGAGAATTCGGCGGCCCACTGTGCTGAGCCGGCGCCACCCGGCGCGTACGTGTTCGGGATCGTCACCGCGACCGGCACCTCGCGGTCAAGCGTCGTCCAGACCGTTGACGCCTGGCCGTTCTGGGCAAACCAGCACACGCCGGAGATCGTCAAGACCTGATCGGTCGGCGCCGGACGGACCTGCGTCGCGCCGCACTCGACGGTGATCGGCGGATCGCCGAACGCGGCGTTCTGTTCCGGGCCGTCGCTGACGTGCCGCTGTTCCAGGTTGCGGAGCTTGTTGGGCAGCTGTGCGATGAACGCGAGGCAGGCTTGCGCGTGCGCGGGGGAGAGCTTCGGTGCGGGCATCGTGACGGTGCCGGTCGCGCCCGCCCCGACTGTCGGCGCGCCGCTCGCCGCGGTCGGGTTGGCCGTACGGGTGGCGAACACCGCAAAGGCGATGCCCGCGATCAGCAGAACAACCGGAAGCGAAACCGCGGTGGCAATGAGCGCGGCGCGGCGGGTGGCGCGGTCTGGCATGGTCCTACAGATTCACCACGGAGCACGTGAGCGTACGAGTGATGCCCGGCACGAGTTGGACACGGCTCACGATCATCTTGCCCAGCTCGTCGACGGTCGGGGACTCGGCCAGCACGATCACGTCGTACGGTCCGGTCACGGCATCGACCCGTGCCACGCCCGGCACGCCGGCTATCGCGCCGGCGACATCGCGTGCCTTGCCGACTTCGGTCTGGATGAGGATGTACGCCTGGACCACAACACGCCTCCCATCGGTCGCATCGGGCGTTGCACGCGAAAACTACCGTACAAGACGTCGATCTATGTTCCCTGAGTGGTTCTTGGCACGGTCACCACGGTGCCGCGGCGTGATAACCGCCAGGCGCCCGACGCGTCCGGTGGCGGTGCGGCAAGCTGTCGCGTGAGGGAGGTGCCATGACGGTCGCGGATATCGGCGAGTTCGGGCTCATCGATCGCATCACCGCGCGGCTCGGCGCCCGAGCCGCCGGACCCGGGGTGCTTCTTGGTCCCGGCGACGACGCCGCGATAGTGGCGGCGCCGGACGGTCGCGTGATCGCGTCGACGGACGTGCTCGTTGACGGGCGCCACTTCCGATCCGACTGGACCAGTGCGACGGATGTCGGCCACCGCGCCGCCGCCGCGAACCTCGCGGACATCGCCGCCATGGGTGCCACTCCGACGGCGTTGCTCGTCGCGCTCTGCGCGCCACCTGATCTCGACGTGGCGTGGGCCGAAGGGCTGGCCGACGGTCTGGCAAGCGAGGCCGCGTCGGCCGGCGCCGCGGTGGTCGGCGGCGACATCTCGGCGAGCCCGGTGCTGACCATCGCGGTCACTGCGCTCGGCAACCTCGACGGTGCGGCGCCCGTCTTGCGGTCCGGCGCGCGGCCCGGCGACGTGGTCGCGGTGGCCGGCCGGCTCGGTTACGCGGCGGCTGGCCTCGCGCTATTGAATCGCGGCCACCGGAATCCGGCCGCCTTGGTCGACGCGTACCGGCGACCCGTTGTGCCGTACCCAGCCGGTCCGGCGGCCGGACGCTTTGGCGCGACCGCGATGCTGGACGTGTCCGACGGGCTGCTCGCCGATCTCGGTCACATCGCTGATGCCAGTGGGGTCGCGATCGACGTACGCCGGGACGCGTTCGAGGTGGCGGCACTGCTAGCGGACGCGGCCGGGGCACTCGGCGCCGACCCGTACCAGTGGGTGCTGACCGGCGGTGAGGACCACGCGCTGGCCGCGACGTTCCCGCCCGACACTGCCCTCGGCGTCGAGTGGCGCGTCATCGGCCGCGTGGCGGCGGGCGCCGGCGTGACGGTCGACGGCCAACCGTACGCGGACGCACCCAGTGGCTGGGACCACTTCCGGTAGCCGCCATCTCGGTCACGCGTACGGCACCGGTAGCGTGATCGCCCGTGACCGACATCGAGATCCGATCGACGCGATATCTCGCACCCGCCGCGCAGCGCATGGTCGCCGCGGCGCTCGGCGACCTGAGCGCGCGATACGGCGGCGCCGGCGACGACACGCCGATCGACCCGATGGAGTTCAACCCGCCCGAGGGCGGCTTCTTCGTCGCATACCGGCAAGGCGAGCCGGTCGGTTGCGCGGGATGGCGTAGCCACGAGCATCTCGACGGCGGTCGTGCGGCCGGCGAGCCCGCGGTCGCGGAACTCAAGCGGTTGTACGTCGCGCCGGATGCGCGCGGCGCGGGCGTCGCCAGCGCATTGGTCGCAGCGGTCGAGCAGGCCGTCGTGGACCACGGCCGCACCCGACTCATCCTGGAGTGCGGGATGAGGCAGCCGGAGGCCATCGCACTCTACGAGAAGCTCGGCTACGCACGGATCCCGGACTTCGGCTACTACAAGGGTTGGCAGGGCGTGCGGTCGTTCGGTCGGGATCTCGTGCCGGATCCGACCACCTAACGGCGCCATGGACGAGCCCCAAGGGGCAGAAAGAAGCCGCGGCAACCCGGAACGGGTGCCGCGGCTGGTTTCTTGCCGGATGTTGTGGTGACCGGGTTTTGGTGATCGGACAGTCAGCCCCGAACCACCTTGCCGGCCTTGATGCACGACGTGCACACGTGCATCTTCCGTGTCGTACCGCCGCCGGCCGGGGTACGAACCACCTGGATGTTCGGGTTCCAGCGCCGGTTGGTCCGGCGGTGCGAGTGGGACACGTTGTGGCCGAAGCCCGGCTTCTTCTGGCAGATGTCGCACACGGCAGCCACGGGAATCTCCTGGGTGATCGTCAGTCGCCGGTGGAAGGTCGGTGCGACTGGTCGCGTTCACGGTTCGGCCCGCCGGTGCACACGAAAACGCGCCACCACCGCGGGCAACCCGAAAAGCGTACCCGATCCGGTGCCGAACCACCGAATCACCTCGCGCCGTACGCCAAGATCGCGGTGATCCGAGCCGGTCGCGGCGCTGGTCGACGGCCGGCCGCTCGCGCCGTCACACCGAGCACGATTACGCTTCCAATCCGTGCTGGAAAGCCTCGACGGAGACGCCGTACGCCAGTGGTGCGCGGTCGGGCTGGCCGGGCTGCGACGGCACCAGTACGAGATCGACGAGCTCAACGTCTACCCGGTGCCGGATGGCGACACGGGTACGAATCTTGTCCTGACGTTCGCCGCAGCGCATGATCATCTCACGTCCCAGCCGGCCACCGACGTCGGCGCGACGATGGCCGGCTTTGCGCGCGGCGCGCTGCTTGGCGCGCGCGGCAACTCCGGCGTGATCATGTCCCAGTTGCTGACCGGTTTCGCCGGTGCGTGTGACGTCGCGGCGGTGGCCGGCCGCGGCTTCGCGGGTGGGCTGTGCGCCGGGGCCGATGCCGCGTACCAGGCGGTGGCAACGCCGGTTGAAGGCACCATCCTGTCGGTAGCCCGCGCCGCCGGCCTGGCCGCGACGGCCGCCGACTCCGACGACTTGGCAGCGGTGGTGGTGGCCGCCGCCGGTGGCGCGGCCGAGGCACTCGCCAAGACGCCCGATCAGCTGGCCGAACTAGCGCGCGCCGGAGTCGTCGACGCGGGCGGTCGCGGTCTGCTGGTCGTGCTCGATGCGTTGGTCGAGGTCGTGACCGGACGCGCCGTCGTACGCCCGGCCGCGGTCGGCCTCAACACCGGCGGCGGGGTACGCCCGGTGGCGCGCGAGACCGGTTCATTGGACTACGCCTACGAGGTGCAGTACCTCCTCGACGCGCACGCCGACGCGATCGAGACGCTGAAGGTCGACCTCGGCGAACTTGGTGACTCGCTGGTCATCGTTGGCACCGGACCACATCGCGACGACAGTGCTGACCTCACGCCACCGACGTGGAACATCCACGTACACGTCAATGACATCGGCGCGGCGCTGGAGGCGGGCCTGGCCGCCGGCCGACCACATCGGATATCGGTCACGGCGTTCGCCGACCAGATCGCCGCGGACGCATCGCGGCCGGTTGCCCAGCCGTTGCCGATGAATCCGTTCGAGCCGGCCGCAATCGTCGCAGACCAGGGCGCCGAGGCGGACGAGCCGTTGCGCGCCACCGTGGTCGTCGCGACCGGTCGCGGGCTAGCGGCGCTGTTCGAGGCCGAAGGCGCCGCGGTGGTCCGCGGCCCGAGCCCGTCTACCGCCGAGATTCTCCGGGCGATCCGCGGCACCGACGCACAGCACGTGGTGGTGTTGCCGGACGCCGCCGCGACGCAGGGTGCCGCGTCCGCGGCCGCGCGGGAAGCGCGCAACGACGGCATCCAGGTGTCCGTGGTACCGACCCGGTCACCCGTGCAGGCACTCGCCGCGCTCGCGATCCGGGACCGTGGCCGGCGTTTCGAAGACGATGTGATCGCGATGGCCGAGGCGGCCGGCGCCTGCCGGTACGCCGAGGTGACGTACGCGAGCCGCGAGGCGATCACGGTAGCCGGCCGGTGCCAGGCCGGTGACGTACTCGCGATCGTGGAGGGCGAGGTGAACCTGATCGCGCAGGATCTCGGACAGGCATGCCGGGAGCTGCTCGACCGGCTGTTGGCCGCTGGCGGCGAATTGGTCACTCTGATGACCGGCGCACAGGCTCCGGAAGATCTTGCCAGCATGCTGACGGCACATCTCGCCCGGAACTGGCCGTTCGTCGAGACGCATGTCTACCAGGGCGGCCAGCCGCACCATCCGCTGTTGGTGGGCATCGAGTGACTCCCGCACGGCGCGCGACCGGCGCGACGGTCGACACGCCGCTCGGCCGCGTCGTCGGCGACAAGACCGCGAAAGCGCTTGCCACGCACCTCGACCTGGATACCGTCGCCGATCTGCTCTACCACTTCCCGCGCCGCTACGACGAGCGCGGCCAGCACACCGACATCCGGTCGCTGCGAGTCGGCGACCAGGTGACCGTGTTGGCGCAGGTGCGATCGACGAACCTACGGCCGTTGCGGCAGCGCAACAGTTCGCTGCTCGAGGTGATCGTGTCCGACGACTCGGGAGGCACGCTGGGGCTCGCGTTCTTCGGCCCGCGACAGACGTGGCGGGAACGCCATCTGCGTCCCGGCCGATGGGGACTGTTCGCCGGCAAGGTCACCGAGTTCCGTGGCCGACGGCAACTCAACGGGCCGGACTACATGCTGCTCGACGAGGACATCGAGGTGGACGACCCGGCCGGTGGCGCGGCCGGCGAGATCGAGGAGTTCGCCGGCGCGCTCATTCCGGTGTACGCGGCCGCGGCCGCCGTACCGACATGGGTGATCGCGCGATGCGTCCGCGTCGTGCTCGACACGTTCACCCCGCCGCCGGACCCGATGCCGGTGCCGATTCGCGCGGATCGCGGCCTGCTTGACCTGGGTACGGCGATCCGCGAGATCCATCGTCCGAGCAGCCGCGAGTCGCTGAACGCGGCGCGAGCGCGGCTGAAGTGGGACGAAGCATTCGCGGTGCAGCTCACGCTCGTACAGCGCAAGCGGCGGGCGGCGGAGTCGCCGGCCACGCCGCGGCCGCGGCGGCCGGACGGGCTGCTCGCGCGGTTCGACAGTGCCCTGCCGTACGAGTTGACCACCGGCCAACGGACGATCGGAGAGCGGATCGCCGACGATCTCGCCTCGGTCCACCCGATGCACCGCCTGCTGCAGGGCGAGGTCGGCTCCGGCAAGACATTGTGTGCGCTGCGCGCGATGTTGCAGGTCGTCGACGCCGGTGGGCAGGCCGCACTGCTGGCCCCGACCGAGGTTCTCGCGTCGCAACATCTGCGCAGCGTCACCGATCTGCTCGGGCCGCTCGGGCGGGCCGGCGAACTGGACGGCGATCCGGACGGCACGCGGGTCGCACTCGTCACCGGCGCGCTCGGCGCCGCCGCTCGCCGCTCGGCTCTCGCCGCGATCGGATCCGGCGCGGCCGGCATCGTGCTGGGTACGCACGCGCTGCTCTACGAAGGCGTCGACTTCGCCGATCTCGGTCTGGTCGTCGTCGACGAGCAGCACCGGTTCGGTGTCGAACAGCGGGACGCGTTGCGCGCCAAGGCGGCCGCTCCACCGCACGTGCTTGTGATGACCGCGACGCCCATCCCTCGTACGGTCGCCATGACGGTGTACGGCGACCTCGACACATCGACGCTCGCCGAGCTGCCGAAGGGCCGGTCGACGATCGCCACGCACGTGGTGCCGGCGGCCGAGAAGCCGGCGTACCTCGACCGGGCGTGGCGTCGGTTGCGCGAGGAGGTCGAGGCCGGCCACCAGGCGTACGTGGTGTGCCCGCGGATCGGCGACTCGGGCGGCGAGGACGATGCCGAACCTCTCGACTCGGACGCGGACACCGCGCGCCGCCCGCCGATCGCGGTCACCGAGGTGTTCCCGGGGCTGAGCGACGGTCCATTGCACGGGCTGCGGATGGCGATGTTGCACGGCCGCCTGCCGTCGGAAGAGAAGGACGCGGTCATGCGCGCCTTCGCTCGCGGTGAACTCGACGTGCTGGTCGCCACGACGGTGATCGAGGTCGGCGTCGACGTACCGAACGCGACCGTGATGATCGTGCTCGACGCCGAGCGGTTCGGTGTGTCGCAGCTTCATCAGCTTCGCGGCCGGGTCGGTCGTGGCACCGCGCCCGGGCTGTGCCTGCTGGTCACCGACGCGGAGGAGAACAGCCCGTCTCGTGACCGGTTGGACGCCGTCGCCGACACGCTCGACGGGTTCCGGCTCGCCGAGATCGACCTGGAACAACGCCGCGAAGGCGACGTACTCGGCGCGACCCAGTCCGGCCGGCGGTCACACCTGCGGTTGCTGTCGCTGCTGCGCGACGAGGACACGATTGGCGAGGCTCGCTCCGCCGCGATCGAAGTGCTCGACGCGGACCCGTCGCTGGACGCGTACCCATTGCTGCGCGATTGGGTGGCGGGACTGGTCGACGAGGAGCGGGCGGAGTTCCTGGAGAAGGGCTGACCTCGCCGTCGGACCGTTACGGCGCCTCGCAGGCGACGCCGTCGTGATCGGTGTCGAGAGCCTTGTTCGCCTTGTAGAGCGCCGAGTCGATGTGGAAGTTCGTGACGCGCTTGATTTTCTTGCTCGCGACGTGGTCGACCGCGAACGCCTTGCCGACGCCGTGGGGATACGCGGCGTGCATGGCGGCGCAGTTCTTGTAGTGCGTGGCCGACTGCGGCGACGCAACGGCCAGCATCGACCCCGCGAGCACGGCGGTGCCGATGAAGATGAAGTGGCCGGCCATATTCGGTGATTACCTCCAAAAACGGATAACAACCGTATAACAGCGATCGACCGGCCTTGTGGGCGGAATCCGCTCAGATGGCACACAAAGATCGGTACGGCCGGAGCCTGAGTGGCCGGACTACGGTGACGAGGTGACCAGGATCATCGCCGGCACGTACGGCGGCCGGCGGCTCGCGACGCCGATCGGCGAGGACACCCGGCCGACCGCGGACCGGGTGCGCGAGGCGATGTTCAGCGGCCTAGACGCAGCCCATGTGCTCTACGGACGGCGGTTCCTGGATCTCTACGCGGGCAGCGGCGCGGTCGGACTCGAAGCCGCCTCCCGTGGCGCCGACCATGTGCTGCTCGTTGAGTCCGACCCCCGAGCGGTGCGCGTGATCCGCGACAACGTCGCCGCACTCGACGCCAGCGACCGCGCGACAGTCCTGCCGTCACGCGTCGCGAGCGCTCTCGCCGCCGGCCCCCCTGCTGCTACGCCGCCAGTGAGCGCGGCGCCACTCTTCCGTGGCACGTCCAGTGACGGTGCGCCGACCAACGGTCCAGGCGCTTTGGCTAGGAAGAGTGCGCCGACCAACGGTCCAGGCGCTTCGACCAGGAAGAGCGCGCGACAACGTATCGATGCCACGTCCAGGGACCGTGCGCCGACCGGAGGTCCAGGCGCTTCGACCAGTAATAGCTTTGACATTGTGTTTGCGGATCCGCCGTACCAGGTCTCCGAAGTGGAGATCACCGCGATGCTGGCGGCGCTTGTCGACCGCGGTTGGCTCAACCCGGGCGCGCTGATCATCCTGGAGCGCTCGAAGCGCTCGCCCGCGCCGACCTGGGTGCAGTCAGTCACCGCGGAGCGCTCTCGCCGATACGGTGAGACCATGCTTTGGTACGGTCGCCGCTCATGAGCACCCGCGAACCGAGCCGGGCGGTCTGCCCTGGTTCGTTCGACCCTGCCACCAACGGGCACCTGGACATCATCGGCCGCGCGAGCCGACTCTACGACGAGATCATCGTCGCGGTGCTCGTGAACGAGTCGAAGCATGGGCTCTTCTCCCACATCGAGCGCATGGAAATGCTCGCTGAGGTCACAAAGGACCTCGCCAACGTACGGGTGACGTCGTTCGAGGGGCTGCTGGTCGACTTCTGCCGCACCGAGCACGTGAAGGTCGTCGTCCGGGGTCTGCGCGCCGTCACTGACTTTGACTACGAGCTGAAGATGGCTCAGATGAACCACGGCCTGTCCGGCCTGGAGACGTTGTTCATGCCGACCAACCCGCTCTATTCGTTCGTGTCGTCGAGCCTCATCAAGGACGTCGCGAAGTGGGGCGGTGACGTGTCGGCGCACGTACCCGAGTCGGTGGCGGCGCGGCTCAAGCAGCGCCTCGCGGACCGCTATCCGCGCGGCGCGGGGGCGTGAGCCACCGCGGACATTGGCTGGGTCGCCGCGGTCTCGCGAACAAGTCTCACGATGACACGATCACGATGACACGATGTCGCCGGCGTCACCTGCGCCGCTCGCGCGTTGAGCGGTTCGGCGGGTCGCCGACGGCGCGCCGGCCCGTCATGATGG
>DATFRR010000150.1:0-21048 GCA_035263025.1 Micromonosporaceae bacterium
CGCGAACACGGCGAGCGACACCACCGCGACGGCGACGAGGCCGAGGATCATCGTCGATCCCCAGGCGTACTGGTTGCCGCCCCACGTCGTGATCAGCACCAGCGCGGTGATGCCGATCGCCAGCAGGCCGGCACCCGCCCAGTCGATGCGGTGCGGGGTGCGCAGCTTGGGCAGGTGCAGCTGCGCCGAGATGAGGACGAGCGCGATGACGCCGAGCGGCAGGTTGACGTAGAACGCCCAGCGCCAGTTGAGGTTGTCGGTGATGTAGCCGCCGACCAGCGGGCCGGCCACCATCGCGACGGCCATAACGGCCGACATGATGCCCTGGTAGCGACCGCGCTCGCGAGGTGGAACGAGGTCGCCGATGATCGCCATCGCGCCGACCACCAGACCGCCGGCGCCGAGGCCCTGCAGCGCCCGGAAGCCGATCAGCTGCGTCATCGTCTGTGCCGCGCCGGATAGCGCCGAGCCGGCCAGGAAGATCACGATCGACGTGACGAAAACGTTCTTCCGGCCGTACATGTCGCCGATCTTGCCCCACAGCGGCGTCGAGACCGTCGTGCCGAGCACGTAGGCGGTGACGACCCAGGACAGGTGCGACAGGCCGCCAAGGTCCCGCACGATCGTCGGCATCGCGGTGCCGACAATGAAGTTGTCGAGCATGGCAAGCATGAACGCGAGCATGAGGCCGGGCAGCACGACCATGACCTCGCGTCGACGCGCGGGCACCGCTTCCGCTTGCGCCGGCTGTTCTAGTGCAGACATGGGTACGCTCCGTCTCAGTCGCTCAGCTGGCCACCTTACTTGTCGGCCGGCTAGTATGATTGCAGCACCACGGTAGGTCACTTACTTGCCGGCCGTCAAGTAGATTTGGAACACACCCCGATGGACAGAACCGACACGCGCAGTCGCATCCAAGAGGTTGCCCTGCGGATGTTCATCGACAAGGGGTATGAAGCGACCTCGCTCCGTGAGATCGCCGAGGAGTTAGGCGTGACGAAGGCGGCGCTCTACTACCACTTCGACACGAAGGAAAAGATCGTCACGAGCCTGATCGACGATCGCATCGCGCGCCTCGAGGAGCTGGCCGAGTGGGGCCGGACCCAACCTCGGACGCCGGAGGCCCGTCGGGAGTTCATCCGCCGCTACGCCGACGAGCTCCACCAGGGCCGGCACCACGACACGATGCGCTTCTTCGAACGCAACCAGACGGCGTTGCATGATCACCCGTCGAGCCTGCGCATGCGCGAGCTGATGATGAGCTTGATCGACATGCTGAGCGAGGCCGACGCGCCATTGGAGGAGAAGCTCAAGCGATCGATGGCGATCTTCGCCGTACACGCGACGTGGTTCATCCTTCGCGACCAGGACGTGACGGATGAGCAGCGGCAGGCGGCAGGTCTGGCCGTCGCGCTGGAGCTCGTCGGCTAGGTCGCCCGCCCCGGCGACGGCTGTCCGGCCCGCGCCGGCAGGTCGACGCGCATCGCGACCAGCCGGAGTCCGGCGAGCGGGGTCCAGTCGAGGTCCGGTGTCCGTACGAAGCCGAAGCCCTCGTACATCCGGATCGCCGCGTCGTTGAAGTCGCGCGTGTAGATGGCCATCGCCGTGCACCCCAGCGCGCTTGCCCGGTCGAGACATGCTCGAACTAGAGCCGACCCGACGCCGCGACGCTGCGCACTTGGTGCGACCGCGAGCATCCGGAACTCCGCCTCGCCCGGCAGCGCGATCTCGGCCAACTGCTGGCCGGCCAGCACGAGAGTGACATTGCCGAGGATCTCGCCGGTGTCCGGATCTTCGGCGACGATCACTTCGGCATCGCGTGCGCGTGCCGCGACGTCGGCCAACTCCTCGGCGTACCCCCGCTGGTCGTGAATCTGCCCCGACTCCAGGTAGGCGGCCACGCAGATCGCACCGGCGACCTGGTGGTCCGCCTCGGTCGCCGGCCGCGTTCGGATTGTCATGTGCCCATCAGAGGTTCAGTCCAGCACCGCGATGAGATCGCCCTCCTGGACCACGTCGCCCTCGTTGACCGCGATCTGGACGACCGTGCCGTCGGACTCCGCCAGCACCGGGATCTCCATCTTCATGGACTCGAGGATGACCAGCGTGTCGCCCTCCTCGACGACGTCGCCGGCCTTGGCGACGACCTTCCACACGTTCGCCACCATTTCGGCGTGAACCTCATCGGCCATCATGTGCCCCTCTCGCCACTTCGCTGACGTGCGAGAGGTATCCAATCATGGAATGTCCCGCGAATGCGGCCAACGTTGCGCAGCGTGTGTGGCGGCGCCGACGGCGCCACGAATGACCCCGTACGGGACGGGCTAGGATCGGTCGTCGCGTTCGGTACGGCCGGGAGGGCCAGCATGGCGAAGAAGTCGCGCAAGAAGAAGGCTCGTCGCAAGAGCGCCGCGAATCACGGCAAGCGCCCGAACTCCTGATCTGCGTTACCGCTGACGCTCAGTCTCGGCGACCAGCTCGGTAATCTTCAGCCGCAGCCGCTCCCGGAGCGCGGCCGGTGCCTTCTCGCTGCCGCAGCAGCGCGACACCAGCGCCTTCACCTCCTGCTCGATGCCATACTCGCGCAGGCACGGCGAGCATTCGTCGAGATGGGTACGGATCAGAGCCCGCCGCTGCTCGTCGCACTCCAGGTCGAGGTAGAGATATACCTCGTCGAGGACCTCGCTGCAGTCGGCGTGGGAGTCGGGGCTTCCCACGGTCATACCTCCTGGCCGGCCGCGGTGGCCGGCGTGTCGACATCGTCGTCAAGTGCGCCACCGCGCGAGAACCCGCGGCGCGCCGCGTAGTCCTCGAGGCTCAGGCGGAGGTTACGGCGGCCCCGGTGCAGACGCGACATCACGGTGCCAATCGGGGTGCCCATGATGTCGGCAATCTCCTTATACGAGAAGCCCTCCACGTCGGCCAGATAGACCGCGAGCCGGAACTCCTCGGGCAGCGCCTGAAGCGCATCCTTCACGTCGGAGTCCGGCAGCTTGTCCAGCGCCTCCGCCTCCGCCGACTTGAGGCCGGTGGACATGTGCGAGGACGCGTCGGCGAGCTGCCAATCGGTGATCTCATCGGTCGGCGCCTGGATCGGCTGGCGCTGGCGCCGGCGGTACGAGTTGATGTACGTGTTCGTCAAGATCCGGTAGAGCCAGGCCTTGAGATTCGTGCCCGTCTCGAACTGATGGAAGGCGGCGAACGCCTTGAGGAACGTCTCCTGGACCAGGTCCTCGGCGTCGGCCGGGTTACGGGTCATCCGCAGCGCGGCGCCGTAGAGCTGATCCACGAACGGCATCGCGTCGCGCTCGAATTGCTCCCGCTGCTGGGCCTGTCCCGATTGCTGGGTCGGCTGGCCTGGTGTCACGCGAACGCCCTCCCTCGACCGTCCTGTCGAGGATACGCGGGTCCCTACCCGCTCGGACGTGGTCGATCGGCTGTCGCCGGCAGCGTGCGTGGCGCCTGAGGCTGGCCAGTTCGGAGCGCCCAACAGACCGCCGAGGAACGCGGCGTCCCGCCGATCATTTCGCTCGCGAGTCTTGGCCACGCGGTTGCCCCTCTCCGTCGCCTTGCGGTAGTAATGATCTTGCTGGGCGATGATGCCCACGCGCCGTGCAACACGTCGCCGCACGTTGACATTCCGGACGCGACCTTTGCCACATCCGGTACGTGCTGACCCACAACGCCGACGGGGCAGGGGACGCACGGCCGTCGGATACACGACACCGGCGAACGCGATGCTGCTTTGATCGTGACGACCCGATCGTGACGGGGAGCTAGACGGCGGGCAAACCGGCCGCACTGGCGCGAAAGAGGCCACCCTGGCCCGCCGGCTGGGACCGAGTGGTGCCGCGACGCGCACGTGCTCGCGGCGCCACTCGCCGGCGGGACCAGGAGTGACCTGAAGGAGTTGTGCTCCGCCCGCGAACGTGCCCTTGCCGAAACGCTCGCGGGTGTGCCGACTCAGATGACCTGATGCCTGCCGTTACCCAACGAGCCGGCCGGCCTCAGGTCACGCGGCTCGGCTCCGGCAGTCCGGTCGCAGCCCAGCGGCGCTACTCAGTCGCTTCTGTCGCGGCAAAGCCGAGCCCACCGAGCCAGTCGCACACGGCGGTGGCGGTGCCCCGTACGTCGCCGCGCAGGTCGTGCCGGAGACCAGGGCGTACGCAGATGGTGACGCCCGGCCGCGGCTCGGGCACTCCGAACGGGTCGCGGTCCCCGTTGACGACCAGCGTCACGACGCCGGTGTTGAGTTCCGCGTCGCGCGACTTATCCGGGCGACCCGGCGGGTGCAGCGGGAAGGCGAGTGCCACGATCGCAGACGCGCCGACCGCCGTGGCCGTACGGCATGCCACCCGCGCTCCGCTGGATCGGCCGCCGACCACCACCGGGATCGAGGCGTACCGGCCGGTTCGAAGCTCGGCGACGACCGCGGTCCATGCCTCGTCCAGCTGTGCGGCGGGCGCCGGTGCACGGCGGCCGGCGACACGGTAGGGCTGCGTCACCCGCGCGACCGCGACGGACCGCGCCACCGCCATGTTGGTCAGTGCCACCAAGTCGGGAGCGTTGACGCCGCCGCTGGCACCGTGTCCGAGCACAAGAAGGCTCATCGGCGCGGTCGAGGGCTCGGTGAAGTCCACCTCGGCAGGGCCGCGCGGGGTAGCAATGCTGTTCACATGTCGATGATCGACACCGTTCGCGCTACGACGCAACCGAAACCGTACGGCTGGTCGCGTCGGCGAGCACCGACCGCTGCAACGGCAAGATCACCACGTCTCCGATGGCACCGGGTGTCGGCTCGGCGTCGGCTTCGCCGCGCCACACCACCGCCATCGCCCGGCGCTCCCGTGGCGTGGTGGCACCCCACACCCCGTGGCAGTCGCCGGCGTTGAGTGCCCAGGCCAGGCATGCGCCCTGCACCTCGCATGAGCGGCACAACGCGAGCGCGGTGTCCGCGGTCTCGCTCGGCGCCGGAAAGAACGTCTCCGGATCGTGTCGGCGACACGCGCCACGCGAACGCCACGCCTCGTCGGCGCGACGTTCGGAGAAGGCGCGAATAAGTCGCGGGTCGCGCCGGGCCGCCGCGACTTCATGTGGTCGTGGCGTGCGTGCTCGGGTCATGAACCCACCTCCCCCGCGGGTACTTCTTACGTGCCGCTCATCGCTGACTCACAACAAACTTTCACGATGTCGGCGCTGTGTTCTACCGCACATGGGGGCGCTGGGACAAGAGGTTGAGCCAAGTTGTGCCGGAGTTGCGCAAACCGGTACCTGATAAATGCCTTAAAAGAGGGTGAGATCGGCGGGGGTCGGCGGAGGAACCAAGGATGCCGCGCCATGATCCGGATATCCGGGTACGGGTTCGATCAGTGCCGGACCGTCGTTGCGCACGTCGCCAACCGCCGGCCCGACGGCGCGGATCTCCAGCGCGGCGACGAGTTCCTCGGACGGCGGTGCCAACAACGTGTCAAGGTCACGAGTAGCGGTCAGCCACGACGCCCACCGATCCGGCGCGAGCACGAGAGGCATCCGCGAGTGCACGTGCTGAAGATCGCCAACCGCGGCCGTCGTGACGATCGAGCAGGTCAGCAGACGTTCGTCGGCGCCCGGCTCGGTCCAGACTGTCCACAACCCGCCGAACACCACCGGGCTGCGGTCGCGCGGCGTCATGAAGTACGGCTGCTTCGCACCGGTACGCGGTCGAGATCGGCCGGAGGATCCGGACCGAACGCGGCCCGCAGCGTTGTCGACCGCGGCCGTGGCGCCGTCGGCGCGTGGCGTGAACTCGTACCAGCCGGTCGCCGGGATCAAGCAGCGACGCCGCGCAAACGGGATGGCAAACGCCTTCATGGCACGAACCGTCTCGGCCCGTGCGTTGATCATCCGCGCTCCGACGCGGCGATCTTCTGCCCAGGACGGCACGAGGCCCCACCGCGCGACGTCCAAGACGCGACCACCGTTGCGCACGGACATCCGGATCACCGGCACCGGATCGGTCGGCGCGACGTTGTAGTCGGCCTCGAGCGCACCGTCGGTCAGGTCTGCCGCCTCGAAGAGAGCGGTCAGGTCCGCCGCGCTTCGCGTGGTGGCATAGCGGCCGCACATGCCGACCACCGTACCCGTGGCTTTGCAGGCCGTGCCTCAGGGCGACGGGCGCCCGCGCAGCGCCGCACGCGACAATGAGACCGTGACTTCGGGATCGGATCGCGCGGCCGCCGGCTCGGCGCTCGTTCGCTGCGCCCTGGTGCTGGCATGGCGATGAGTGCGTGGCTCGCGCCGGTCGCCGCGCGGCCGGTGCACGCGGAGGTCCGGCTGCCCGGCTCGAAGTCGATGATGGCGCGCGCGCTGGTGCTCGCCGCGCTCGCCGGCGGTCGGTCGACGATCACCAGCCCGCTCCGGTCGCGGGATAGCGATCTGATGCTGGGCGGGCTCGCGGCGATGGGTACCCACATCGACTCGAGGTCCGACCGGACGTGGACCGTCGATCCGGCGCGACTGGCTGGTCCGGCGCGGATCGACGTCGGCTTGTCCGGCACGGTGATGCGGTTCGTCCCGCCGGTCGCGGCGCTCGCCGACGGCCCGGTGGCCTTCGACGGTGATCCGCGCGCTCGCGAGCGGCCGCTCGGCCCCTTGGTACGGGGGCTACGTGCGATCGGTGCGCACATCGACGCCGCCAATACGGCCGACGGCGGCGGTCTCCCGTTGACCGTGCACGGCGACGGTCACGTGACCGGTGGCGAGGTCCGCATCGACGCGTCGGCATCCAGCCAGTTCGTGTCCGGGTTGATGCTCGCCGGTGCCCGCTTCGATCGCGGCGTTGTGATCCGTCACGTCGGGCCGCCCGTGCCGAGCGCGCCGCACCTGCGGATGAGCGTCGCGATGGTGCGCGCCGCGGGTGGCGCGGTCGACGACGGTACGCCGGATGTGTGGTCCGTCGAGCCGGGCAAGCTCGCCGGGCGCACCTGGGACATCGAGCCCGACCTGTCCAGTGCCGCGCCGTTCCTCGCCGCGGCGCTGGTGACCGGCGGAGCGGTCACCGTGCCGCAATGGCCGCTCGACACGACGCAACCCGGCGATCGGCTTCGTGACCTGCTGACCCGCATGGGCGGCGCGACGACGCTGACCGAGGCCGGACTGACCGTTCGCGGTGCCGGCACGATCCACGGCATCGACGCCGATCTCGGCGAGGTCAGCGAACTGACGATGGTCATCGCCGCGCTCGCCGCGCTCGCCGACTCGCCGTCGCGACTTGTCGGCATCGGACACGTACGAGGTCACGAGACCGACCGTCTGGCCGCGCTGGCCCGCGAACTGGGCAACCTCGGCGCGCGTGTCACCACGTTGCCGGACGGGCTGGAGATCGTGCCGCGGCCGCTGCACGGCACCGTTTTCGAGACGTACGACGACCATCGGATGGCACACGCGGCGGCGGTGATCGGGCTGGCGGTGCCCGGTGTCGAACTTTCCGACGTCGCGTGTACGTCGAAGACCATGCCCGACTTCCCGGCACTATGGACGGACATGGTGACCGGGTGACGAAGGGATACACGCGCCGGCCGTGACGCCGAAACGACGGGAGTACGACGAGGACGACGTACGGGTGCGCCCCGGTCGGTCGTCCCGGCCACGTACCCGGATCCGGCCGCGCCACGAGGACGCGGCGGCCGGTTTCGTCGTCGCCGTCGATCGCGGCCGTTACACGGTCGAGGTGGACGCAGGGCACGTCACCGCGATGCGAGCACGGGAACTCGGTCGGCGCGGTGTGGTGGTCGGTGATCGCGTGGCGCTCGTCGGCGACGTGTCCGGCGACGTCGGCGCGCTGGCCCGCATCGTACGGATCGAGGAGCGTACGTCCGTGCTCCGGCGCACCGCCGACGACGACGACACGACGCCGGAGGGTCGCGTCGAGCGCGTGATCGTCGCGAACGCGGATCAACTCGTGATCGTCAGTTCGCTCGCCGATCCGCCGGCCCGGACCGGTTTCATCGACCGGTGCCTGGTGGCGGCGTACGACGCCGAGATCGAACCGTTGCTGTGCCTGACGAAGGCGGATCTCGCCAGCCCGCAGCCGGTGCTCGACTACTACGCCGAGTTGCTCCTCCCCCATGTGTTGTGCCGACCCGACGAACCGCTCACCGACCTGGTCGACGCGTTGACCGGTCAGGTGTCCGTCCTCGTCGGACACTCCGGTGTCGGAAAGTCGACACTCGTCAATCGCTTGATTCCGGACGCGGATCGGGCGGTCGGCGTGGTGAGCGCGGTCGGCAAGGGTCGCCACACGTCGGCGAGCGCCGTCGCACTGCGCCTCGACGGTGTCGACGGCTGGATCATCGATACGCCAGGCGTACGGTCGTTCGGCCTCGCCCACGTGTCCGCGAACAGCGTGTTGCACGGCTTCCCGGATCTCGTCGAAGCATCGGTCAACTGCCCACCGAACTGCGAACACACCGCGACAAGTCCGGACTGCGGGCTCGATGCGCTGGTCGCCGCCGGTGGCGCGGATCCCCGCCGCCTCGCGTCGTTCCGCCGGTTGCTCGCCTCGCAGAGCGGCGAAGCGGACGCGGCCGAGGTCACGTCGTACGACGACGTGCTGCCCGAGCTGCCGCCGGACAGCCCGTAGAGCGATACCGTTTCGGCGCCCACAGTGGCCGGTTGCGCCGGCCACTGTGGCCCGTTGCCACGGTCATGGACGGCTACTACCGTTTGCGTACCTCTGCACACGCACTCCGGCCCCGGGAGCTCGCCGTGACGAATCTCCAAATCGCCTCCGCGTTCGTCGGCATCGTGATGCCACTCGTCGTGTCGGTGGTGAACCAGGCGCACTGGAAACCGCAGGCTAAGGCACTGGTCGCGCTCCTTGTCTCAGTGCTGGCCTCGTTTGTGACCAGTTGGATCGCCGGCGACCTGAACGGCAAGTCGTTCGCGACGTCCTTCCTGATCGTGCTCGGCGCGACGCTCACCACTTATCGCGTGTTCTGGAAGCCGAGCGGCATCTCGGACAGCGTGGAGACGGCCACCACCATCAAGAAGTCGACGCCGGCCGCGCAGCCAAGCGCCGCCGCAAGCTGACCTGCGTCAGCCCTGCCGAAGTCGTCACGCGATGTCCACCGGTCCGCCGGTGCGCCAGTAGATGCCCCGGTCGCGAGCCATCAACTCCTCGTCGACGAGGAACCGGCGCAGCGACGCGTAGTCGTCGTACCACGCCCGTAGCACCGCGTCGACGGCGCGCTCCGGATATTTGATGCCCGGCTCGAAGCTCGCCGCAATGTGCTCGAGCACGACTCGGCGCTTTCCGCGCGCCGCCGGCACGGACGTCAGCCGTCCGTCCCGGATGAACGCACGCAACACGGCGGCCTTCGCCTGGTCCGGATCGAGCGGCTCGTCGGCCGCTGGCGGCGCGGCGTACTCGCGAATCGCGTCCTTGAACGTGCCACGGTCCGCGAACAGCTTGCCCTCGGCGACGCGCAGCAACCCGCCCTGCTCGAGGCGCTGGATCGCACGAACCACGTCGCGGGCCGGCAGCGCGGTTGCGTCCGCGACCGCGGACGGCGTCGACGCGCCTAGCACAACCGCCGAGAACACCAGCAACCGCTCCTCCTCGGCGAGCAGCCCACACACCGCCTCCGGTCGCATTAGCCGAATCTAACCCCTCGGGGGTCTTGGCAATCTGGCCGCCCGACGGCCCGTCGCGCCCGGACGTTGTCGGTGGGAGCGCCTAAACTCCGCCCATGCGCGCCTACCTCGATCTGCTCGAGCACGTTCTTGATCACGGTACGGCGAAGGGCGATCGCACCGGCACCGGCACGCGATCGGTGTTCGGCTACCAGATGCGTTTCGATCTCGCCGCCGGCTTCCCGCTCGTCACCACGAAGAAGCTGCACCTGAGATCGATCGTGCACGAGCTGATCTGGTTCCTGCGCGGCGACACGACCGTTGACTATCTGCATGACCACGGCGTGACCATCTGGGACGAGTGGGCCGACGAGGCCGGTGACCTCGGCCCGGTCTATGGCAAGCAATGGCGGTCGTGGGCGTGTCCGGACGGCCGCGCGGTCGATCAAATCTCTTGGGTGATCGACGAGATACGCCGCAACCCGGACTCGCGCCGGCTCGTAGTCAGCGCATGGAATGTCGCCGACCTGCCGGACATGGCGCTGCAGCCGTGCCACGCGTTGTTCCAGTTCTACGTCGCGGACGGCCGCTTGTCGTGTCAGCTCTATCAGCGGTCGGCCGACATCTTTCTTGGCGTGCCGTTCAACATCGCGAGCTATGCGTTGCTCACCCACATGGTCGCGGGCGTCACCGGGCTTCGGGTCGGGGAGTTCGTCCACACGCTCGGCGACGCGCATCTCTACGCGAACCATTTTGACCAGGCGCGCATCCAGCTCGAACGCACTCCTCGGCCGCTGCCCCGCCTCGAACTCACGCCGGGCGTCGGGTCGATCTTCGATTACCGGTACGAGGACGTGGCCATCGTCGGCTACGACCCGCACCCGTCGATCAAAGCGCCGATCGCGGTCTGACCAGTGGATCCACGGTTCGGCGGCCTGGTGCTCGTCGCGGCGTTGGACCGTAGCTACGCGATCGGCCGACCTGACGAGATGCTGCCGTGGCACCTGCCCGACGATCTGCGCCGCTACAAGGCAATCACGACCGGCCGGCCGATGCTGATGGGCTACCGGACGGCGGTGTCCATCGGTCGCGCGCTGCCGGGCCGGACGACATATGTATTGAGCCGGTCGCGTCCGGCGCCGTACGACGGCCAGATCGCGGTGCGCTCGCTGGAGGAAGCCGTCGGGCTGGCCGGCGGTGCCGGGCTCAGTGTCGCCGGCGGCGGTCAGGTCTACGAGTTGGCTCTGCCATATGCCACCGGCATGCGGCTCACCTGGGTGAACGTGACGATCGATGGCGCCGACACGTGGTTCCCGCAATTCGACACCACGCTGTGGGCCGAAGTCGCGCGGGAGCATCATCCGGCCGACGAACGACACGCGTACGCGTTCGATTGGGTCGACTACACGCGGGTCCAGTCGCTCTCACCGGCGGCGTGAGCGACCGTCCGGTGTGGGCAGACAGGTTGCTCACCGCAGCGTACCGACGCGTGCACGGTGCGTCGCACAACGGGCCTTGCCCGGCCACGAGGCTGTTATCAAGGCCGAACTCCGCATGGTTGTCACAATCCGCCACCGCACGGTGCGCAAGAGAATCGCCGCTGATCCGCTAGGTTTCGCGTGTGCCCGGTTACGCCGACGATCTCGCGCTTTCGCACGTTCTCGCGGACACCGCGGATTCGGTCTCGCTGAGCCGATTCCGTTCCCTCAGCCTGCAGGTGACCGAGAAGCCCGACCTGACCCCGGTCACCGATGCCGACATGGCCGTCGAGAAGGCGTTGCGCGCCACACTGGCGCGCACGCGACCGCGTGACGGCGTGTTCGGCGAGGAGTTCGGTGCCACCGACGCGCCGGCCGGACCCGGCCATCGCCGTTGGGTCATCGATCCGATCGACGGCACGAAGAACTACATCCGCGGCGTGCCGATCTGGGCAACGCTGATCGCGCTGATGGAAGGCGACCAGGTCGTGGTCGGCATGGTGTCCGCGCCGGCGCTGCAACGCCGTTGGTGGGCGGCCATCGGGCACGGGGCGTACGCCGGACGACACGCGTCCGCCGCCACCCCGCTCCGAGTAAGCGGTGTCCGTCGACTCGCCGACGCGTCGTTCTGCTATTCGTCGTTGCCGTCGTGGGACGAGATCGGCCGGCTGCCCGCGATGTTGGAGATCATGAACCGTTGCTGGCGGAGCCGCGCCTACGGCGACTTCTACGGCCACATGCTCGTCGCGGAGGGTGCCGTCGACATCATGGTCGAGCCGGAACTCTCGCTGTGGGATGTTGCCGCACTCGTACCGATCGTCACCGAGGCGGGCGGCACGTTCACCGATCTCGGCGGCCGGCCCGGCCCAGGTCGCGGCAGCGCGGTGGCGACCAATGGCGCGCTGCACGCCGACGTACTCGAGCGGCTGGCTTACGGAGAGTAGTCGAGCGACGACCCTCTTCCGGCGTCACACAACGGGCAAAATCCGCCGGGTACGTCTATCCTCGCGGGATGGTTTGGATCGGGTGGCTGTGTCTAGCAGCGATGATCTTCGTGTACGGCGCAGCCAACCTGCTGCAGTCCATCGCTGCTCGGCGTACGCACTGCTGTCACTCTCTGCAACCATCCTTGCTTCTCCGGCTAGCTAACCAGCGCATCTACCTATTCGGCGTGGTCTTCCAGGTCCTCGGTTTCGCGCTTGCCTTTTTCGCCCGTCGCGAGTTGCCGCTGTTTCTCGTCCAGGCAAGCGTGGCCGCCGGTCTCGGCGTGATGGCGCTGCTCGGCGTGCTGTTCATGCGGTGGCGTTTGCCGCGCGCCGAGATCGGACTGCTCGCGCTGCTCGGCGCCGGCATCGGCGGACTCGTGATCGCGGCACGGCCAGGTGTCGCGCATCACCTGCGACCGGGCGCGTTCACGGTGCTGGTCGCCGTCCTGGTGGCGATCGGAGTGCTCGGCTTCTTCGCGGCGCGACTCCACGGCACGCTCGGCACGCTCGCGCTCGGCTCCCTCGCTGGCCTCGCCTTCGGCGCGGCCGCGGTCGACTCGCGCGTGCTCGCCGGCGCCCATCACCTGTCGTTCGTCGTCGCGCACCCGTTGCTGTATCTACTCTTCGCGCACGCCCTGCTCGGCCAACTTTTGCTCGGGTTGGCTCTGCAACGCGGTCCGACAACGGTAGCGGTGGCGGCCATGGACGCGGCCGCCACGGCGCCAGCGGCCGTCATCGGGCTCGCCCTTCTCGGCGACCAGATCCGACCCGGGCTGGTGTGGCTCGCGGTGCTCGGCTTTACGTGCACGCTCGGCGCCGTACTGGGGCTCACCCGGTATGCCCGGCCGCAGGAAACGACGGTCGCGGTGCCGAGCCCGGCCGCAGCGCCCGCCCTACCCAGTGGGCGACTTGCGCCGGCGCCGCGGCCCGGACAGGCGGCCGCGCCGGCGCCGCGGCAACGGACGGCTCCGCCGGCAAGGCTGTCGAGTGCTCGCAGCAGTACGAGGAACGCCGGGTCCGCTGCTTGACGATCGCGTGATGGTCTCGGCGGCCGCAGCTCCTAGCCCGGCGCGGATTCGGCGTCAGCCCTCGCGCGGCCTCATGATCCGACCGGTTTGGCATCGCGCTGGCGCGAGGGGTAATGTTTCAGGGCCGACGCGGGGTGGAGCAGCTCGGTAGCTCGCTGGGCTCATAACCCAGAGGTCGCAGGTTCAAATCCTGTCCCCGCTACCAGGACGAAGGCCCCCGAAACCGGACAGGTTTCGGGGGCCTTCAGCATGAACAGGGTCGCCTTGGGAACGGATGGGAACAGAGATCATCCCCGCTGGTCCGGCGGTGGCAGTACGAGCGGCGCGATCGTCTCGGCCTCGACCGTGTCGAGCTGACAGCTATACCACCGTCGGTATGGAACTGGTATGGCTACCGATATGACCGTGCAGATGACCGTGCGTCTCCCCGACAGCTTGGCCGCGTTCGTCGATCAACGGGTCGCCGAGGGCGAGGGCTCGCGCGCCAGCGTGATCGCCGACGCACTGGAGCGCGAGCGCCGACGGCGGGATATCGAGCACGAGATTGCCGTGGTCGACGCGGTCCACGCTCGGGGTGAGCAGCTCTATCCCGACCTCGACGGCTGGGTTCGCGCCGCCGACTTCACCGATGTGGATGACGCCTGATGCGGGCGATCCACCTCGTGCGCGGCGTCGACACGACCCGACCCGCGCTGGTGCTGACCCGCGCTCACATGCTCGGCCGGCTCACCGCGATCACCGCCGCGCCGATCGCCTCAACCGTGCGCGGCATCCCTACCGAGGTCCCGGTCGACCGTCGAAACGGGCTCGACCAGGAGAGTGTGGTCAACCGCGATAACGTCATGACCATCCCGGCCAAAGACCTCGGCCGTCACGTCGGCTACTTCTACGACCACCAGGAGCCAGCCCTGGCCGCCGCGCTCATCGCCGCCTACGACCTCGCGGCGGTGCCGCGGTGAGAGCCCGGGTGGCGCCGGGCCGAGAAGTGAGGGACGTCAAGTCCCGGCGGTAGGCGACACCAACTAGATGCACGCTATCGATCGTGCGGACGTGGGAACGACTTTGGGGAACGGTACGTCCTGAGTCGCGGGGTACACACGAGACGATCTGGACGGTTGATTCCCCCGGAGGTCGCAGGTTCAACGCGCAATGCATATGTTTGGCTGCATGCCGACAAGCCACGCCTTTAGCGCGCGGTTGTGGCGTCTGATCCAGGCACGCAGCCTCGATTCCAGTGCACTGGCTGAGCAGGCAGAAGTCGCCAGGGCCGAGATCGGGTCTGTTCTTTCCGGTCGTGACGAGCCAAGTTCTGACCTTCTACGACGGCTTGCTCCTGCGCTCGGCCTCCACCGCAGCGACATGTTCGTGATCGCGGGCCAGCCGGTGCCGGACGATCTCGCGCCCCACGACCCAGACGCCTTCGGGGTGATCGACTCATTGGCATGGTCGCTCACCTACCTGCCGCACGCGGTGCCGCAGCTGAATGAACTGGCCCGGGCGATGCCGCAACAGCCGCGGCTATCAGGCCCGCGTTCGCCGATTCGTGGGAACCGCCAGTACCCGGAGGGATCGGGTGGCCTGATCGTGGGTCTGCAGCAGAACCGCAACCTCGCATGGTTGGGCGCCGCACAGTTCCTGCTCGGCCTCGGCGGCGGTCCGATGCTGTCGGCGTCAACGATCGGGTTGATCGGAGGAGGCAGGAAGGCGCTCACACCCGAACTCCTGGCCGGATTTGCCGCTGCTCTGGACATCCCAACCATGGACATCGGCGCCCTGGCCGATATAGATCTGACGACCGTCACTGTTCCCACCCATCCAGACGCGGCACAAGCAGCCGATCTGATCTGGGAGAGCCGGCGTCTCACGGCCGGTCAGATCCGTCTACTCCGATCGGCGGCGGACGCCATCCGGCGCGAAGGTGCGGCCGACCGACCGGGCACGCTCGCTGGACCGCCGTACTTCAATCTCTGGGTCCAAGCTCCTACTCGTGCTAACAAATCTGCTAACGGGACAACGCGGGATGGCTGAGATCACCCGGCATACCCCGTACGGATCGCCAGGCGCGGCCGCACACGGCGTGCACGACCTCGACATCGTGAGATCTGCGGAACAGCGCTTGACCATCTCATAACCCAGAGGTCGCAGGTTCAAATCCTGTCCCCGCTACGAGGAAGAACGCCCCCTCAGAGATCAGCTGAGAGGGCGTTTTTGTGCCGTCTCGGTGTTAACCATCGGCGACGGTCTCCGGCGACCCTAGAGACGACCGTCGGCGGCCGGCGGCGACTAAAGGCGACCGCCGGCAGTCCCGCCACCGCCGAGACGCTGCGCCAGCCATACCGGCAGGAACGACACGACGATCAATGCGGCAGCGACGACGTTGACGACGGGTGCCTGGTTGGGACGGAACAGGTTGCCGAAGATCCACACCGGTAGCGTCTGGATCCCCGGACCCGCGGTGAAGGTCGTAACAATGATCTCGTCGAACGACAGGGCGAAGGCCAGCAGACCCCCCGCGAAAAGTGCTGACCTGACGGCCGGAAGCGTCACTAGACGGAAGGTCTGCACCGGCCGCGCGCCTAGATCGGCCGAAGCCTCCTCAAGGGACGTGCCCGTGCGACGCAGCCGCGCGAGCACATTGTTATAGACCACGACGATGCAGAACGTGGCGTGCCCGACGATCACCGTTGCCAGCCCCAAGTGACCGCCAAATGGGCCGAGAATCGAGAGGAACGCGTTGTTTAGCGCGATGCCCGTGATGACACCGGGCAGCGCGATCGGCAGGATCACGAAGAGGCTGACCGCCTCGCGGCCGAAGAACCGGAAACGCGCTACCGCAAACGCGGCCATCGAGCCCAACACAAGCGCGACAGCTGTTGCCCCGAGTCCGGCCTTCACGCTGGTCCAAAGCGCAGTCAACATGCCCTGGCTGTCAATCGCCTTCTGCCACCACACAAAGGTGATGCCGGATGGCGGCCAGCCGAAAGTGCGGGATGGGTTGACGCTGTTGACCAAGACCACCAGCAGCGGGATATAGATCAGCGCGAGACCAATGACCACAAAGAGCCGCAGTAGAAATCGCGCGCGCTTCGAAAGAACCATGGCGCGCTCAGAGGTTGTCCAGGGCGCCGGTACGGCGCACCAGAACTAGGTAGACGACCATGACCACGACGGGGAACGTCGCTGCGGCCGCGGCGAACGGAAGGTTATCCGCGGTGATGACATTGTCGTAAATGACATTGGCAAACAGCTGCGACGCGCCACCCACGATTTTGACCGCGATGTAGTCACCGAGACTGAGTGAGAACGTGAAGATCGACCCAGCCACGATCGCTGGGTACGCCAGCGGCAGGACGATCGACCTGAGAGTGCGGCCAGCAGACGCACCGAGATCACTGGACGCCTCCAGAAGGGAGTCCGGAACTCGCTCTAATCCCGCGTAGATCGGCAGAATCATGTACGGCAGCCAAAGGTAGGCCAGCGTGATCGTGGTCGCGAGCAGACCGTACCCGGGTCCGTGGAGACCGATCGGGCGCAGCGCCCAGCCGATCACTCCGTTGTCTCCGAGCATTACTCGCCACGCGTACGCCTTCACGAGGTAGCTGGCCCATAGTGGCGTCAGGACGAGTACGACCATGGCCTGCCGCACCCGCGGCCGGGCAACCTTAGCCATGTAAAACGCGATCGGGAACGCAATGCACGCGTCGACGACGGTGACCGCCGCAGCCACGCCCAACGAACGTAGGGCGATGTGCCAGTAAACCGACTCGTGGATCAGCGTGCTGAAGTTAGTCGTCGTGAACGTCCGGACAATGTTGCCGGTGAAGTCGTCCGTGGTCCAAAAGGCGGTAGCGAACATGGCGGCGAGCGAACCGAGGTAGGCAACAACAAGCCACAGTCCCGGCAACGACAGCAACCCCAGCAGTCGAAGCCTTGGGCGGCCGATGGCCTTCGCCCTCGGTCTACTCGCCGCCACGCTCATGATCTAGACCCGCTCTTCGTCGTCAGCCCTTTATCTCGGTCCAGGCCTGCGTCCACTGCGAATACGGCACACACTTGACATTGGTGCGGCCATCAAGGCAGTCGGTCGTTGGTGTGGTCCAGTACCAGATGTCGTTCGAATAGGCCTGATCCGCCGCGTGGTAGGTCTGACAGACGCTGGCCATGTCGGGCTGCTGGCACGCCAACTCCTGAGCTGGGGCCTCACCGAACCAGTTGGCGACCTCCGCGTTGACCTTCGGCGACACGATCCAGTTCATCCACATGTACGCGCAGTTTGGGTGCTGCGACTTGGAGCTGATCATCCACGTGTCCGACCAGCCGGTAGAACCCTCGGTCGGCACGATCGCCTCAACGTCAGCCTTCTTGTCGCCCTGGATCAGGTTTGCGATGACCTGCCACGTTGTGCCGATCACCGACGTACCAGACTCGAACGCCTGGACCTCCTTCGTGTAGTCCGACCAATACTCGCCAACCAGCGTGCGCTGAGTCTTCAGCAGTGCGACGGCCGCGTCGAACTGCTTCTGGTCGAGCGAGTACGGATCCTTGATGCCCAGCGCCGGCTGGGTTTTCATCAAGTAGAGCGCGGCGTCGGCGATGTAGATCGGTGAGTCGTACGCCGTAACCTTGCCCTTGTACGGCGAGTTGGCATCGAATACGGCGCCCCACGAGGTCGGGGCCGGTGTCACGGTCTTGCTGTTCCACATCAGAAGGTTGGCGCCCCATCCGTGCGGGATTCCGTACATCTGGGTCTTGCCGTTGACCTTGACTGAGTTCCACGCCCGATCCTTGAGGAACGAGAAGATCGTGGCGTAGTTGGGCACGAGGCTGGTATTGACGGGTGCAACGTCGCCGCCATACACCAGGCGCAGGGTCGCGTCACCGGACGCCGAGACCACGTCGTACTGACCGGTGTGCATGAGCTGCACCATCTCGTCGGACGTATTGGCGATCTTCACGTTGACCTTGCAGCCGGTCTGACTCTCGAAGGGGTGCACCCAGTCGACCGTGGGGTCATCTGAGCCATCCTCGGCGTAGCCGGCCCAGGCGATCACATTGACCTGACCCTCGCCGCTGCCGAGAGCGGTCAGCATTTTCTCGTTGGGCGGAGTCGCCCGGCCACCCGGACCGCTGCCGCCCGTGCCGGACGCGCTGCCACAGCCCACCAGCGCGAAGAGGCTGGTGGCCGCGAGAACGGCCAGCACTCGCTTTCGATTCATCCCTGTCCTCCAGTGCTGCCGTTGGGAGATGTGGTTTCCGAAACCGGGTGAGGAATGGTGTGTTCGACGCCGTCGACGCCGTCGACCCTGTCGATGCGGCGGGCGTCCTGCGTCCGCCAGATCAGACGAACCTTCCGCTCCACCCAGGCATCGAGGTCGGTCTCGGCGGCTTGCGACGGCTCGGTCGCGACAAGTGTTGTGTGCTGTCCAACATCGACGACCAACCGCAGTGACGCGCCGAGGTAAACGACCTCACGCACGACACCATCGATGACCTTGTCGTCAGCGCTCGGAGTAACCCCGGCCTGGGCGACACGCAGTCGCTCCGGACGGATGCTCCACGTTCCCGCGGACCCAAACATCCGTTCCGCGGCCGCACCCTCGATCAGGTTGGTCGTCCCGACGAATCCGGCGACGAAGGGCGACGCCGGCTGCTCGTACACATCCGTCGAGGTGCCTACCTGCTCGACAACTCCGTGGTTGAAGACGGCGATCCGGTCACTCATCGTCAACGCCTCTTCCTGGTCGTGCGTCACGAAGATGAATGTGATGCCGACATCACGCTGAATGGCCTTGAGCTCGACCTGCATTTGCTGACGCAGTTTCAGATCCAGGGCACCGAGCGGTTCATCAAGCAGCAGCACCTTCGGCCGGTTGACGAGCGCGCGAGCGAGCGCCACCCGCTGCCGCTGCCCACCGGAGAGTTGGTCCGGCCGCCGGCTGCCGTACCCATCGAGTTGCACCTGGGCCAGCGCCTGCGCCGCCCGCGCCGTGCGCTCGGCTTTGCCGACGCCCTTGACGCGCAAGCCATAGGCGATGTTTTGCGCTACCGACATGTGGGGGAACAGCGCATAGTCCTGGAAAACGGTATTGACGTCGCGTTCGAACGGCGGCCGCTCGGTGACGTCCTGCCCGTCAAGCAGCACCCGGCCCGCGTCGGGCACCTCGAAACCGGCGATCATTCGCAGCACGGTCGTCTTGCCGGATCCCGATGGGCCGAGCATTGCGAAGAACTCGCCGTGGGCGATGTCCAGGTCGAGACCGCGGACCGCGTGGACGTCGCCGAACGTCTTTCGGACGCCCCTGAGCTGGACCGCAACGTTCTGGTTAGGCATTGCGGTCGCCCGGCGACGTTCGCAAGACCGACGATCCGCCAAACTGCCCCAACCGACGATCACCGGGGAGATTGCTCTTCGGACTCGAACGCCGGGCGGAGGCCTGGCACGAATACAGAGATTGCGTGCGCATGGCTCTCAGTCCTTACTCGCCCGACAGCGTTCGCTCTGATTCGGGGAGTCTACGAAGACCCCTGAGGATCTGAGGTTCGTCCGAGTTGGTCATGTCCTTACGCCCTTCGGTCAGGTTTTGTTTAAGAACGCGGAGCACGCGCGACGATGATGATCTCCGCGAGAGTCGCGCGACACAGTTGCTGCTGCGACTTTTTGCTGGTCTGTCCGCGGACATGCACGATGAGCTGGTCGCGTGCAGTCTTGTCAGTCGGTGACATTGATCCGGTGGCGGCGGGCCAGTTCAGCGACGTCTCGGGACTGTCCGGTGACCGACATGAGCTGCGGATCCACGGCGAGGACCGCAATCAGGCGACCGACGCGTTCCGGCAACTGCGAGGCCGACAAGTCCAGGTGATCGGCGCGCTCAGCGCAGCACCTTGCGCATCACCCAGCGCGGCTGACCTCCGCTGTGGGCGGTGGTGGGCGCCGCTCGTACGAATCCGGCCCGCTCGAATAGGTCGACCGTTCCTACATAGCCGGAAATGACGTCAACCCGATCGCCAACATCGACCGGGTAGCCCTCGACGACCTCGGCGCCGTATTCGGCCGCATGCTCCACCGCGCCGGCGAGGAGATGATGCATCAATCCGTGCTTGCGATATCCACCGCGGACGACGAAGCAAACGGCGATCCAAGCGTCACGGTCGTCGAGGATGGGGATGGTGCGCGAATTGAGCAGCCGCCGGTAGCTCGTGCGGGGCGCGATGGAGCACCAACCCGCCACGATGTCGTCCACGTAGGCGAGCACGCCAGGCCCCGGATCGGTGGCGCACTCGCGCCGCATGTATTCGGGCCGCTCGGGACCGGCCGTACGGCTGTCCCGGTAGGCCATGCACCAGCAGCCACCCGCGTCAGGCCGTCGCGTGCCAACGACCGCGGCGAAGTCGTCGAAGCGCCCCAACGCACTGCGCACGTCGATCCGTGGCTCGTGGTCGGTCGGATATCGCGGCTTCGCCGGCATGAGTCGGTCTCCCGATCCCATGTCCCGACCGCTGGCATCGGCCGGCGCCGCTGTCGACGGTGGAGGTTCGCTGCGACGGCTCACGACTTAGAAGCCTATCCGCGATCCGCCATGCTGCCGCGTACGCGGATGCTGGGGAGTGTCCGCGTGATATCTCATCTCGGCGTTGTCGAGGAACATGGCTGGCATTACTCGTTGCCGACTCGACCCATCGCCATTGACGAGGTGCTGGCGGAAGCCGAGAATCGATATGCGGCTATGAAGGACACCCGCTCCTGCGCCAAGGAGTACGCATTGCGAACATTGCTCTGGATCACGTTTGCGATGCCGGTGGCGCTCTTCGTGCTTGCGGCGCGCGCCCTGGTTGTCCGAGGACGGCTGGAGAGCCATGGCGTACTCGCGAGAGCGACGGTGACGTCGTACCGGCAGTGGACCGACGATATGACGCACCATGACATTGCGTACCACGGGCAAGCAG
>DATFRR010000151.1:0-24992 GCA_035263025.1 Micromonosporaceae bacterium
AGTCTCGTTGACAGACTCAGCGCTTCGCTGACAGGCTGCGTCTATGACCGAAGCCGCAACCGATGCAGGGACCGCGGACGACGACGTTGCTTCGGATCGCGTGCCCACCCGAACGCACCGCTGGCACGATCCGGTGGCGCTCGCGGACGCCGTGGCCGGGCTCAGCGGGCTCGAGTTGTTCGAGAAGTTGGCAAGCGGCGAGCTGCCGTTGCCACCGATCGCGGACACGCTGGCGTTCGGACGCATCGAGGCGACCGGGGCGGGAAGCGTCACGCTCTCTCTCGAGCCGAGGGGTGCCGAAGCGTAGCCATTGCCGCGAGGCACACAGTTCACTTCAACCTGCTCGGGTCGATGCACGTTGGCGTGATCTCGGCCGGCAAGCTCGTCGCGCATGCGACGTCGACCTGCCTGATCTTCCCGCTGGAACGGTAGCGGTCCGAAAGGTCCGAGCGCCGGAGTCCGCCAAACGTACGACAAATCCTTGACGACGTGTGACGGTTGTGTAGAACAATGGGGGTCATGGCGAGTGACTCTCGCGCCTTGGCTCCCGCCGTGTCGTTCCAGGTCGACCCGAGTGCGTACCGGCATTGGCGGGTGACGTACGACGGCCCGGTCGCGACCGTGACCATGGACGTCGCCGAAGACGGCGGCATCCGCCCCGGGTACGAGCTGAAGCTGAACTCCTACGACCTCGGCGTGGACATCGAGCTGGCGGACGTCGTCGCGCGGCTCCGATTCGAACATCCCGAGGTGCGCTCGGTCATCCTGACCAGCGCCAAGGACAAGGTGTTCTCGGCCGGCGCGAACATCCGCATGCTGGCCGCCGCCGACCACGCGTGGAAGGTGAACTTCTGCAAGTTCACGAACGAGACGCGCATCGCGATCGAGGACGCCGCCGCCGAGCGCGGCCAGACCTGGATCGCCGCGTGTGGTGGTACGGCATCCGGCGGCGGGTACGAACTCGCGCTCGCGTGTGAGCGCATCATGCTCGTCGACGACCGGTCGACCGCGGTGTCCATGCCGGAACTGCCGCTGCTCGGCGTGCTGCCGGCCACCGGCGGGCTGACGCGACTGGTCGACAAGCGACACGTACGCCGGGATCTCGCGGATGTGTTCGCGACGAAGTCGGAGGGCATCGGCGGAAAGACCGCGGTCGAGTGGCGTCTCGTGGACGAGGCGGTGCCACGCGTACGGTTCGCCGAGACGGTCGCCGAGCGTGCCGTGGAGGCCGCCGCGACACTTGCCACGACGGCTCCGCGCCCAAGTGATGCGCGCGGCGTCGCGTTGACGCCGATCGAGTGCGCGACGTCGGCGAACGGCGTCGACTATCGGTACGTCACCGTCGTGATCGACCGGGACGTCCGGGCCGCGACCATCACCGTACGCGGACCGGACGCGGCGCCGCCGGACTCGATGGACGAGGTCGACGCCTCGACCTGGCCGCTCGCCATGGCCCGCGACCTCGACGACGTGATCTGCCACCTGCGGTGCAACGAGCTCGAGATCGGTACGTGGTTGCTGCGCACCGATGGCGACGCCGGCCGCGTGCTCGCCTTCGACGCGTTCTTGCTCGCCAACGCCGACCATTGGCTCGCGCGCGAGGTCGTCGCTCTGCTGAAGCGCACGTTCAAGCGACTCGACATGACCAGCCGAAGCCTCGTCGCGCTCGTCGAACCGGGCAGTTGCTTCGCCGGATCGCTGCTCGAGATCGCGCTCGCCGCGGATCGGACGTACCAGCTTGATGGTGTGTTCGACGCGGACCAGGAAGCGGCCGTGCTCACCGTCGGCGCGATGAACCTCGGCCCGCTGCCGATGGCGAACGGCCTGTCACGGCTCGCCACGCGGTTCGTCCACGACCCGGCAGCGCTTGCACGGGTCGAGTCGCGCGCCGGCGAAGCGCTGCTCGCCGCCGAGGCGGCCGCGCTCGGCCTGGTCACGTTCACGCCCGACGACATCGACTGGGACGACGAGGTGCGGGTCGCGGTGGAGGAGCGCGCGAGCTTCAACCCGGACGCGCTGACCGGGATGGAGGCGAACCACCGGTTCGTCGGCCCGGAGACGTTGGAGACAAAGATCTTCGCCCGACTCACCGCATGGCAGAACTGGATCTTCATGCGACCGAACGCGGCCGGCCCGGACGGCGCGCTGCGGCGCTACGGCACCGGCCAGCGTCCGTCGTTTGATCGTCGCCGCGTGTAACGCGCCCGATTCGGAGGTACCGATGACCACGCCGACCGACTACTCGGAGAAGATCCCGAACAACGTCGAGTTGCACGAGGATCGGCGCCTGCAGCGGGCGCTCGAATCGTGGCAGCCGAACTTCATCAACTGGTGGGACTCGATGGGCCCGACGCTGCCCACCCGGGACGTCTATTTGCGTACCGCGATCAACGTTGGCCGCGAGGGCTGGGCACACTTCGACCACGTGCCGATGCGCGACTACCGATGGGGCATCTTCCTCGCCGAGCGTGCACCGGATCGGCGGATCGGGTTCGGTGCGCACAAAGGTGAGCCGGCGTGGCAGAAGGTGCCGGGCGAATATCGGGCAAGCCTGCAGCGCCTCATCGTGATCCAGGGCGACACCGAGCCGGCCTCCGTCGAGCAGCAGCGCAACCTCGGTGCAACCGCGCCGAGCCTCTACGACCTGCGCAACCTGTTCCAGGTCAACGTGGAGGAAGGTCGTCACCTGTGGGCGATGGTCTACCTGCTGCATGCGTACTTCGGACGGGAGGGCCGCGACGAGGCGGAGCAGTTGCTGCACCGCAACTCCGGCTCGGCCGACGCGCCACGGATCCTCGGCGCGTTCAACGAGGAGACGCCGGACTGGCTGTCGTTCTACATGTTCACGCACTTCACCGATCGAGACGGCAAATACCAACTGGGCACGCTCAAGCAAAGCGCCTTCGACCCGCTGTCGCGCACGTGTGAGTTCATGCTGAAGGAGGAGGCCTACCACATGTTCGTCGGCACCACCGGTGTCGACCGCATCGTGGAGCGCACCGCACAACTCATGGTCGAACACGACACCGACGAGATCGGCCCGTACGGCGGCATCCCGCTCGACGTGATCCAGAAGTACCTGAACTTCCACTTCAGCGTGTCGCTCGACCTGTTCGGCAGCGAAACGTCAACGAACGTGGCGAACTACTACACCGCCGGGCTCAAGGGCCGGTGGAACGAGGAGCGCCGCGCCGACGACCACGTGCTGACTGGCGACGCCACGTACGTCGATGCGATGGTGGACGGTGACATCGGGCGCGCGGAGGTCAGCGCGCTCGTCGGACTGAACCTCGATCTGCGGCGCGAATACATCGCGGATTGCCAGCACGGCGTCGACCGGTGGAACCGCGACCTGTCGCGCGCCGGGCTGCCACAGCAGCTGAAGCTGCCGCACGTGGCGTTCAACCGGAAGGTCGGCGCGTTCGCTTCTATCGAGGCATCGCCGGACGGTGAGCTTCTGCCGCCCGAGGTCTGGGACGCGCAGAAGCACCGCTGGCTGCCGACCGAAGTGGACAAGACACACGTACGGTCGTTGATGCGGCCGGTACACGAGCCGGGCAAGATCGCCGCTTGGATCGCGCCGCCGCGGAACACCATCAACGGCAAGCCATTCGACTACGAGTACGTGCATCTTGCCTGAGCCGCTAGCCACTCTCACCGGAGCGGCGCCGGCCTCTGCCGACCGGCCGCGTGGACTTCGGGTGCCGGCACGGTCCGGCGGCCGGCGGGTGCCGACCGACTCCGCACGGTGGCTGCTGCTGACCGTACTCGGTGAGTTCGTGCTCCCCGGCGGCCGACCGGTGTGGACCGCGACGTTCGTCGACGTGATGGCCGGGCTCGGCGTGGAGCCGACGGCGGCACGCCAGGCCCTCGCGCGTACCGCGACGGACGGCTGGCTGGAGTCGACCCGGAGCGGCCGGCGCACGCAGTGGCGGCTGACCGACGCCGGCGAACGGCTGCTTCGCGACGGGGCGCGCCGCATCTACGGCTTCGCACCGCCCGGCGCCGCCTGGGACGGCCGCTGGCTCGTGCTGCTCGTGAGCGTGCCGGAGAGTCGCCGGCAGGCGCGGCACGTCATCCGTACCCGGTTGGCCTGGGCGGGGTTCGGCAGCCCGGCGCCCGGCGTGTGGATCTGCGCGCACGCCGATGCCGAGGCCGAGGCCAAGGAGGTGCTCGCCGAACTCGGGCTCGCCGACGACGCCTACTCGTTCGTCGGTCCGTTCGCCGGCATCGGCTCGCCAACCGAACTCGTAGCGCGGGCGTGGGACCTGTCCGCGGTGGCCTCGCACTACCAGGCATTCGGAGAACTCGTGGCCAGCCTGCGACCGACCACACCGGTCGATACGATGCTCGCGCAGATCCGGCTCGTGCACGCCTGGCGGCGGATGCCGATGATCGACCCGCAGCTGCCGGCGGACCTGCTGCCGCCGGGCTGGGTAGGACGCACCGCGGCCGAGACGTTCCGCGACCGCCACGACGCCTGGCGCCGGACGGCGCAATCCGCGTGGTCGGCGCTGCTCGACTGAGCCGGCGCTCATGGGCCGGGCCGCTGATGGACCGATCCGCTGGCCAGAGCCGGTTCAGGCGGTGAACCCGTCTACACAGGCGGCTGCCCATTCGTCGAGCCAGGCGCGCTGCTCCTGCGTCTCCGGGACGCGCATGCCCCGCGCGCCGCTGACGGTCTCACAGGCGTCCGCCGCCGAGGCGCCGAGCCGGATCAGCACCGCCGCGGCGATGGTGGACGACCTGCCGATGCCCGCCCAACAGTGCACGACGACGTGTCGGCCCGCGCGTAGGTCCGCGACGATGTCATCCACCGTGCTCCCGGCCACCGCGAGATTGGGTGTACTCATGTCGCGGATCGGCATCTCGCGGTAGGTCATGCCGGCCCGCTGGGCGGCACCGGACTCGTCGGTCAGGCCAAGCTCGGCACGTTCCTCGGCGGTCTGCAGGCTCAGCACTACGTCGACGCCGTCCGCGCGTAACGCGGCCATGTCGTCGTCGAGCGCGGTCAGACCGCGGGGATGCGCCATCGTCGCGAGGCGACCGGGCAGTGCGCAGTCGATCTCGTAGCGTGTGCCGCGCAACGATGTCACGGGTCCCGTCAGGTGTCCTCGTCGTCACGGTGGAAGTCGTTGGCGTCGAAGTCGGCCTCAGCGGCGCGGCGCCGGTGGTGCAGCGCGAGCCCAACGGAGAACCAGACAAACGCGGCGCCGAGCACGATGAGAGTCCAGAACACGATATGCGACGAGTAGTCGGCCATCTTGGCCGCGGTCTTTGTCAGATGAGCGAGCTTGCTGGTCGGGTTGATCGACGGTGTCGGCACCGCGACGGGTGCGGCGATCTGCGGTACGCCGATGACGTAGTTGTCGGTCGCCTTGTCGTCAGCCTTGTTGATCCGCTTCGTGGTGCTGTGGACGGTGACGGAGTTCGTGACGTGCGTACCCTTAGCGATCTTGCTCGACATCACGCCGGTGATCGTGATGGTCCGGTGGTGTCCGACCGGCAGTGCCGACTTCCACCGGCACGTCACCTCCTTCGCATGGGTGTGGCAGCGGCCGTCAATGATCGAGTACGTGACCTTTGTCAGCGCAGCGGACGTCGTGAAGTCGATCGACAGGCCGGCTGCCTTCGACGGGCCCTTGTCCGCGACGCCGATGATGTACGTGATCGGTTCGCCCGGCACCGCGTCAGCCTCGTTCGCGAGGCTGACCGTGAGATCGGCGCCTGAGGCCGCGTACGCCGGCGCCGCGCCGAGCAGGGCACCGGCCCCGACGGCGCTGGCCGCCGCCACCGAGACGAGCCACCGACGGCGACGATCCGGTCTGGGTACCCATGGTGTCGTGTCCGCCATGTGCACCATTGAACTGGGTGTTTGCGCCCGAGGCGGGCGATTGGCCGGAAGCGCCCGATCCGATCAGCCGCCGGCCGACGCCACGTGCGCGGCGACCACGCTGCCCGTGAGGCTGCCCCATACCACTTGGTCCGAGTCCACGCTCGACGCCAGCGTCGTGAACGACATCAGGTAGGCGTCGCCTCGCGTCAGGTAGATGCGGGCCCACGTGTAGAGCGGTCCGACTGCCGAATTGTAGGTGTAGGTGATCGTCGAGCTGGTCATCCCGGGCGCGACCCGCATCGAAGCGGTCACTGGGTCCACGACGTGGAAGCCCGAGAGGGTTTCGATCATGTGCTGATACAGCCGCATGGCCGCCGACGCGTCGATGGCGGCCTCGCCCTGCGGCTGCGACTCGTGCATGGCGATCCTGGCCGGGCGCCCGGTCTGGTCGTAAAGGCATGCTGTGATCGCGCTGCGTGCGATCGACCATCCGACCGGAAGCGCGACCGGAAAGTCCGGGGTGAAGTCGAACCATGTCCAGTTTGGCACCGTGGCGAGGCCGTTGTAGGTGGCTTTCAGGGGTGGCACGGCCACTGGGTTGGCCGGCGGTGACTCGTCGCACGGAAATCCGACGTTGGCGAGCACAGGAACGCCGGACGGCGCAGCCGTGCTGGGCGTCGCCACCGCGCCGGGTGTGGTCGACCGGTCTGATGTGGTCGACGCCGGCGGACTGGTCTCGTGCGACGTCCGAAGCTGGCGCTGCGCGACGTAGCCGCCGCCGGCCAGGACGATGACGACCGCGGAAACGACCGCGGCCAGTCGCCATCGTGCTCGCCGTGGCGGCGCCGACAGCTCTTCCTTGGTATCGGAGTCCTCCCGCGGTCCGGCCGGTGTTGTGCGGGACCCCGACGTGCGAGGCGCGGGCGTCGAGTTCGGCCGCAACGTGCCAGTGGAGCCGGCGTGCGAGCCGATGCTGTCGGATCCGATGCTGGCGGGCTGGGCACTGGGCGGTTGAGTGCCGGGTGGTTGAGTGCTGGCGGGTTGAGTGCTGCCGGGTCGTGTGCTGGCCGGCTGGCTGCTGACGGGCGGCGCTGTGACGATGCCGCCGTCGGCGCTGCGCCATTCGATCGGCGGGTTGGCGCCAGCCGCGGCGTCCGTTCCGCCGGACGCGGCCCGGTCGGCCGTCGCGGCGGGTAGTGCGGTTCCGACGCCGCTTGGATCGTCGGCGGCGGGTCGTCGCGGCATGGGAAAGCGGCGGCCGACGTCGCCGCTCGCCACACGTTGCAGACGCAGCCTTACGTCGGCCGCCTTCAAGCGACTGGACGGCTTGCGGCGCAGCAGACCGGCGAGCACCGGCTTCAGCGCACCCGCCTGCTTCGGCGGGTCGGGCGGCGACGTCGCCAACGCGGCGAGCGTCTGGTACGACGTGGGGCGAGCGTACGGCGACTGACCCTCGACGGCGGCGTAGAGCGTGGCACCGAGCGACCACATGTCCGCCTCGACGCTCGAGGTGCCGTCCAAGGCCCGTTCCGGCGCGATGAACTGCGGTGAGCCGTGCACGATGCCGGACTGGGTGAGCGCGATGCCGATCTCTTCGAACGTGGCCAGCCCGAAGTCGGTCAACACGACGCGGCCGTCCTCGGCCAGCAGCACGTTGCCCGGCTTGATGTCGCGGTGCAGCACGCCGGCGGCATGTGCCGCGCACAGCGCGTCCAGCACCGCGATGCCGACCCGTGCGACCTGCTCCGGGCGCAATGGACCCTCGGTCTTGATGACCTGCGCGAGCGATCGCGACGGGATGTATTCCATGACGATCCACGGCCGGTCGTCGGCGTACATGACGTCGTAGACGCGCACCACGTTCGGATGGGACAGGCGTGCCGCGGCCTGCGCCTCGCGGAGCGTACGCATGGACAGCTCGTGCGCCTCGTTCTCGCTCGGCGTCTCGGGCAGCATGACTTCCTTTACCGCTACCTCGCGACGCAGCACTTCGTCGTAGGCGTGCCAGACCCGACCCATGCCGCCGACACCGATCCGGCTGCCGAGCCGGTATCGCCCGGCGACGATGCGATCTGTCATCGGCGCGCCTTCACTTCGGTGCCATCACTGTTGGAGCAGTCACTGTTGGAGCCGTCACTGTTGGAGCCGTCACTGTTCAGCCGTCACTTTGAAGCCATCACTGTGAAGCCACCGCGTAGACGACGATGTTGTCGTCGTACGAACCGACGCGGCCGTTGAACGTGCCCCCGCAGGTGATCAGTCGAAGCTCGGCGTCGGGTGTCGGCCCATACACCCTCGCCGTCGGGAAGTCCTGTTTCGAGTACTCACCGGTGGCCACCACGGTGAAGTCTATCCAGGTGCCGCCGCGCTTCACTTGGACGTGATCGCCAGCGGCCAGCAACCGCAGTCGATAGAAGACAGTGCCGCTGATCTGGTTGTCGTAGTGCCCGGCGAGGATCGCCGGCCCGACATCGCCCGGCGCGGTGCCCTCCGCGTACCAGCCCACCTGGGTGAAGCTCGTTGGCGGTTCGAGCGCGCCGGCCAAGTCGAGCGCGAGTGGCACGATCGTGGTGTTGACCTTGATCTTCGGTATCCGGATATTGGTCGGCGGACCAGTCAGCGCCGAACTCGCCTGGCCCGTGCCTGACCCGGTCCCGCCCGGTCCCGGCGTGCCAGTCGAACCGGACAGGTGCGCGCCGGCCGTCGACGGATCGACCCACACCGGCCCGGCCGCTCGCGGTATGAGCGCGCGTAGGCCGAACGCGTTGGTGCCGAGCGCGACCGCGACTCCGAACACGACGATGCTCAGCACCGCCGACACGACGCTGACCGGATGGCGCGTCGTGTCGGTGCGGTGCACTGCGACTGACCAATGCGGGTGGTTCACTACGCCGAGTTCACTTCATCGAGATCGCCGGATCAAGTCCGCAACCGCAGATGGCCGTCGAGCCGGTGTCGTCAATCCGACGCCCGCTACCGGGAATTCGACACGCGGTCGTCCGACTGTCGCGCGAGCGGCGCCGCCCGGTCCGGACTGACGACCGCCGGCCGGAGCCGGCGCCGGGTGGTCCAGGCGATGCCAGCGAACGCGACGCCAGCCAGCGCGAGCACGGACACCGCGAGCACCGGTAGCGATCGCGGTGCGGCGCCACCGAGGCCGGTCTGTACGGCGCCGACCGGCACGTCGCCCTGGCGGCCCGCGTCGACCTTGAGGTCCGGCTCGAGCGACGTCTTCCCGTCCAGGATCAGCAGCGAGTAGACGCTGTCCGGCTGGAGATGGACGCGCAGTTTCGTGGTCTTGCCGCCACCGGACGGTGTGACCAGGATCGAGAAGTTGCCGGACTTGACCTGGTGGTAGGCGGTCGTGGTGGCGAAGGAGACGTTGGAGCCGATCTTCTCGCCGTCGGTCATCGACACGTTCAGCTGGGGTTCCTTGATCGACGCCTGAATGATCCGCACCTTGGCCTTGCCGTTCATCGGGCTGGACAGGTCGTCGTTGAACACCTTCAGTCCGAGTCCGGCGTGGCGACCCACACCCGCGACCGTGTACGCGTGACCCTTGAGCACGGTGACATCGGTGGTCAGCACCGGAGGTGTGCTCGGATCGGCACCGGCGACGCGCATCGATACGGCGTACTCACCGACTGGCAACTTGAGGTAGCCGGACATCACGCCGTAGCCGACGCCCTTGAAGACCTGCTCCTTGATCTGGGACGACGCCGAGTCGAGATAGACATCGACGTCCGGTGTGTCGGGCGACAGGTGCGCCAGCCGTACGTAACCGATGTTCGTTGATGCGGCAGCCGCGGCTCCCGGCAGGATGGCGCCGGCCAGCGCCAAGCCGAAGACCGCCACGGCGAGGCCGGCGCGCGCAAAACGCCGGCCACGCGAGCTTGTTGTCACGAATGCCTCCCACCGTGGGTATCGACGGTGCTGATCTTGGTCTCGAGCCCTACGCAACGGGTCGTCGAGAGCATTCCGACGATGCCGGATGATCGACATTGAATCAAGTCCACAAAGGGACGAATACGCTTCGTATTGAGAGGCGGCCATCAATGGGGCGATGAATTCGTTTGCAATCTGGCATCAATGAATTGAAAAGGATGACCGGTGGCGGCTACGCAACGGATCACCGCTGAACATGGCTCCGGGTGGCAATGGGCGTGCGCCGGAATTGACACAGTCGATGAGGCCGGACAAACGCGGAGATTCGCCTACCCTCGGTGGCATTCGGGCGGTGCGCCGCCGGTGCGATCATGGCGCCGCGGTGTCCGGGATGCGGCGACCTGCTCTCGGCTAATGTTGTGATGGTCGAACCGGCAACGCCGCCGCTGATTCGAGTAAGCGCAGCCCGAGCGTGCGCAGCATGCGCAGTCTTGGATGCGGAGTCGACGGAGGCGGGCCGGCCCCGGCCGGATCGCGGAATGGGTGTCTGATGACGGACGGGAAGATCCGCGCGCTACTGGTCGAGAACATCCATCCCGAGGCGGTCTCGCGCCTCGAGTCGGAGGGATATCTCGTCGAGACGCTGTCCTCCGCCCTCGACGAGGACGAGCTGGTCGAGCGCCTCCCAGGCGTGAGCTTGCTCGGCATCCGGTCGAAGACGCGCGTCACGCCACGGGCGCTGGACGCCGCGGACCGACTCGTCGCGGTCGGCGCGTTCTGCATCGGCACGGACCAGATCGACCTCGCCGCGGCCGCGGCCGGCGGTGTGGCGGTGTTCAACGCGCCGTTCTCCAACACCCGAAGCGTCGTAGAGCTCGCGCTTGCTGAGATCATCGCGCTCACCCGCCGGCTGACCGACAAGAACGAGAAGATGCACGGCGGCGTATGGGATAAGGACGCGCAGGGCAGCCACGAGGTGCGCGGCCGCACGCTGGGCATCGTCGGGTACGGCAACATCGGCACCCAGTTGTCCGTACTCGCCGAGAACCTCGGCATGACCGTCTACTTCTACGACACGGATGACCGGCTCTCGCTGGGCAACGCGCGGCGCTGCGAGACGCTCGAAGATCTGCTCGAGGTAGCGGACGTGGTCACACTCCACGTCGACGGCCGCGCCGGCAACAGCGGCTTCTTCGGCGACGCGCAGTTTGCCCGGATGCGTCCGCGCAGCCTGTTCCTGAACCTGTCGCGCGGATTCGTCATCGACCACGCGGCGCTGCGCCGTCACCTCGCCAGCGGGCACATCGCCGGTGCGGCCGTGGACGTCTTCGTGCACGAGCCGAAGAACCGCGGCGAGGAGTTCCGCTCGGAGCTGCGTGGCCTGCCGAACGTGATCCTTACGCCGCACATCGGCGGGTCGACTGAGGAGGCGCAGGCCGACATCGGCCGGTTCGTCGCGAACAAGCTCGTCACGTTCGTCGCGGACGGCAACACCACGCTGAGCGCGAACCTGCCGTCGGTCGCGCTCCTAGCACGCGAGACGACCCACCGGCTCGCGCACATCCACCGCAACACGCCAGGCGTGCTGGCCCAGGTGAACAGCATCCTGGCCAGGCACGCGGTGAACGTCGAGGGCCAATTGCTCGCGACTCGCGGCGAGGTCGGATACGTGCTGACCGACATCGGCCGGAACTTCTCGGAGGAAGTGCTGACCGAGCTTCGCGCGATGCCCGAGACGATCGGCCTGCGGGTGCTGTCGTAGCGTCCGCCGAGGATCCCCAACGATGTCCACGCCACACACGCCGCCCGCTGCCGACTTGACCGCGGAAGCCGACTCGACCGGGGAAGCACAGTTGACCGCGGAACTGGTTGCCGGGCTGCGTCGGGCCGGCGTTGACGAGGTCGACGACTCGGCACGGCGCCGCGCCGAATATTCCACCGACGCGTCGCTGTATCGGGTCGTACCGCGAGTCGTCGCGTTCCCGCGTTCCGCCGACGAGATCATCGCGGCGCTCGACGTTTGCCGCCGGCTGGGCGTACCCGTGACGGCCCGCGGCGCGGGTACGTCGATCGCCGGTAACGCGGTCGGCACCGGTCTCGTGCTCGACATGTCGCGGCACTTCAACCACGTCGACCGGATCGACGTGGCGGCGCGCACCGTGACGGTCCAGCCCGGGATCGTGCTCGCCGATCTGCAACGCGCGCTGCGGCCGTACGGGTTGCGTTTCGGGCCCGATCCGTCCACGCACAACCGCTGCACGCTCGGCGGGATGATCGGCAACAACTCGTGCGGTTCGCGTGCGCTCGGATACGGCCGGACGTCGGACAACGTGGCCGCCCTCGACGTGGTCGCCGGGACTGGCCAACGGCTACGGATGTCGTCCGGGACGCCGGCCGCCGCGACGACGGCGGTGGATCCGATGCTTGCCGCGTGGCAGGACGTTGTGGCGACGAACCTCGCGACGATCCGCACCGAGTTTGGTCGGTTCGGGCGCCAAGGATCCGGATACAGCCTCGAACACCTGCTGCCCGAACATGGCTTCGACGTGACAAAGGCGTTTGTCGGCACCGAGGGCACGCTCGGCGTGGTGCTCGGCGCCACGCTACGGCTGGTGCCGAACCCGCCAGCCACGGTGCTGGTCGCGCTCGGATACCCGGACATGCCGGCCGCGGCGGACGCGGCACCCGCTCTGGTCCGGTTCGAGCCGACCGCGATCGAGGGACTCGATCGACGGATCGTGGACGTGGTGATCGACCTGCGCGGACCGGGTGCGGTGCCCGATCTGCCGACCGGCAGCGGCTGGCTGTTCGTGGAGCTGGCCGGCGACTCGACGGCGGAGCTGATCGCGAGGGCGGCGAGCGTGATCGCGGCGGCCGGCGCGCTGGACAGCAGGATCATCGACAACGCCGACGAGGCGCAGGCACTGTGGCGGATCCGCGAAGACGGCGCCGGCCTCGCGTCGCGGCCGGTTGACGGCCGCCGGTTCTACTCCGGTTGGGAGGACGCCGCGGTACCGGCCGCAAGGCTCGGCGACTACCTACGCGATTTCGATGCGTTGATGGCCGGCCACGGCGTGTCCGGCGTCCCGTACGGGCACTTCGGCGACGGCTGCGTCCACATTCGCATCGACTTCCCGCTCGACCGCTCGGACGGCGCCACCGCGTTCCGATCGTTCCTCGTGGCCGCCGCCAAATTGGTCGCGTCCTATGGCGGATCGATGTCCGGCGAGCATGGCGACGGCCGGGCTCGGGGTGAGCTGCTGCCGATGATGTACTCGCCGGACGCACTGCGTGCGTTCGCCGCGACGAAGGCGATCTTCGACCCGGACGATCTCCTGAACCCGGGTGTGCTGGTGCGGCCGCGGCCGTTCGACGCGGACCTTCGGCTCCCAGTGCCGGCGGTGCGGAGCCGGTTGGGGTTCACGTACGCCGACGACTCCGGCGACTTCGCCGCGGCGGTGCATCGCTGCAGTGGGGTCGGTAAGTGTCGCGCCGACACGACGGGCGCCGGCGGCGTCATGTGCCCGTCGTACCTCGCGACGCGCGACGAGAAGGACAGCACCCGCGGGCGGGCACGAGTGCTGCAAGAGATGGTCAACGGCAGCTTGGTACGCGACGCATGGCGGGCCGAGGAGGTGCGCCAGTCGCTGGACCTGTGCCTCGCGTGCAAGGGGTGCTCGTCGGACTGTCCGACCGGCGTGGACATGGCGACGTACAAGGTCGAGGTGCTGCACCAGGCGTACCGCCGCCGACTCCGCCCGATGTCGCACTACTCGCTCGGCTGGCTACCGCGCTGGGCACGCATCGCGTCGACCATGCCGGCACTCGCGAACGCCGCGTTGCACGGTCGCGCCTCGGCGGTTGGCAAGCGGCTCGCTGGTGTCGACGCACGGCGCGACGTGCCGCGGTTTGCTCCGCGTACGTTCCGGCGCTGGTTTGCCGATCACCCATCCGCCAGCGGCGACCCGGTGATGCTGTGGGTCGACACGTTCACCGATCACTTCACGCCGGAGGTCGGCATCGCGGCGGTGAGCGTGCTCGAACGGACCGGATTCTCGGTGCGCATCCCGCCAAAGCGCCTGTGCTGCGGGCTCACCTGGATCAGCACCGGTCAGCTCGACGCGGCCCGCCGGATCCTGCGGCGCAGCGTGTCGGCGCTCGCGCCGAGTGCCGACGAGGGCGTCCCGATCGTCGGGCTGGAGCCGTCCTGCACCGCGGTGTTCCGGGGGGACGCGGCGCACCTGTTCGCCGACGACACCGATCACCGTCGCGCAGTTGCCGTCGCCGGCGCGACCCGTACGCTCGCCGAACTGCTCACCGAACGCAAGGCCGAACTGCCTGACCTGACGGGCGTACGGGCAATCGCGCAGCCGCACTGCCACCATCACGCGGTGATGGGTTGGTCCGCGGATCGTGCACTCCTGCGTCGGGCCGGCGCGACGGTCGACGCGGTGGGCGGTTGCTGTGGGCTGGCCGGCAACTTCGGTGTCGAACGCGGTCACTACGACGTGTCCGTCGCGGTTGCCGAGACGTCGCTCCTGCCGGCGATACGGGACGCCGGCGACGACGCGGTGGTGCTCGCCGACGGCTTCTCCTGTCGTACCCAGCTTGACCAGCTGGCCGGGCGCCGCGGCCAGCACCTGGCCGAATTGCTCGCCCACGGCGAGCCCGCCTAGCCGATGAGCCCGGACCCCCAGTAGTCGCCTGGTCCGCGCAGCCCCGGCGGACACGCGTAGAGACCCGAGCCGACGTGCTCGATGTATTCGTTCAACGCGTCGGCCGCGCCCAGCCGTCGCTGCAGCGCGACGAACTGCGACCGGGGATCCTTCTGGTACGCCATGAAGAACAGCCCGGCGTCGAGTTCACCACTGTCGGCGATCATGCCGTCCGTGAACGAATACCCGCGCCGCAGGATCCGGATCCCACCGGCATTCTCGTGCGCGACGAGCCGGATGTGTGCGTCCATCGGGATGACCGGCTCGCCGTGGCCGTCCTTCGCGGCGAAGTCCGGCGTGTCGAACTCGGCCGCTCCGGTCAACGGCGCGCCGGAGTATTTGTGCCGGCCGATCACGTTCTGCTGGTCGGCCAGGAAGTCGCGGTCCCATGCTTCGATGCGCATTCGGATCCGGCGCACCACAAGGTAACTGCCGTCGCGCATCCATGGCTGGTCGGTCTCGCCGCCGACCCAGACATGTGCGTTCATCGAGGCCCGGTCGGCGCCGTCGATATTGCGGGTGCCGTCCTTGAAACCCATCAGGTTGCGGGGGGTCGCCTGGTCGGCGCCGTTGGAGGTCGCCTTGCCGAACCCGAGTTGCGACCACCGCATCACGACGGTGCCGCGGCCAAGACGGGCGAAGTTGCGGATCACGTGGAACGCCGCGACCGGATCGTCCGAACACGCTTGCACACACAGGTCCCCACCGCTGCGCGCCGGATCGAGGTCCTCCGGCGGCAGCCGGGGCAGATCGGCGAGCGCTCCCGGTCGGCGACCGGCGAGACCGAACCGGTCGTCAAACAGCGACGGGCCAAAGCCGACGGTGATCGTGAGGTTGGCGGGGGAGGAGCCGTACGCCTCGCCGGTGTCGGCAGGCGGCGCCTCCGGGTCGGTGAGGTCGCCGGGCACCGGATGACCGGTCGTCATGGCCGCGGCCGCGAGCGACCACGCCTGCAACAGGGCCTTCAGCGCGGCCTGGCGTTGCGCGAGCGTTCCGTCGACGGTCAGGTCGTAGGTGGCGAAGGCCAGCCGTGCCGGCGCGGGGGTCGCGATGCCGGCCTGGTATCGGCCGAAGAACTCGACGATGTCGATCGGGGTCGCCGCGTTGCTCGACGCTTGCCATGCGACCGGCGCCGCCACTCCCGCGCCGAGCGCCGCGCCGGCAACCGCGGCGCCGCCGAAGCCGAGCAGCGCGCGACGGGACGTACGTCGGGCCGCCGGCGTCGCATCGTCCGCGGGCCAAGGGGTCTCGGGCGACGCAGCGGTGTCGGCCGCCCCGGCGGCAGCCGGCGGCCCAGGGGTGTCGGCCGCCCCGGTGGTCACCTAGCCCGCCACCTTGGCGGCCACCTGGGACAGCGGCTCGGCGAGGGCGTCGACCTTCTGCGTCAGCACCCGACGCTGCGCTTCGGTCACCGTCGAATAGTCGACGTAGCTCGATCCGGCGTAGTCACCGCGATAGGCGGTCAATGCATCCTCGACGTCCGCGAACCGCTGCGTGACCGTGGTGTACAGCTGCGGATCCACCGTCTGCAGCGCGGGCCCGAGCAGCATGAACGCCTGCTTCGCACCGTCCACATTGGCCTCGAAGTCGGACAGGTCCGTGTGCGAGTAGCGGTCTTCTTCACCGGTGATCTTGCTGGACGCTACCTCGTTGAGGAGCTCGGTGGCGCCGTTGGCCAGTTGCGCCGGCTGATATTTCGCGGTCTTCACGCGTGCCACGAGCTTGGCCACGTCCGCGTCGAGCTGGTTCGCGACCGGCGTCATGCCGTCCAGCGACTTGTCCTGCCACAGCGCCTTCTCGATGCGGTGGAAGCCGGTCCAAGCGCTCGGATCCTCGACGTCGTCGGCCCGCGCGTCGATGTCCGGATCCAGATCGCCGAAGCTCTCCGCCACCGGCTCGATCCGCTCGTAGTAGGACCGCGCTGGTGCATAGAGCCGTTGCGCGGCCGCGATGTTGCCGGTCCGGACCGCGTCAGTGAACGCCGTCGTCGCCGGTCCTAGCTTGTCGGCCTGGGCGAGCACGTACGTCTGGTAGCCGGCGACCGCCGCGTTGAGCTTGGCTGCCACGGCCGGATCGGCGGCGGCTTGTGCCGTGCCACCGGTGACGTGTAGCGGGAAGCTGTCGGTGGTCGCGCCCTCGCACTCGATCGTGTAGTCGCCCGCCTCGACCTTGAGCGAGAACGTCCCGGACAGCCCGGGCGTCAGGTTCTCCTTCTCACCGAGAATCGTGCCGCCGCGCTTCAGTTCGGCCTCGGACACCTTGTCGCCGGTCGTGTTCTTCACGGTGAACGTCACCGGACCCGCCGGCACGCTGGCCGGCGACGGCGCGCAGCCGTCGTTGGTGAGCGTGATGGTCACTTGCGTCGCGCCCGCGCTCGGAGAGCCGTTGCTACCGCTGCTGCACGCGGCGGCGGCCGCGACGGCAACCAGGCCAGCTACCAGACCAGCGGCGCCGGCGACTCGTCGTGACCAACGGGTGAGATGCATGGTGTGGCACTCCTTCGACAGATCGGGCCGGGTGGACGCGGGCACGCCGAGGTAGCGCCCGCGGTGCCGCGCCGGCCGGTCGGCCGTCGCTGATTCGTGGGTACGGGCTGAGGTGGGTACCGGTTATGTGCCCGGGGTCTGGTGAGCGGGCGTGGAATCGAGCTGCTGATCGGCGGCGGCCGCGGATTCGGTCCTGGCAGCGGTGGAAGCGGGCGCGTTCGCTGGAGCTGGTGGCGTCGGACGGCGCCGGGGCAACGCGACGAGCAAGACCATCGGCACGGCGTAGAGCACCCAGGCGATCATCTCGATCACGGTCGGATGCGCGGACAGGCCGAGCACGCCGGTGAGCAGCGAGGCCTGTACGGTGCCCGGCGCGACGAGCCAGCTCAGGTCCAGCGGGGTCGCCTGACCGACGTTCAGCCAGCCGGCCTCGTGCGCGGTGTGCAGCACGGTCATGGTGAGTCCGGCCGCGACGATCACCAGCACAATGCCGGTGATCTTGAAGAACCGTGCGAGGTTGAGGCGTACGCCGCCGCGATATATGCCGTATCCGATGAGCACCGCGATGGCGATGCCGAGCAGCGCGCCGGTGGCCGCGGCGGCCGTGTTCGACGTGCCGTCCAAGACGGACACCAGGAATACCGAGGTCTCGAAGCCCTCCCGGAGCACCGCGAGGAACGCCATGGCCACCAGAGCAACGGCCGAGCCCTGCGCAAGCGCGTTCGCCGCGGCGCCCTCCAACTCCTTCTTCATGGTCCGTGCGTGGCGGTTCATCCAGACGATCATCGTGGTCACCATGGCGACGGCGAGTGCGCCGATGACCGTCTCGAGACCTTCTTGCGCCTGCTGCGGCAGATCCTCGGAGAGCCTGACCAACGTGATGCCGACGGCGACGCACACCGCGATTGCGGCGAGGACACCGATCCACGTCGCGCGCAGCGCGTCGCGCCGTCCGTTGCGCGCCAGGAACGAGGCGATGATGCCGACGATCAGGCTGGCTTCGAGACCCTCGCGCAGGCCGATCACGAGCGTGGGTATCACGCGGGCTCCTTGTCGTTGGTGCGTTTGGTCGTCGGTGCGTTTGGCCGTCGGTGCGTTTGTTCTCGTGAGTGCGCTTGTTCGTCGAAGACGCGCTCGAAAGTCCGGTAAGGCTAACCTAAGGCTCGCGGCTTAGGCAAGGCGACCCTAACTCAGCGGCTGTCGTACCGTCTTCGGAACCCGCAAACCTTGCGACGACACACTCATGGCAGACCGCGGCGGAGCAGCGTGTTCTCGCCCAGCGACCAGGCCGTGGTCGTGACCAGGTAGACGCTGGCCGCCAGTGGCAGCACCGCGACGGACACGAGCAGGAAGTACGGCGCGACTCGACTGACCGTGCCGAGCGCGCCTTGCGGTGTCGTGCCGTTGGTTCGCATCAGCATTGCCATACGGCGTGCGTTCGCCCAGGCCAGCGCGGTCAGCACGACAACGATCGCGCCGAACACCACCAGCCCACCCGCCGCACCGGCCGTGATGAACGCATTTACCGAGGCGAACAGGTGAGCGTCGAGCGGCACGCTGAACGCGTGTGCCCGCGCCAGTTCGCCGTGGCCGGACACGAAGACGCGGTAGAGCACAAAGACGAGCGGCAGCTGTACGAGCATCGGCAGCACGCCGGCGTACGGGGAGACGCGTTCCGACCGGTAGAGCAGCTGGGTTTCCTCGACCAGCCGGCCCAAATTCGAGCCGTGGCGCTTGCGGAGTTCGGCGAGCCGGGGCGCCAGCCTCGCGCGAGCACGCTCGCCACGGACCGCTGCGCGGGTGAGTGGATGCAGTGCAACGCGTACGACGACGGTGAGCAGCACGATCGCCGCGACCGTGCCGCCGACCGGATGGAGCGCGGTAGCGAGAGTGGTGAGCGCGGTGGACATCAGCGCCACCGGATTGACGGAAAGCATGCAAGCCCCTCTGGCCTGGATGGATGCCAGGTCGGGGTCGCGTCGCGCCGGACGGCTCGATGGCGCCATGCGTACCAACGATCATGCGCACCACGATGGGGGCGCGCGGCCACGACCTGGGATGACAGGTGGGTGGCCGGGAGCAGCGGTCGGAGAGCCGGGGATCAGGCGTTACATCCGTGCTGAGCCATGGTGCCCGGAACGGATGACCCGTCGTCCCCGGAAGGGGTTAGAGCCGATGTCGCTGAGGCGGCCATCACCAAGGCAGCGCCGGCGGACGAGGCCTCTCGCGGAACCGCGTGAGATCAGTCGGCCGAGGGGAAGTGCCCCGGTGCGCGCGGCCGAGCGTGTCCCGGCGCGTCCGGGTCACTGTGGCGGAGCGTGCCGCGCCCGATGGGGCCGCGGCGTGGGTCGGTGACCCGGATCCGGACCGGCACGCGCGCGTCGCCTGCGTGGCGTCGCACCGTGACGGCGATGGCCAGCACGAGCGCCGCGACCGCGGCGCTAGCGATCGCGCCGGACGGCCCAGCGAGCGCGGCCGCTGCCCAGACCACGGCCAACCCGACGAGCGCCGCCTTGAGATAGGCGTTGGTGGCCGACATGCCACCAGCCTAGTCCCTGTCGACCACGACCGCCCACGACGATCGAACAACCGGCCCGACCAGGACGCATACGGCGTGGCCTCGACACGATGTCGCGAACTACGGCAAGGAGTGTCCGAATCGGTGCGGGGTGTCACCGATCGACGGATACCGCGTAGGCTCACGCGATGCACCGTGAATCGTTCTCGGCTCCGGGCCACCCAACGAACCAGTCGGCGCACATGGCCGATCGGCCGATCTATCAGGCGAGCGGATATCGGTCGAGCGATCGCTCCAGGGACGAATCGACGCAGCCGATGGATTCTCAGGCTGGCGGGGACCGCCGCCGCGATATGCCCGGCGACGGTGTAGTCGCGGTACCGATCGAGGCAACCGAGACGATGCCCCACGTGCCCACACAGTCCGAGACTGCGGGCGGCACGGCCGGCGGCGCGGTCTCCTTGCCCTACGGCATGGCGCTCCTAGTGGTCAGCCACGGCCCGAACATCGGCGCACGCTTCCTGCTCGACCGCGATCTGATCGTCGCCGGCCGCCACCCGGATTCGGACATCTTCCTGGACGACGTCACGGTGTCGCGGTCGCACGCGGAGTTCCGGCGCCTCGCCGACCGGTTCGTGCTGGCCGATACGGGCAGCCTCAATGGCACGTACGTGAATCGGGAGCGAGTGCCCCAGGCCGAGCTGCGAAACGGCGACGAGATCCAGATCGGGAAGTTCCGGCTCACGTTCATCGAGTCCCAGCCGGGCTGACCCGGTTCGACGAGCCGCCCGAGCCATCGGGACTTGTCGTTGCCGAGCTCGCGATGGCTGAGCCGGCACTCAGTAAGCCGGCCGACCAGGCGCGCGGTTGCCCAGGTCGCCCGGTCGCCGCGGCCAGCCACATGGTCCGAGAATCTTGCCTGCTCAGCCGGACGAACGGCGAATACGGTCCAATTCACCGCGCGTCGCCACGTCCCGCAACGTAACGGTTAGGTGAACCAGCCACATATGCACTTACGGTGGTGTAAAGGCGTGGGATAACGTCCCACGTCATCAAGACCAGTGTCACTGATCCGGCACTCGACGGCGCGTGCGGACCTGCCGCTCGCGGCCTCGGGATCTGGTTCATCTAACAGGAGGGGTCGGAGCCTTGAGGCAGGGACTCGTACGGTTGGTCGGCGGTGCCGCCATGCTGGCGCTCATCGGCGGCGCGGCCGCGTGCAACAGCACCAACAACAATTCCGCGGGTGGCGGTAGCACCAGCAACAGCAAGTGTGGCTATGAGATCGCGTTCTTTGGCGCGTTGACCGGCTCCGCGGCGAACCTGGGCGTCAACATCGAGCAGGGTGCAGAGCTTGCCGTTGATCAGTACAACGACAAGAACGGCGCGAACTGCATCACGATGAAGAAGTTCGACTCACAGGGCGACCCGGCGGTCGCGCCTGGCGTGGCGCGGCAGCTCATCCAGGACAAGAAGATCATCGGCATCGTCGGCCCGGCGTTCTCCGGTGAGTCGATCGCGGCGAACCCGATCTTCGACCAGGCGGGCATCCCGCTGATCACGCCGTCCGCGACGAACCCCGTGCTGGCCAGCGGTGGCAAGGCCGGCGGCACGCCGTGGAAGGTGTTCCACCGCGCGGTCGCCAACGACGACGCGCAGGGCCCGGCGGCCGGCCTCTACATCAAGGAGATCCTCAAGCCGACGAAGGTGTTCGTCATCGACGACCAGTCCGCCTACGGTGCGGGCCTCGCCGACGCTGTCAAGCAGACGCTCGGCTCGCTCGTGGTCAACACCGACAAGGTCGCCGCGGACGGCAAGCAGACCGACTTCTCGTCCAGCGTGACGAAGGTCGTGTCCAGTGGCGCGACAGTGCTGTTCTACGGCGGCTACTACCAGAACGCCGGTCTGCTGCGTAAGCAGCTCACCGCGGCGGGCTGGAAGGGCACGCTGGTGGCCGGCGACGGCGTCAACGACCCGGGCTACATCAAGGCGGCCGGCAACGCAGCCGCCCAGGGCACGGTCCTGACCTGCCCGTGTGCTCCGGCATCGCAGGCGAGCGGCACGTTCGACCAGGACTACAAGGCGAAGTGGAACGTCGACGCCGGCACGTACTCCGACGTGGCCTACGACGCGACGAACATCTTCTTGCAGGGCATCACGGCCGGTAACACTACGACCGCCAAGATGAACACCTACCTGTCGACTGTGGACTACAAGGGCGTGGCCAACGAGTACAAGTTCCAGCCGGATGGCGACCTCGACACCAGCCTGATCAAGGTCTGGGCGTTCAAGGTCGACAACGGCCAGGTCGTTCCTGACCAGGCCGCTCCGACGAGCTGACCTGACGATCGGTTCGGGTACGCGCACTCGTCAGTAACTTCCTAGACCGGTGCGGCCGGGGGCTTAGCCTCCGGCCGCACCGGCGCAGTCGGCCATCGGAGCCCATGTGGACTTTCACGCTCTCTTCAGCGACTTCGGCACCGAGACTACGACCGGGCTCGCGACGGGCGCGGTCTTCGCGTTGTTCGCGCTCGGTTACACGCTCGTCTACGGCGTGTTGCGGCTCATCAACTTCGCGCACTCCGAAGTCTTCATGCTCGGCACGTTCGCGGCGATCGGCATCTGGGGCGTGCTCGGATACACCGAGAACAGCGCCGCGCCAGGTGTCGGCATGCTCATCGTGCTGCTGGTGGTCGCGTTGGTCGCGGCGATGCTCGCGTCCGGAACCACCGCGGTCCTGCTGGAGTTGGTCGCCTACCGGCCGCTGCGACGTCGCAACGCGCCGCCGCTCGCGTTCCTGATCACCGCGATCGGCATGTCGACGATCCTGCAGGAGGCGGTCGGCGTCGGCGTTGGGCGCTACAGCACACACCGGAACCCGGTCGGCGCGCCGGTGCTCATCAAGCCCGCCGTGGTGCTGTCGTTCGGCAACACGAAGATCTACTCGTACCAGGTGCTGCTGGTCGTGACCGCGCTCGTGATGATGTACGCGCTGGACCGCTTCATCAACACCACGCGGCTCGGCCGTGGCGTCCGCGCGGTCGCCCAGAACCCGGACGCGGCCGCGCTGATGGGCGTGAACAAGAACCGAGTGATCTCGCTGGTCTTCCTGCTCGGTGGCCTGATGGCCGGCATCGCCGCGGTGATGTACGTCATCAAGATCGGCAACACCAGCTACAACGCCGGCTTCCAACTCGGCATCGAAGCGTTCACCGCCGCCGTGCTCGGCGGCATCGGCAATCTCCGCGGCGCTCTGCTCGGCGGATTCCTGCTGGGTGTGGTGGAGAACTACGGTGCCGCGCTGTTCGGCACGCAGTACCACGACGTTGTCGCGTTCGTCATCCTCGTGCTGATCCTGATGTTCCGGCCGACCGGCCTGCTCGGCGAGTCGTTGGGGAGGACGCGGGCATGAGGGAGTTCTTCCAGACCATCGGGCGGTCGCTCAGCCACGCTCGCGACTGGTACCACGCCCAGCCGTGGTGGGGTCGGCTGATCGTCGTTGCAGTCGTGCTCGTCGGCGCGGTCTTCCTGCCGTATCTCGGCAGCGTGCCCGGCATCGGACCACAGATCATCACGCAGGGCACGGACTGGTATACCGCGCTGTTCCACATGTCGTATTACGTGCTGCTCGCGCTCGGACTCAACGTCGTGGTCGGCTACGCCGGGCTGCTCGACCTCGGGTACGTCGGCTTCTTCGCCGTCGGTACATACGCGATCGCCCTGCTCACCTCGCCGGACAGCGAACTCAACGCGAACTGGCGGTGGCTTGCCGCGCTGCCCGTCGCGATCATGGCGTCGGTGGTCAGCGGCGTGCTGTTCGGTTGGCCGACGCTCCGACTGCGCGGTGACTACCTAGCCATCGTGACGCTCGGCTTCGCCGAGATCATCCGTACCTTCGCCGACAGCACCACGTTGCTGCGCGGCGACCGGGGCTTTTCATCCGTACCGCACCCTCCGGGTACGAAGGGCAACGGGCAGCCGCTGTTCGGCGACATCGACGCTCGCCCGTACTACTGGCTGGGGCTTGCCGTCATCGTGCTAGTCATCCTGGCCATCCGTAACCTCGACCGCAGCCGGGTCGGCCGCTCATGGCTCGCGATCCGCGAGGACGAAGAGGCCGCCGAGATCATGGGCGTACGGACGGTGAAGTTCAAGCTGTGGGCGTTCGCGATCGGCGCGTTCGTCGGCGGCCTCGCCGGAGCGCTGTTCGCCGGCGAGAACGGCTTCGTCAACTCGTCGACGTTCGTGCTGCAGTTCTCGATCCTGATCCTGGCGGCGGTCGTGATGGGTGGCGCCGGCAATATCCCCGGCGCGATCCTCGGCGGCATCCTGATCTCGTATATCCCGGACCGCCTGACCGGCATCCAGGTGTTCGGGATCGACGCCGCGCAGTACAAGTTCCTGCTGTTCGGCATACTGATCGTGGTGATCATGATCTTCCGGCCGCAGGGCCTCATCCCGAGTCGCCGGCGCGCGGCCGAACTCCGAGACCGCGAGAAGGAGGCGGCGCCACAATGACCGACCCGAACGAGTGGACGGACGCGGTCGCCGGCACGCCGGAGGACCGACCGGTGCCGACCGGCGAGCCGACGGCATCCGACATCGCCGGCTACGTCCCGCACGCGCCGGATCCCGAGGCGTTGCTCGAGGTCGACGACGTGACGTTGCGCTTCGGCGGCGTCGTGGCGCTCGACGCCGTGTCGTTCAGCCTGCGTCGCGGCGAGATCTTCGGCCTCATAGGACCGAACGGTGCTGGCAAGACCACCTGCTTCAACGCCATGACCGGCGTTTACCGGCCGACGATTGGCGAGATTCGCTTCCGCGGACAGGTCATCACCGGCAAGAAGAAGCACCAGATCACGCACATGGGCATCGCGCGTACGTTCCAGAACATCCGGCTCTTCCCGGAGATGACCGCGATCGAGAACGTGATGGTCGGCGCGGACGCGCACCACAAGACGAGCGTGCTCGGCGCGTTGTTCCGCGTGCCGCGCTTCTGGCGCGAAGAGCGCGACGGTCATCGCAAGGCGTTGGAACTGCTCGACTTCGTGGGCATCGGCGGCCGAGGCAACGTGGTGGCGCGCAACCTCGCTTACGGCGAACAGCGCCGGCTCGAGATCGCGCGCGCCCTCGCGACGAATCCCACGCTGCTGTGCCTCGACGAGCCGGCGGCCGGCTTCAACCCGATCGAGAAGGACAAACTGCTGGACCTGATCCGTCGCATCCGGGACATCGGGGTCACGATCCTGCTGATCGAGCACGATATGCGCCTCGTCATGAACGTCTGTGAACGGATCGTGGTGCTGGAGTTCGGCAAGAAGATCGCCGAGGGCGTGCCGGCCGAGGTACGCGAGAACCCGCGCGTGATCAACGCCTACCTGGGGGTGCCGGCCGATGCCGCCTGAGTCGACAACACTGCCACTTTCGAACACCGGGCAGAAGCTGCTCGAGATCGACGACATCACGCTGCTGTACGGCCGCATCCAGGCGCTGCATGGCATCAGCCTGGAGGTCAACACGGGGGAGATCGTGGCGCTGGTCGGCGCGAACGG
>DATFRR010000152.1:0-2186 GCA_035263025.1 Micromonosporaceae bacterium
GAACCGCGTTTCGAGCGTCAACGAGTTGACCGGGATCCAGCCGTCCTCGGTCAAGCCCGATGTCACGACCACATCCGGCGCGCGGTGCACGGGGATGCCGAGGAACAAGTCGTACGGCATGTGTCCGCCGTCGCTCAGCAGTGCGACGCGGCGCTCGGGGTCGAGTTCGCGTACCCGCCGATCCGGGTACCAGCCGATGCCGCGCTCGGAGAATGCCGCCAGCAACGCCTCGGACGCGCCAGGCGACGGCGGAATCGGCGCGCCGAGCGGCATCACGAGCGATATCTCCGATCGGTCGCGCAGGCCGCGCGCGGTCAGGAAGTCGTGCATCAGCAGCGCGGTCTCGCTCGGTGCGGGCGGGCATTTGAACGGCGTCGACGTGACCGCGACGATGACACGGCCGCCGTCGAAGTTGGCGAGCACATCGCGCAACGCAAGGGCACCGGCCACGGTGTAAAACTCGTACCCGCCTTCGCTGAGGCCAGGCGTCGCCTCTGGGTGCAGGTCCGCGCCAAGCGCAACCACCATGATGTCCGCGTCGAATGTTCCGGCATCGGTGACGGCCTGCCGTGCGACCGGGTCGATCTCCCGGATGGCCGTCTGAACGAATCGAACGCCAGGTTTGGAGATTTGCCGGTACGAGTGCCGCACGGCCGCCGCATCGGTGCGTCCGAACATCACGTCCAACTTCGAGAATCCGAACACGAAGTGGTCGCTCTGGTCGATCACCGTGACATCGATCGCGTCGCCGAATTCGTCAGAGAGCCGGGTCGCCACTTCGAGCCCACCGAAGCCCGCACCGAGTACCAAGATCCGCACGTCTCGATGATATTTCGTTGGACCTACGATCTGGCCGGATCGCCAGATCGCGGCGCCGCGCCAGGATCAGATCTGACGCTTGAGCCCTATGCGCCGGTTGTGCCTGCCGGGCGACCTTCCAGGCCGACCGACTCGAGTGACGTGAACCCTTCGAGCCAAAACTCGGGATCGGTGACCTCGTACGGATACCCAAGCGCGCCGAGCATCTGCGAGAAGCGCTCCTCGGCGTAGACGAAGTCGTCCGAGCCGAGAATCTCGGTCAATGCGTCAACATCGACGTCGCCGATCGCCAATGGCAGGAACGCGCCGCCGTCCGCGCCACGGGGGCCAGACGGTAGATCATCCTCGTCGTACGCCACGCCGTCGAGAATGAACTCGATGCCATTGGAAGTCTCCACCGGGTCGGCCAGCATGCCGATGTCGGAGACGTAGGAGTGCACCTGCGCCCCGCCGACGAAGACCGTCACCTCCAAGTAGTCCGAGTCTTGCACGAAGCACGCGGCCGACGCGGCTGGCACATTCCGCGAAAGCGTGCGCGCGACGGACTCGGCATCGGATGTGCCATCGATCGCTGCATGCACGATGCCGACCCGATCCTCCGCTATCCGACATACCGTGCCGGCTACATCGGCCTTCTGGGCTGCGTCGAGCACAGCGCGCATCGGCGCCCCTACCAACACGGCGTTAAGAGTGGTGCCCACAACCGTCACGCTCCGCCGGTAATCCGATGATTCAGGCGCCGCCGCTCGAGTTGTGAGCGGACTGCAACGCGGCTCGCTGCCTCGCCCAGGCCGCAGCGTTCGGCGTTACAAGCCGCTCGATCGCGTGACTCAACTCATCGCTCGGACCGCGGTCGACCAGCGCGACCACGACGCCCATGGCGTTGCGCGACTCGCGCGCCAGCTGAAGGAACTGGTCGCGATCCAGCAGCTCGTCCATCGCGGGCAATACCTCTGACTCGACCGACGCAGCGATCAGATCTGCCTTGCTCGCCAAGTCCGCGTCGCCGTCCGCCGTCCACGAGTCCGAGTACGCATCGCGCGACGCCGACAACCGCCAGCACCACATGCCCGAGGCCAAGGTCGGCTCGCTCCAACCCATCGCGTCCATGTACGGTTCCGGTAGAACCGAGACGTTAACGAACCACACGAGCCGATCGCCTTGACTCAGCATCGAACGCTGTACGTCGATAACGCACCAGTCGCCGACATCGTTGACCCGCCGAAACGCGCGTCCGACCTGCTCCCAACCAAGCGGAAGCAACAGCCGGCCTAACCTAGTGACCACCACTCGCGTGTTCACCATGCCGATTCTCCTGGCCGACGTTAGTGCTGCGGTTCCGTGTCATCCTGGCCCCCGCTCGCGGC
>DATFRR010000153.1:0-17447 GCA_035263025.1 Micromonosporaceae bacterium
CCCGGGACGGCAGCGTCCGGGCCGGCACCGCCTCGGTCGGGTCCGCCGTCATGTCGTGCTCCAGTCGTCTCGTCCGCACCCACGACAGTCGCCGCAGGTCCGGTCGATTATGACTGGCCAACCATCACAGCCGGAACACGAAGTTGCCCCATGATCCACAGACTGCGGTTGCGGCACTTTCCGAATCACGCTCAGAGACGGTGCGCCGACCAACGGTCCAGGCGCTTGGACCAGCGAAGAGTGCGCCGACCAACGGTCCAGGCGCTTCGACCAGCGAAGAGTGCGCCGACCGGAGGTCCAGGCGCTTCGACCAGCGAAGAGTGAGGCGGCGGCTACCGGTGCGCAGGCCGATACCCTCCGGTAGCCGCCGCGGCCTCAATCACCGGCCATGAAGGCCGGCCGGTCGAAGATCAGCCACCACCGCCATATCCGCCATATCCGCCAGGGCCGGAACCGGCCGGCGCCTGCGACGGCGATCCGGTTAGTGACGTGATCGGGTTGCCGGATGGGTCGATGAGCGTCCATGTGCCGCCGAAAGCGTTGACACCCTCACCGTTCGTTTGGCCTGGTGCGGTGTCCATCTTGAACAGGTAGAGCGGGTGGCCGTTCAGCACCACCTGGGACGTGCCGTCGGACCGCTGCAAGGTGGTCAGCGTCCCGGTGACGCCCGAGCCGGTGGCGGCCGACCCGGCCATCGGTGGCCAGAAGCTCACGCACTGTCCGCTACAGGTCGATTGGCCGTTCTTGTCCGCCGAAAGCGTGTAGAGCGAGTCACCCGCGCTATCCGTGACGTAGCTGACGCCGCCCGAGGTCTGCTTAACTGCCACACCCTGGCCGCCCGGCGCCGCGCTGGTGGCCGCTGCCGGCGCCGGCGCTCCGCTGGTCGACGAACCGCCGCTGCTGGCGCACCCGGCAAGTGCCGCGCCTACCGCGAGCGCGACGACGCCGATGGCGTAGCCGCGACGCACGAGCCGCCGACCGCGACGAGCGTCGCTGTCAGATGCCATGGTTGTCATGCCTTTCGCATCGTGTCGGTGGTGAACCTCGAAGTCCGCTTACAGCTGGCTGCACCCACACGCACGGTTCGCGTATCAGGTCGGTTCAAGGCATTCCTCGGACGGGAAAATGTCGAGGGTCGGTCTGCCTTCGTCGTCCGGCACGCGTTATCCGCTAATTCCGAAATATGTCCATAAACGCTCTCCAACCTCCCCCGAGCCAGCGGACGATTTCCCAACGACGGCGGAGCCGACAAGACGGACTACCAATGTGAGCTGCGTCGATGCGCCCGGCGGGGTCCGCGTCGCACAAACGCACACGGTGGTACGACGGATCGACCCCGCAGCGTCATCGGACGCGACCAATGGTCGTTACCCGTACAAACGCACCTCGACTGCGCCGTTCGCGGCGATCCTGTTGCGCGACCGGACCGCCGGCCGTCGGGGCGTCAACGCAGCGAACGGCGACGCGACAACGCATCCGCACCGAACCCCCGGAGGTCGCCGGTGGCGTGGTTCATCGGTCAGTCAACGGTCATCATCGTGCTGGCCTTCGCTCTTGGCCTCGCCGTCGGTTACCTGCTGTGGGCTCGCCGGATCCGTGCGCTCACCGTCGAGGTGGCGGCGGCCCGGATCCGTGCCGCGGGTCGCGGCGCGTACGCACACGGCGGGCGCCTCCTCCGACCCGGCGCTGCGACGACCACGCGCGAGCCGTTCCGCCGCGGCGGGTGGCCGCGGCCACGGATGCCGCGACTGGGCCCGGTCAGCGGAATGGCCGGCGACCCCTCGGCCGCGTCAAGCGATCGAGCGACCGATCCGCCGGCGATGCCGCGCATCCCGTTGCCCCGCATCGAGACGGTCGGACACATCGATCCACACGTGGTTCCGCTCAGTGACCTCGACGACGAGTTCTCCGACGACCTTGCCGATGGTGAGTTCGCAGACCGTGACCTCACCGGCGACCTCGGCTTTGGCCCGGCGGATGACGATGACAGCGACGCGCGATTTCGCGACGAGGACTTCGGACGCGGCCGTAGTCCGACCCGCCGCGACAACGCAGACCCGCTCGGGCTGAGCCGATATCGCGACCTCTTCGGGCCGCCCGAGGCGGCGGACGAGACGCCGAACCGCGATCCGATCGCCAAACGAGGCCTGTTCGGCCAACGTACGAGCGCGGACGACGAGCGCGACCACCCGACTGCCCGCCAACCCGACGACGACGGCGACGACTCGGACGAGGTGACCGCCGACCGTGCAGCTGTCGGTGACGCCGTTGTCGGTGACGCCGTTGTCGGTGACGCCCCAGACAACGACCTGGCGCACGAGCTCGCGCTCATCGAGGCCGTGGCCGCGCGCCGAGCGGTGGACGATTTCACCCGCATCACCGGCGTCGGGCCCAAGTCCGCCGCCGCACTCGTTGCGGCCGGGATCCGCACGTACGACCAATTGGCAGACACCGTGGCGAGCCGACTCGCCGACGCCTTGCGCGACGCCGGCCTTCGGCTGGCGCCGAATCTGCGGACCTGGCCGGGCCAGGCGCGGCTGCTCACCGACGGCGACCGGCCCAACTCCGGCGGCCGCGGTCGCGGCCCGATGAACATCATCCAGCGCGGCGACGGCAATGCCGGCACCAACATCGCCGCGACGGACGGCGGTCGTGAGCACAATGGACGCCCCGACCGATACGGCCGCCTGGACGGTCCCGTCGAGGGGCCGAACCGTCCGCCCGCCGTCGACCTGCCACGTCGCTCGGTGCCACCGGACGCGCTCGACCCGGACGATCTCGCACGCATCGAGGGCATCGGGCCGCGCTTCGCTGCCGCTCTCGTGACCGCGGGCATCCGTACGTTCGCACAGCTCGCCGCCTCCGACGTGGAAGCAATTCGGGACGCCGTTGCGAGTGCCGGACTGATTGCCGCACCCAGCCTGCCGACCTGGCCGGCGCAGGCTCGGCTGCTCGCCGACGGCGACGAGGACGGCTTCGCGTTGATGACCGCGCGACTGATCGCCGGGCGCGACGTCCGTGACAACCTGGAACGGATCGCCGGCATCGGGCCACGGGTCTCGGCGGCGCTACGGGTGGCCGGAATCCACACGTTCCGTGCGCTCGCGAACAGTGACACCACGCGTCTGCGTACCGCCATCAAACGCGCCGGCATGCCAACGGCACTGCACCTCGCGACGTGGCCCGCGCAGGCGCGGTTGCTTGCCGACGGCGACGAGGAAGCCTTCGGCGACCTCGCCGGACGGCTCGGCGACGCCCCCGGCGATGTGCCCGATCAACGCACCGGCGATGACATCGACCCAGGGGCGGGACCAAGTTGATGCCGCCTGCGGAGTCCCGGCGTCACGGCAATGCCGGCTGAGCGCGGACGGCGATTGGCGCGCTTGCGAAGGCTCGCGCTTCCGATCGGCGTGGGCATGCTCGGGCTGATATCGCTCGGCATCGTGCAGGATCTGCCGAATCGACACGGCGTCGAACAGCATCTGACCAACGACTCGGTGCGGGCGCTGGACGGCGCGGGCATCCGGAACGTCAGCGTACGGTTCAGTGGCCGCGACGCCACGGTCTACGTACGGTCGGCGAGCGATGGCGAACGCGCGCTGGCGATCGTACGGTCGCAACCCGGCGTACGAGTCGCCCGCGTGATCGTCGACCGTACGCCGTCCGTGTCGGCCGCCCCACCGAGCGCACCGGCCGACCTTTCGGGCAACGGACGGCAGCCACCCACGCCACAGGGCGCACGCGGACCGGGTAACGCTGTCGGGCAGCCCCAGGCACCCGGATCGAGCAGCGGTGCCCGGGCGCAGGATCGGGCACGCGTACAGGTCGCGCTCGACGCGTTCGGCCCGGTCTACTTCGCCAGCGGCAGCGCGGCGCTGACGGCCGCGGGTCGCGCGACTGTCACGAAGGTAGCCGCCGTGCTCCACGCCGAGCCGAGTGTGCGGATCGAGGTCCGCGGTTTCGCCGACTCGTCGGGTCCGGCCGCGACCAACGATTCGGTCAGTCGGGACCGCGCCGCGACGGTGTCCCGAGCGTTGCTGGCGCTCGGCGTTCCGGCGACCCGGCTGACGGTCGTCGGGCTCGGGGAAACGCAGCCCGCGGATCTCAACGACACGCCGGCGCACCGCGCGCTGAATCGACGCGTCGACTTCGTGGTGCGATAGAGCATCCGTCCGAGCAAATGATCCCTGGGACCGTGGCGACGAAGCGACGTCGCTAGTCGGTGTCGAGCTTCGCCCGACCGCGCGGCACGACGACGTCGAGATATTCGCGATGCCGCCGGATGAATTCCGTGACGAACGGACAGGTGGGGATCGTGGCTACGCCACGGGATCGGAAGTCGTCGAGCACACGCCGGACGAGTGCACTACCGACGCCGTGGCCCTCGAACGCCGGCGAAACCTCCGTGTGTACGAGTTCGATCGCGTCGCGACGGTTGCGGTACTCGACGAACCCGGCGACCGCCCCGTCGACGCGTGCCTCGAACCGGTGCGCCTCCGGCGCGTCGACCACCTCGATGTCCATGTCCTACCCCCGTCGGCGCTTGGTGCACCTGGTTTGCACAGCCAGCCGTGTCGGCCTGGTACGCCGCAGGTCAGCATATGCCGCGGTCAGGCGGCACGACCCGGCCACCAGATCGTGGCCAGCCGACGAGTCGACCCGCCGAGCGTCGGGGTCGCAGGGTCCACACCCATGTCACGGAGGGCATCGGCGACCTCGTCCGCACGATCTCGGCCGAGACAGAGCCGCTGACACGTCGTCGCGACCAACTCGTCGAAGCTCATCGCGTCCAGCGACGCCGGTCGCTCCCACCGGCGTACCTCGGGTTCGTAACCGAGCGCCGCGATCGCCGCCACCGCGTCCGTCGCGGTCGGCGCGGTCGGTCGCGCCAGGCCGTGGAAACGCCACCACAATGGATTCCACGGCGTCATCGGATGCCGCTCGGTGATCTCCGCGACGACCCGGACCCGGGCGTACCCGGACAGCGCAGTCACGAACGGCGCGAGGTCGGCGACGTTGTAGAGCACGTGATGGCAGACCACGACATCGGCGACCGTTGCCTGCTCGGCGACGTCGGGCCAGCGACCGACGATGGTCCGCACGTCCAGGCCCTGGTCCCGTGCGAGCGATTCCAGCGTCTCGAGCAGCGTCGCGTTCGTGTCAACGGCAGTGAGCGGCACGGTGTCCGCGCCGCGTGTCAGATGCGCGGCGAGCGCAAGCGAAGCGGCACCCGCGCCGGCACCGACGTCGAGCACCGAACCGTGCTCGGGCAACGCCTCGGCGGCCCGCTCGTACGACTCCCCCGACGGCTCGGCCACCTGACGTTCCGCACGCGCGACGAACGTACGGTTCGGCAGTGTCCACGGTGACTCTGGCGCGGCGGCCAGGATCTCGGCCGGGATCGCCCACGACTCGAGCGACTCGCGCCAGTACGCCACCGGATCACGCATCGTCGCCTCCCGCATCAGGCCACCGGTTCGTGGCAATCGTGGCATAGCACGCGGACGCGGATGACGAGGTGAGGTCGGTCCGATCGCCCCATGCGGTGACGGCCGCCGGCCAGTAGCATCCGGCGAAGGCTCCCTGCACGCTCGGGGCCGGACCGAGACGGACGGGCGGGATCGGATGGCGCGGCACACCTCGCTGCGGCGATGGTGGCCGCGGCCGGGCGGCGCTCGGCCCACGTGGTCGATCCGCGCGAAGATCCTCACGTTGTTGCTGCTGCCCGTCGTACCACTGTTGGCAATGTGGATGTTCACGACCAGCGCGACGCTCGGACCGGCGGTGAATCTCTTCACCGCGGTCACAAATCTGCAGTCGGCCGGTCAGCCATCGGCCGCACTCGTCGACGAGCTACAGGACGAGCGCGGGTTGTCGATGGCATATGCGGGCGGCCGCCACGACGCCGCGACGAAGGCAGCGATCTCGGCTGCCCGTACAAAGACCGATGCGGCTGTCGCGGCACTGCACCGCAACACCGGCACCGCGGCGTTCCGGGACGCGGAAAGCGATCTGACGCGTGGTTACCTCGACGTGCTGTCCGCGGCTCTGGCGCGACTGCCGGCGGTACGGGCCGGCATCGACCGCACCACGACGCCGGACGAGGTGATGACCTACTACGACGGCACGATCGACGACGCGTTCGGTCTCTACGGCTCGATCACCGGCATTGACGACCACGATCTCGCGCGGCAGGCCGCCACAGTGGTCGGGTTGATGCAGGCGCGGGAGATGTTCACGCGCGAGGACGCCATTGTCACCGGCGCGCTGGCGGCCGGACGGCTCACCCCGTCGGCGTACCAGATGCTGGTCGGCGCGATCGGCACGCAGCGCTACCTCTACCAGCAGGCGACCCGCTTCCTGCCGGCCGACGACCAGCGCGGCTATCAAGCGACACTGTCCAGTGTCGTGTTCACGCAGCTTCGCGGGCTCGAGGACCAGTTGAGTGTGCGAGCCGGCACCAAGACCGGCTTGCCGACCGGGTTCAAGGCAACGGCGTGGCGGTCCGACTTCGACACCGTGAACGGCGAGCTGAAGGCGCTGGAGTCGACCGAGTCACAACGTACGATCGCGGCGACGAAACCGGCCGGCGAGCGCATTGTGGTACGGCTCGCGGTGGCCGGCGGCATCGGTCTGCTCGTACTCATCGCGCTGATCATCGTTTCGGTACGCATCGCCCGCGGGATCATCGCGCGCGTGCACGGGCTGCGCACCGACGCGCTGACTCTCGCCCGGGACCGCCTGCCCGGCGTGGTTGCACGGCTGCGCCGCGGTGAGGCAGTCGACGTATCCACGGAGTCGCCGACGCTCGCGTACGGCCACGACGAACTCGGGCAGCTCGGCGAGGCGTTCTCGCGCGCGCAACGCACCGCGATCGCGTCCGCGGTGCAGGAGGCCGAGCTGCGCAACGGCCTGAACGAGGTGTTTCTGAACATCGCGCGCCGCAGCCAGACGCTGCTGCACCGGCAGCTCGCGTTGCTCGATGACATGGAACGGCGGGTCACCGACCCGGACGACCTCGCCGAACTCTTCCGCATCGACCACCTCGCCACGCGTATGCGTCGACACGCCGAGGATCTGGTCATTCTGGCCGGCGCGACGCCGGGACGCGGATGGCGATATCCGGTCGCGTTCGTCGATGTGCTTCGCGCCGCCGCCGCCGAGGTCGAGCTCTACACGCGGATATCGGTACGCACGTTGCCGGATCTCGCACTAGCCGGCCGGGCGGTCGGCGACACCGTCCACTTGATCGCCGAACTGCTGGAAAACGCCACCACGTTCTCGCCACCGGAGACGCAGGTGACGGTGTCCGCGCAGGTCGTGCCGCACGGCTGCGCGATCGAGATCGAGGACCGCGGCATCGGCATGACGGCGGAGGAGATCGAGGCGGCAAACGTTCGCCTCGCGACGCCATCGGACTTCCACCCGTCACACAGCAGCCGGCTCGGACTCTTCGTGGTGGCTCGGCTCGCGGCGCGTCACGGCATCCGGGTGACGTTGCAGTCGTCGCCGTACGGCGGGGTTACCGCGATCGTGCTGCTGCCGCCGGAGATCGTGGTCGCCGAGCCGGAGACCGCGGAGCTCGAGCCGGCGATCTCGGGCACCGGTGCGCGCATGCTGACCGCGGTGCGGACGGGTACGGCCGTGATCGACGGTACGGTGACCGACGAAACGACGTCCTCCACAGTCGACGCCGATGCCACCGACACGGCCGGCGACCCTGCCGACCACGGCGAGGTCGTGCTCGAAGCCATCGACGGGGAGGTGATCGGTGAGCCTGCCGTAGCGGATCATGCGCCATCCGTGCCGAGGCAACGCAACCTGACGCTCGTCACGCCGCCCGAATCGTCGACCGTGGAGGGTGTCACGGCGGACGGTCTGCCGCAGCGCGTACGCCCGTCCGGCCGGCCCGGCCGCGCCGTCCGGCTGGTGCCCGATGCCGTCCCGGCGCAGCCTTCCGACGGTGAGAGCGAACCCACGAACGAACGGACTGACGGGGACGCGACACCGCTCGGGGCGTCCCGAACCCCCGAACGGATGCGTACGATGCTGGAGTCCTTTCAGGACGGCACGACCCTCGGTCGCCGTCGCGCGCAGGCATCGAACGCCGCCGACCCCGCGGGCGACATCGCGCCGACAGACGACGCCGCACCAGCGGACAACGCGTCGGCTGCGGACCGTGGCGACAAGGACCGTGGCGACAAGGACCGTGGCGGCGCGGATCGTCGAGATGCGCACCGTCGAGATGCGGATGGAGCTGGGAGCGAGCACGGAATGCCCGACCGATGACCGACACGTTACGCACCGATTGGCTCTTGGACGATCTCGTCGCGCGCGTGCCGGCGGCCCGTCAGGCCGTCGTGCTCTCCGTCGACGGTCTGCTCACCGCCCGCTCGCACACCATGACCCGGGTCGATGCCGAGCACCTCGCCGCGATCGCGTCCGGGTTCGCCGGCCTGGCTCGGGCGGCCGGCCGGCACTTCCGTGGCGGACCGGTGCGACAGACCATTGTCGAGATGGAGCAGGCCTTCCTGTTCGTGAGCGCGGCCTCGAACGGCTCATGCCTCGCGGTGTGGAGCGACTCCGACTCGGATATCGGAATGATCGCCTACGAGATGGCGATGGTTGTCGAGCGACTCGGCCATGCGCTGGCGGTGGCGCCACGACCGGCCGCGCGTCGGGCGGATGCGGGGTGACCGGCCGGGCGGCGAGGCCGCCTGGCTCGACGCGGACGCCGGACCACTGGTCCGGTCGTTCGCACTTACCGGCGGTCGCACCCGGGTCCGCCGTGAGTTCGAGTTGCTGACTCACGTCGTGACGACGGAGCGAGGCGCACGAGGTCGCGGCGACCTGCCGCCCGAACAGCGGGCGATCGTGACGCGCGCGGCGCGACCAGCATCGGTCGCTGAGATAGCCTCGTACGTCGACCGGCCGGTCGGCGTGGTGCGCGTGCTGCTTTCAGACCTGCTCGCCGCCGGTGCGATCGCCCTCGCGGCACCCGCGAGGACACATCGATCCGACGATCGGGTGTTAAGCGCCGTCCTCGACGGTCTCCGCTCGTTGTAAATGCTGTAGACCGAAGGCGCGATCCCGGGAGACCTCTGGCATGTCGGACACGGCAACGGCACCCACCGCGTTCAAGATATTGATCGCGGGCGGGTTCGGCGTCGGCAAGACGACGCTAGTCAGCTCGGTGAGCGAGATCATGCCGCTGCGCACCGAGGAGATTCTGAGCGGCGCGAGCAGCCTGACCGACAGCACGGTCGGCGTCGAGGCAAAGGCGACCACCACGGTCGCGATGGACTTCGGCCGCATCACGCTCGACGACGACCTGGTGCTCTACCTCTTCGGTACGCCCGGCCAGGAGCGCTTCTACTTCGTGTGGGACGAGCTCGCGCTCGGTGCGCTCGGTGCGGTAGTGCTCGCCGACACCCGCCGCATCACCGAGTGCTATCCCGCGCTCGACTATTTCGAACGGCATCGCACGCCGCACGTCGTGGCGGTGAACTGCTTCGACGGTTCGCAGGAGTACACGCCGGACGCGGTGCGCCGCGCGCTGGATGTCGATCCGGTAGTGCCGATCGTGATGTGCGACGCGCGCCTGCGCGAATCGTCCAAAGAGGTGTTGATCGCGCTCGTGGAGCACGTGATCGCGCGCCGCCACGCCCGGCAGGCCGCGAGCCATTAGCGGCCGGCGTGCCGCGCGGCCGACAAGTCGCGCGGCGGCCCGCAAGACCGACGCGAATCAGTGTCCGCCGCGCAGCGCGGCCGACGAGCCGCCGTCGTCGCCTGGACCGCCCTGCCCACCCGATCCGTTGCTCTCGTCGCTCCACACGTCCGACAGCGGACGCGCGAAGCGGTCGTTGCTGGTCAGCGATCCGACGCCGAGCGCCTCCTCGATGGTGCGCGTGAGGCTGTAGTCGGTGTACCGGATCGGGCTCGTGTACCCGGGCTTGACGGTGTCCTGCGAGCCGAGCACGTACGTCGCGACGTGGTTCGGGAATCCGGGACCGAACGACTGCGCGTAGCTCTCGTCCCACGACAAGATCAGCAGTGACCGCTGTTGCGTCCACGCCGGCGAGGCGAAGATCGCGGGCAGCGTTTGGCTGAGCCAGTTGTCGCCGGCCCGGACTCCCCCGCCGTTCATGTTGTCGACGTCGTTCGGCGAGAACCACACAAGCGACGGTGTCGTCGCGGTGGACTGGAGATCGGTGGCGAGACTCGTTAGCGGCTGGTTGTGCGCCGCGCAGCGGTCGGGATCCACGACGACGTCCTTGTAGAGCATGAACGGCTGCTGATCCGGCCGGTAGTAGCCGCCGCTCGCGTTGTCGTGCTCGGTGACGTCGCAGCCGCCGTACGCGCCGTCGGCGTACGCCTTCCAGGTCAGACCCGCGGCGTCGAGCAGGTCGCCGAGGTGCGGTGCCTCGATCGCGTCCCGTCCGACAACCGGATCGCTCGTCCAGCCGAACGTCGAACCACCGCTCACTGCGAGCTGGTTCGGATCGCCGGGATGCGTTGTGGCGTACATCTGGCCGAGCAGCGAACCCATCACGGCAACCGTGTGATTGAGGTAGCGCGCGGCCGGGTTGTTCACCACGTAGTGCCCTCGGCCGGCCGGCGCATCGGTCGCGCGCGCGTTTTCGCCCGACATGAAGACCACGAAGACATGGTCGAATGCGGGTACGTTCGAGGCCGGCGCGACGAGTCGCGGTGCGTGGACCGGTGTGTCAACGGAGAACGACAGATCGTCGGCGTACCCGTCCGTGGTGCTGCCCGCCGTCCACGTGAACGTGACCGCCACGATCACCGCACGGGTAGACGTCGGCACCCAACCGCTCGTGCTGCGATTCACGAAGCCGGTCACCTGATCGCGGTCGGTGTTCGTGACCGGGTCGAGCACGCCGGTATCCATGACGTGACCGCGGCCGTCCACGAACGTGAGGTTGATCGTCGTACGGTCGTTCTGTCCGGCCCAGCCGCCGAGCCACCCGCCGATCCGGTAGGTGACCTCGCCGCGATCGATCTCGGCCGCGGCCGCCGAGAGGTTCACGACCTGGGCCATCGTCGAGTCGCCGGTGGCACCGCCGGAGAAGAACGCGCGTCCACGATCCGTCGGCCCCGGCACGTCGGATCGCGGGAAACCGACTGCGCCGTAGCACACGCTGTCGGTCGCGCCGGACGTGACCGTCCAGCCGGGTACGGTCATCGCGTCGAACCCCGACGTCGTACAGGTGCCGACCTCGGCGTCCGGGTTCACGAGCAGGTTCGCGCCCGGTGCCAGGTCGCCCCGCGGCGTGATGGGCGCGCGCGGCCGAGGCGCGTCGGGGTGCTCGCCCGGAGCGCCACGCACGCGACCGGCAGTCCCGGCCGCCGCTCGCCCGGACGGCGGGGGGTCGCCCGCGGGACGTCGTGGACCCAAACGATGGTGGTAGGTCGCGGCGTGCGCAGCCACCATGTGCTCGGTGGAGCCGCCCGCCGCGGATGGCTGCAACGTTTGGCGCGGGGCCGCCGGAGCGGCAACGGCGCCGGCCGCTACGGAGGCCCACACCGACACGGCGAACACCGCCGCGAGGATCCGTCGCACGACCGCCACCTCCCGCTCGCACAGCGTCACACGATGGCGACGCGGGCCGGCCGGGATTGCCGTTAGAGGCCGCCGCGCTGGATCGGATATGCGAGGATGCCCAGCTCAGCGAGGGCGGGACCGGGCGATCATCCCTCGTTGAACAGCTCGTAGACGGCCGCTGGTGCGGGCACCACGGCGGCCGCCGGTGGGCGTACCGGGGGCCTCACGGATCCGTACCCGGACAGTGCGACCATCCGGGTCAGGTCCCCGTTGTACCCGTCCGCGTCGATCACGACACTGAGCAGTCGACCGTTGCCGTCCAGCGTCGCGCCAAACGGCGTCGATGTCGCGGCGGTGCCGGCCTCGCTGAGTTCGTCGGCGTCCGGTGCGCTCACGCCGTGACTGCGCGTGTAGTCGATGATGCCGGTGAGATGGCGCGGATCGTCCGCCCGCACCACGGTCACTCCGGCGAGTAGGCCGGCGAGATCGAACGGATCCGACCCGGCCAGGTCGAACGGAGCGTCCGGACCTGCCGACAGCCGCTTTGGCGTGGCCGCCGCCCATTGCGCCGGCGTGATGTGCAAGTCCGCGTTGAACGATGGATAGTCCACGTTCAGCCAGAGCGCGCCGCCGATCCGTCGCGCCGACACAGCCAGCTGGTCGCCCTCCACGGCGGTGGTGCGGCGTACGTCAAATGTCGACGACGCCGGCAACACGCTGCCGGTGCCGACCAGACGCCCGTGCGAGGCGGTCACGCGAACTTGATAGCTGGTCGTGGCAAGGGCGCCGATCGCCGCGCTCAGCAAGCGTTGTGCGGCCGGATCCGAGGTGGTTGGCGCCGACCGCGGGATCGGGGGTACGACCGTGCTACACGCGGCGACCGCCATCGACACGAGGCACGCCAGCGACACGATGCGCGCGAACACGACAGCACGCCCGAACGGACCGCGGACTCGGCGGGCACGCACGGCGCGGCAACGCTCGGTCACGCGATCCTCCCGTGGCGCGATCTTCCGGTGGTGGCTGGCGCCCCACCATAGGACGTCGGCGGCCGGCCGTCGAGTCGGCGCCGACGCGCCATCGTTCCGCGTTGCCAATGGCGGCAGGGCGCGACGGATCGATCCGTTCGCGCCCTGCCGTGGGTCGCTGTCGTCAGCCGTTGAAGATCTGGTAGACGGCGTCCGGTGCCGGTACGACATCCGACGCCGGCGGCGCCTGCACCGGGTCCGGCGAACCGAAGTCGGTGAACTGGAAGTCCGCCGCGAGCTCACCGGTGCCGTTCACGGACAGTTCGGTCAGCCGGCCCTGGGAGTCAAGGGTCGCGGTGAACGGAGCTGCCTTCGCGGCGGCGCCGGCCTTGTCCAGCGTGTCCGAGCCGGGCGCGGACAGTCCCGTCGCGGCCGTGAGGTCGACGGTGCCACTCAGGTGCGTGGCGTCCGTACGCTTCACGTTCGACACGCTCTTGACGAGACCCGCGAGGTCGAACGCATCGCTCGAGCCGGACAGGTCGAACGGCCTGGACCCGTCGCTGGTCAACTTCGACGCATCGAGCTTGAGCCACTTTGTCGGATCCACCCCGAGTTGCCCGCTGAACGAGCCGAGGTCGACCTTCGCCCACAGGTCCGAGCCGATCTGCGTGAACGCGATATCCGCCGTGACACCGCTCTCGGTGCCCTTCACCTCGACCGTACCGGCGTTGTTCTTGGCGTCGATCGAACCAGTGCCGGAAATGCCACCGAGGTTGACCTTGAGATTGAAACCCTGGCCCTTGAGCGCGGTGATCGCGTTGACGAGCGCGACCTCGGGCGCAACCGACGCAGCCGTGGACGTTCCGGACGGCGTCGGCGTGTTCGTGCCGCACGCGGAGACGGCCACACCCGCGACGGCGAGCGCCGCCATGGCGACGGCGGCGACGAGACGATGCTTCACTGATCCTCCGGAGGGTGCCGGGCCGGCGGCCAGGCAGCCACCAGCGAACGCACCAATCTAGACGATTCCTGTGAAGCGTGTGTGACAGGCAACGGCTACCCGACCTCCAACGGATGCCAGCGCCCGTAGAGTGCGCATTTGTCCGCCTCGTCCGGCCCCCATGAGTTCCTGGCATATCGCAGCGGCGGTTCGTCGAGGTCGAGGATCGGATCGACGACGCGCCAGCTCTCCTCGACGATGTCCATCCGGCCGAACTGCCGCGGGTCGCGGTGTATCGCGCCGAGGAAGATGTGCTCGTAGGGCTTGCGCTGGCCGTGCAGCTGCCGCTCGAAGTCGGCGGACACGTTGATCTCGCGGACCTGGTTCGCGTGACCCGGCTCGCCGGCGTAGATGTTGAGCGTGACGCCCGGATTCGGGCCGAGACGCAGCCGGATCAGATTCGGGTCCGGCTGCCCATCGGCATCCGCGAACAGCATGACCGGCGGCTTGCGAAGCTCGACGACGACCTCAAGTGAGGTGGTTGCCATGCTTTTGCCGGCTCGTACGCTCATCGGGACGTTGTGCCAGCGCCAGTTCTCCACGAAGAACTTCGACGCGACGAACGTCTCGGTGGTGGACTTGTCGCGGACTCCCTTGACCTTGTCGTACCCGTCGTATTGACCTCGGACCGTGTCGGCGACCTTGAGGCGGCGCATCGCGCGCAGCACCTTGTATTTCTCGTCGAGCAACGCATGCGGGTCGGCGGACGCGGGCGGCTCCATCGTCAGCAGCGCGAGCACCTGGAGCAGATGGTTCTGTACCACGTCCCGGGTCGCGCCGACCGGGTCGTAGAACGAGCCGCGATCCTCCACGCCGAAGCTCTCCGCCATGGTGATCTGGATGGTGCGCACGTACGAGCTGTTCCAGATCGGCTCGAGCAGCGTATTTGCGAACCGGACCGCGAGGATGTCCTCCACCGACTCCTTGCCCAGGAAGTGGTCGACTCGGAAGATCCGCTCCTCGGGGAAGAACTCCTTGATCTGTGCGTCGACCTCGCGTGCGCTGGCTAGGTTGTGGCCGTAGGGCTTCTCGACGACGAGCCAGCCTCGGTCGCAGAGGCCGGCGGCGTCTAGCCCGCCCGCGACGGTCACGAACAGACTCGGCGGGATCGCCAGATAGAACACTGCGCTCGTGGCGTGCCCGAGTGCGTCGCGCAAGCGGGTGAACGTGTCCGCGCTGTCGAATCCGCCGGTCACCAGCGACATGCGGCCGCACAGGCGCCGGAACACCGCCTCGTCGATGTCGACCTTCGCCGCCACCAACGCGTCGTGCGTGCGCCGATGCAGCCCGTCGGTGTCAAGGTCGGTCAACGCCACGCCGATCACCGGCCCCGGCAGCTCGCTGCGCGCCTCGAGCGCGTACAACGCCGGCAGCAACATCTTGTACGCCAGGTCTCCAGTGATGCCGAGCAACACAAATGCGTCGGCGACCGGGTGTTTCGTGCGCGTGCGCTGCATCTTCCCTGCCTGAGTCCGCATCTGTCCTGCCTGAATCCTCGTCTGGACGTGGTGTGCAGACCTTATCGATACCCCGCCGGGACCGATGTGCAACGCGGTCGACAACTCTCAGCGCGCTCAAAGCCACGGGCGACCGCGGATCGGACGATGCGCGCTCGCGACGACCGGGGGCATGATGTCCGCGTGATCGATCTTCTGCTGCGCAACGCACAGATCGCCGGCACGCCGGCGCCCAGCGACATCGCCGTCGACGCCGGTCGGATCGTGGCCGTCACTCCGGCGACCACATCGGAGGCAGGCCACCCGACGAGCAACGGCGCGGTCGACGCACGGGAGGTCACCGACCTCGGCGGCCGCCTCGTCACGCCGCCGCTCGTCGAGCCGCACATCCACCTGGACGCGGTGCTGACCGTCGGCCAGCCCCGTCCGAACGTGTCCGGGTCGCTGTTCGAGGGCATCGCGGTGTGGGCCGAACGCGTCAAGGACCTGACGTACGACGACGTGCAGTCCCGTGTCCGGCAGATCCTGCGGTGGCAGCTCGCGAACGGTGTGCAACACGTACGCAGTCACGTCGACGTCTGCGATCCGGAGTTGCGTGCGCTGCGGGCGCTCGTGGACCTGCGTGACGAAGTGCGCGGCGTCATCGACCTCCAACTCGTCGCGTTTCCGCAGCAGGGCATCCTCGGCTTCGACGGCGGACGCGACCTGATGCGCAAGGCGGTCGAGCTGGGCGCGGACGTGGTCGGCGGCATCCCGCACTACGAGCTGACGCGCGAGGACGGCGTCGAGTCGGTGAAGTTCGCCATTGCGCTCGCCGACGAGCACGGCCTGCGCGTCGACATTCATTGCGACGAGACCGACGACGACCATTCGAGGTTCGTCGAGGTGATGGCGGCCGAGACGATCCGCCGGGGCATGTCGGGGCGGGTCACGGCGAGCCACACGACCGCCATGCATTCGTACAACAACGCATATGCGTACCGGCTCATCAACAACATCGCGCGCGCCGGCCTGCACATGGTGACGAATCCGTTGGACAACGCCGTGCTGCAGGGCCGCTTCGACACCGGGCCGATCCGGCGCGGCCACACGCGCGTCAAGCAACTGCAGGAGGCCGGCGTGAACGTGTGCGTCGGTCACGACTCGGTGATGGATCCGTGGTATCCGCTCGGCTACGGCGATCCGCTGCAGGCGGCGTTCGTGCTCGTGCACCTCGGCCAGATGTCCGGCGACGCCGAGTTGCGACGGCTCATCGAGATGATCACAGTGAATCCGGCCGCTGCTCTCGGCCTACCCGACTATGGCTTGCGGCCTGGCGGACCGGCGGACCTCGTCGTCTTCGACGCGCCGTCGGAGGCCGATGCGTTGCGGTTGATCGCGCCCCGCACGCTGGTGTTGCGCGGCGGCAAGCTGGTCGCACGTGCAACCTCCGCCGAGCGCACGGTTGTCTTTGGCGGTACCGAAGAGCCGGTCACGTTCTTGCGAACGTGACCGGCTCCTTGCCGGATATCGCAGTGGCGCAAGTTGGGGATCCGTCAGGCGGTTGACCCGTCCGTTGTCTGGACCGGTGCGTCCGCGCCGGCCGTCTCCTGAAGCGGAATCGAACGCGGGCCAACGCCGCTCGCCCCGTCCGGGATGACCAGCACCTCCTCGCCGTGGTCACGCTGGAACCGGTAGAACAGCGCGTAAAGCACGGCCGCGAGAACGAAGCCGACCTCGAACGCGAGGTCGCCGAGCGAGGTGGCATGTCTCGCCACAAAGCCCTGGAACTTGATCTGGTCCGAGAACAGCACGATCGAGACCGCTATTGAGATGGCCATCGCGAGGGCGCCGCCCCACGGGTTGTGCTTGCGGTCGAACAAGAATCCATCGACACGCTTGCCGCGGCGCAGGAACTGGTCCATGAAGAACACTCCGAGCCATGGACCGATCCAGTACGAGATGATCAGCAGGAAGTCGGTGTACTCCTCCCCCGCGTTGTGTAGGCCGGACAGCGCGAGGAAGAAGCCCGCGATGCCGAACACGATGGCGACGATGCCGCGCCGCAACGCCAGCGGGAGCCGGATGCCGAGCGCGAGGAACGACATCGACCCCGAGTAGACGTTCAGCGCGTTCGCGCACACCGCGCCGAGCGCGATCGCGAGCAACGTCAGGTCAGCGATCCATGTCGGCAGGTGACTGGTGAACCCGGCCGTCGGGTTCCCGGCGTACTTGTCGATGCTCGTGATGCTCGCCGCCGCGGCGCCGACCGTCTCGAGAATCGCGCACGACACGAACACACCGAGCGCGGCCCAGAGACCTGTCGCCCTACGGTTCGTGCTCGGCGGCAGGTAACGCGTGTAGTCGCTCGCGAACGGGTTCCATCCGGCGGCGTACCCGAATGCCGCACCGAGGGTCACGATGAAGCCCCCGATGCCACCGGTCTGATGCGTCAGCGACGGGTGCGCCTTCGACGA
>DATFRR010000154.1:0-44647 GCA_035263025.1 Micromonosporaceae bacterium
AGGCGACCTCGATGTCGGGTATCCGACGGAACATCCGGGTCAAAAGCCGGTCAGGAGATGTCCCGCTTGCGCAAGATCAACGTACCCACGGTGGCCATCACGGCGCCGTACCCGAGCATGACCAGCGCACCGACCCACCACGGCGGCAGATTTCCGCCTGGGAAGGTCAGGTCCTGCGAGCCCACGGCGATCTGCGCGGCGATCGACGGCACGACGACCATTCCCTGGTAGATGGCGTCTGTCTTGAAGACGAACTGGTGCAACACGGCGAAGACCAGCAATGTGGCGTAAATGCCGATCGTGTAGAGCAACGCGGCCGTGACGGTGGCGCCGATCTGGCTGCGCAGCAGCGCGCCGATGCCGATGCCGAACACCGCCCACAACGCGAACATCAGCAGGTTGAGGAGGATCGCACGTTGCACCGTCCAGGCACCGAGGTGTGCGTCGAAATCGGTGCTGGCGAAGAAGATGCTGCCGAATGCGAGGTCGATCGCGGTCGTCACGACCCATACCGTCGCGGCAGCCAGCATCGCAGCGACGAATTTTCCGATCACCACATATGTGCGCCGTGGCGTCACAAGATATGTCGAGGTGGCCGTCTGGTGGTGGTACTCGTTCGTGATCAGCAGGATCGCGAACAGCATCACGAACAGCCCGCCGAAGTACTGACCCGACGTGAAGATGTTCGCCGCCTCACGAGCCACCGCGTCGGCACTCGTGTCCGCGTCCGTTACGGTCAGGTCGGAGTCCGCGGTCGCGATGTTCACGAGCAGCGCGAGGCCGGTCGCGACGAGCACGCCGATGCCGAACAACCACCATGTCTTTGTGCTGGTCATTTTGATGCGCTCGCTGCGCAGCAGGTGGCCGAGGTGCAGCCGCGGCGCGCCGCCGCCGGCGGTCACGTCCATCAGTTGCGGGCCGGTCGTCGTGATCGTCATCGGATCGCCGCCTCTGCGTGCGTCAGTTCGAGGAACACGCCCTCGAGGTCGGGCCGTTCCGTGACGAGTTCGTGAAGTTCCACGCCCGCGACGAACGCCGCGTTGCCGACCGCCGACGCGGCCATCCCGGCCACCATCACGCGGCCGTCTGCCGCCGGCGTCGCGGTGCCGCCACGTTCGCTGATGGCCGCCGCCAACGCCTCCGGCTGCGGCGTGCGTACGTAGACGATCGCGGCGGTCTGCGACGACGCGACGACCTCGGCGACGGTGCCCTGACGAACCAGCCGGCCGGCCGCGATGATGACGAGATCGTCGGCGAGCAACTGCATCTCGGACAGTAGGTGGCTGGAGACCAACACGGTGCGCCCCTGGGCGGCGAGGCTGCCGAGGAACTCTCGCATCCAGCGGATGCCCTCCGGGTCGAGCCCGTTGGCCGGCTCGTCCAGGATCAACACACGCGGGTCGCCGAGCATCGCAGCGGCGATCCCGAGGCGTTGCCGCATGCCCAGCGAATAACCGCGGAACTTTCGCTTTGCGGCCGGCGTGAGACCGGTCAATGCGAGGACCTCGTCCACCCGCTTGTCCGGCAATCCTGCCGCGGCCGCGACGGTGCGCAAGTGGTTGCGGCCGCTGCGGCCCTTGTGCGCGCTCGAGGCCTCCAACACCGCGCCGACGCGGCGCAGCGGATCGGGGATATCGCTATAGCGCTGGCCGCCGATCGTGGCGGTGCCCGCGGTCGGCGTCACCAGATTCAGCAACATGCGAAGCGTGGTGGTCTTGCCTGCGCCGTTCGGGCCGAGGAACCCTGTCACCCGGCCGGGCTCTACCGCGAACGACAGGTCGTCAACGGCACGCAGCTTCTTATACTGCTTGGTCAACCCGTGCACGACGATCTGCCCGTCGGACATGAGACTCCTCCCGTGAGTCCGATCAGGGTGACGGACCGCCGACCGGCCGTCAAGACCGGTGCGCCAAGGCCGACACTTCCAGTCGCCGCTTCAGGCGATCGCGATCCACGTCGCGCGTGACCGTGCGAGCGGCTCGCCCGTCGGCGAGTAGAGCGTGGTGGCGACCAGCGCCTTGCGCCCCTCGGATGACAGCAGCTGACCCATCACGACACACTCGTCGCCAGGTGCCGGTACGCCATCCAGGCGTACCGCGATGCGGCCGAGCACGTACGGACGCGCTTCGACGCCGACCGTCCACCCGCCTGGGCAGTCGAGCGCCGCCCACACCATGGTCTGTGTCACGTCATCGGGGACACGCCACGGCGCTGCCGTCCGCCCCGATCCGAGACGTCCGGGAAACAGTCGGAGCCCGTCGCCAATGGCCCGCTGCGGTCCACAGACGAAGCACGTCGGGAACGGATGGTCGGCCAGGCCTGAGTAGTCCTTCGACGCTTCGACGGCGGTCGCGAAGTCAACCGGCGGCACCGGTTCGGTGTCGACATGGGCCGGTGCGCCTTCCCCAACCGTGACGCCATCCGGCCCGACGACGCTGACACGGTCCGCATCCCGTACCACCGAGAGCGGTGTGGCAAGCGGTGGCGGCGCCAGGAGCGTGACCACCGTGCCGCCCGGCCGGTCGACGAGCGCCGCGATCGTGCCCGCGGACCACCCGCCGTTGCCCGTGCCGGCCGGTCCGTTGTAGCGGGACTCGATGACCACCGTGCTCACGTCCCTGTCACCTCCGGTGTGTGGCGTCAGCAGCGAGGACGCGTCGACTCGGTCGGTCCGCGAGGCGGATGACGGTGCCCATCCCGGACCACACATCGTCGATCGCGCAAACCTTCACGTCGACCCGACCGTGCGTAAGCACGTAGTCGCGGATGACGTTGTCACCGAGGTCGGTTGCTAGACCGGAACTCTGCTTCCGCCACGCAATCCAGAGCATGCCGTCCGTGGTGGTCAGTGGATGCAACTGCGGCCATCGGCGTTCGAGCCGGGCGCGGTCACCGCAGAAACACACAATCACGTGGTACGGACCGGCCGACGCGCGCCGGTGCACGGTCACCGCGTCCGGCCGATCGCCGAGATCGAAGCCGGTCGCCGCACCATCGAGCAGCACGCGGTGACCGGCTTTAATGCCAAGCTTGCGTGCCAGCGGAGTCGACGAGTAGCCGGCCATGCGATCACCCTGCCACAGCGTCGCCCGGCAACGGTGCACGCGATGTGCCGCGCCGCGACGCGTTGCGCGACACCGCCGGCGTCGCGCGGCAAACTGGGGCGGCGCGCGGCACTTGGACGTCGTGCGCAGTTGGGGCATCGCGCTCCATGGGTCACCCCGGATACGGTGCGGCGCCGTCGGTGTGCCTACACCGACGGCGCCGCCATGCTCGGTCCTCCGGCGTCCCCCTGGCGCCGGCGGACCGGTCGCCGTCGCGACGCGAAGCTCTGAGGAACAAGCTCTGTCGGACGGCAAGCGGATGTTATCCAGCGTCTGCGCTCGGCTCGGTCGTTGACGACGCAAACGAGACGTGCCGCACATTTGTGCGGGGTCTGGCTCAACCGCATGTCGCGATGTATCGTGACGCTAACAAGATACATCGCGATATACGAGCGCCGTCAAGCCGCGCCGCCAAGGAGCCCCGATGGCCGTCTGGAGCGTCACCGAACCCCGTCGCCTGGATGTGGACGAGAAGATCACCAACCTGAACGTCCGGCTGAACGCCGCACGGCTCGTGGTCGTTGGCACGGATGGGCCGCCGCAGGTCGAGTTCAGCAAGACGGCCGCGATCCCGATCCGGGTCAGCCTGGACGGCGGCGTGCTGACGATCGAGCACGAAACCGTACGCACATGGCCGGGTCTGCTTGAACCGTTGTGGTGGATGATCAACGGTCGGGCACGGTTCGACAGCGATGTGTCGGTCGCGGTGCCCTACGAAACGCTGGCGCAGTTGTGGGTCGCGTCCGGTTCGGTCACCGCTTCCGGACTGCGTGCCGACCTGGTCGCCGAATGCGTCAGCGGCCGAGTCACGATCTTCGGCATTGTCGGCGCGCTGCGTGCCAAGGTCGTCTCCGGCCCGATCGAGGTGCTGGGCTGCATGGGGCGCGTCCAGCTCGAGACCGTCAGCGGCGAGATCACGCTCGCCGACACGTCGTCCGCCAACGTTCATGCGAAAACCGTCTCCGGCGCGCTGACCGCCGATCTGGACAACCCGCCGGAGGCCTGCGACATCAAGCTGGAGACCATCAACGGGGAGATCACCGTACGGGTTCCCGACGACAGCAACCTTCGCGTCTCGCTCAATGCCACACACGGCAAGGTCTCGAGCGAGTTCCCGGGCATCCCCTCGGTGGGCGGTTGGGGTTCGTCGGCCAACGGACGAATCGGTGACCCGGCGCGGGGTGGGCACCTCGCCTGTCACGCGGTCGGTGGCAACATCGCGCTGCTGCGTCGGCCGACCGATGCGGACTTCGACGTGGAGGACCGGGAGTCGAGATGACCGCCGTCTTCAGCCACGGCCGGCTGCGGCTCTATCTGCTCAAGCTGCTCGCCGAGGGCCCAAAGCATGGGTACGAGCTGATTCGCTTGCTGGAGAACCGTTTCCTCGGTCTCTACGCCCCATCGGCCGGCACCATCTACCCGCGGCTGGCCCGATTGGAGAACGAGGGCCTCGTCAACCACTCCGCGGCCGGCGGCCGGAAGACCTACCACATCACCGATGCTGGACGCGCCGAACTGGCCACCCGCGCGGGCGAACTCGCCGAGCTGGAGGCCGAGATCCACGCGTCGGTCGCCGATCTGACCACCCTCGCGAGCGACATTGAGCGCCAAGTCAGTGGCTCAGTAGCCGACATCAAGCGGGAGCTGCGCGAGGCGTCCCGTCACGCGCGTCCGCCGCGCGAACCATGGGCGGACGGCCAGCGCGGCTGGGACTGGGACTGGTCGGCGTGGCGCCGGCAGGCCTGGCGCGAACGCTCGTCGGCTGAACGCGACCGCTCGGCGGCTGAGCCCGAACGTCCGGCGGCCGGACGCGAGCGCCGAGCGACGGGCGACGACGGCGCGTCGCGGTCGCGCGCGGAAGCGAGTGGCGCCAGCACGGAGCGCGCCAACGGGGCCGAGGCGTCCGATGCTGACCTCGGCGACCTCGCGTCCGCGCTCACCGAACTCGCCGCCGAGGTTCGTCGAGCGGCGCGTCAGGCCGGCGCCCGAGAGTCCGACATCCGATCCGCGACCGCGGTCGTGGTCAGCGCGTTGCACGAGCTACGACGGCTGCTGCGGCGCTGAGGCCGATCGGCCGCGGCAGTGCCAGACAGGTCCGCGCCCCGCGCCACGTGACGTTGATGTGGCTTGTTGCGGACTTTCAGACAACTTTCAGCGACAGCCCAGGCATGCTTCAGGCATGGAGTCCAGAATTGACGGCATGGGGGAAGGTGGCAGCGTCGCACAATCCGGGGGTGCGGCGTTGGCCGGCGGAGCGCAGGCTGAGGCACGACTGCTCGTGGTCGAAGACGACCCGAATATCGTCGAGCTCCTTTCGGCTAGCCTGCGCTTCGCCGGTTTCTCCGTTCAGACGGCGGCCAGCGGCGGCGCGGCGGTCGATTCGGCCCGCGACGCCCGCCCCGATCTGGTGGTGCTCGACGTGATGCTCCCTGACCTCGACGGCTTTGAGGTCGTCAAGCGCATGCGAGCCGAGGGGATCCGCATTCCGGTCGTGTTCCTGACCGCCCGTGACGCGACCGAGGACAAGATCCGCGGTCTCACGCTGGGCGGCGACGACTACGTCACCAAGCCGTTCAGTCTGGAGGAGCTGACCGCGCGGATCCGGGCGGTGTTGCGCCGGACCGCCGGCGAGGAGCCGCCGGCGCGACTCAAGTTCGCCGATCTCGAGCTCGACGAGGAGTCGCACGAGGTGTGGCGCGACGGCCATCGCGTCTCGCTGTCGCCGACCGAGTTCAAGCTGTTGCGCTACCTCATGGCCAACGCCGGGCGCGTGCTGTCCAAGGCACAGATCCTCGACCATGTGTGGCATTACGACTTCCGGGGCGATGATTCGATCGTGGAGTCGTATATCTCGTATCTGCGCCGCAAGGTCGACATCGTTGAGCCGCGCCTGATCCACACGCTGCGCGGCGTCGGCTACGTGCTGCGCATGCCCGTGTGAGGTCGCCGTGATGGCACGGCCGTGGCCGCTGCGTACCCGTCTTGTCGCGGGTGTGCTCGCCCTCGTCGCGGCGGCGCTGGTCGCGATCAGCGTGATCAGCTACTTCGGCCTGAAGAGTTACCTGGTCGGCCGCGTCGACGACGAGCTGATCACGACCGCACGCCGGCCATCCGTGCTGACGCTGCGGGACGCGCCGGCAGCTAGCGCATTCGTGTTGCCGACGAACTGGCTCGTGGCGTTCAAGACCGCGAACGGCATGGGCCAGGTCTTCCCGAACTTGCCGACCAGCGCTCAACCGGCATGGCCACAGTCCGCGACCCAGGTAGCGGCGTTGCCCCGCACGCCGTACACCTCGCGGGCGCCGGACGGCACCGACTGGCGGCTGATCGCGTTCGTCAACCAAGAGGGGCAGCTGATCTTCCTCGGGCAGTCGCTGACCGACATCGAGGGCTCGATCCACCGCTTCTTCCTGATCGAACTCATCGTGGGCGGCGCGACGCTGCTCATCGTGTCCGCGATCGGCGCCGAGGTGGTGCGACGGAGCCTTCGGCCGTTGACCGAGATCGAGTCGAAGGCCGCCGCGATCTCGGCCGGCGACCTGACCCAGCGGGTGCCCGAATACGAGCCGCGCGCCGACGTGCCACGCACCGAGGTCGGCACCCTCGGCCGAACGCTGAACACGATGCTCACCGAGATCGAGCGCGCGTTCCATGCGCGCGCGGAGTCGGAGTCACGCGCACAATCGGCGGCCGCCACCGCGCGCGACGCTGCCGAGGCAGCTCACCGATCGGAGGCGCGAGCACGCCGCTCCGAGGAGCGCATGCGCGAGTTCGCCGCCGACGCTTCGCACGAACTGCGTACCCCGCTGACCACCATCCGTGGATTCGCCGAGCTCTACCGGCAGGGTGCCGCCCGTGATCCGGCGGAGACCGATCGACTCATGCGGCGCATCGAGGACGAGTCCCAGCGGATGGGCATGCTCGTCGACGACCTGCTCCTGCTCGCTCGGCTCGACCAGGAGCGGCCGCTGGAACAACTGCCGGTCGACCTTCGCGTGGTCGCGGCCGATGCGCTGGCGGCGGCGCACGTCGTCGCGCCGCGCCGTCCGGTGTCCGTCGACGTGGCGCCGGACACCGGACCGCTGATCGTGATCGGCGACGAATTGCGTCTTCGGCAGGTCGTCGCGAACCTCATGACGAACGCGCTGACGTATACGCCGTCGGAGTCTCCAGTGGTGATCCGGCTGTCGGACGGCCGGTCGGACGGCGGTCTCGGTGAGTCGGACGGCGGTCTCGGTGAGTCGGACGGCGGTGTCGGTGAATCGGCCGGCTACGCCGAACTGGCCGTCGTCGACACCGGCCCGGGACTCGACGCCCAGCAGATCAAGCGCGTGTTCGAGCGGTTCTACCGTGGCGATACCGCCCGCGTACGCCGAGAGGACGGCGGATCCAGCGGCACCGGTCTCGGGCTGGCCATCGTGGCCGCGCTGGTGAAGGCACACGGCGGCACGGTCGACGTGACGAGTACGCCAGATCACGGCGCGACGTTCACCGTGCGCCTGCCGCGCTACGTCGCGAACGACGCTTCCACCTCGGATGACCTCGGGCCCTCGGATGACCTCGGTCCCGCGGATGACCTCGGGCCCTCGGATGAGGTGGCGCCGTCAGGCGCCGCTGAACCGGCGCCGTCGAAGAAAGCAGTGTCGTCGGACGCCGTGGAACCGGCGGACGGTGGTCGGCGGGCGAGCTCGCCGAACGGACAGATGCCCAGCGTGGACGCGCATTCCCGGCGCACTGACGCGACGCCCAAGGAATGATGAAACCAACCGATCCATGATCCGTCGGGCGCATTATCCGTTATGTCCGAGTGATTCCCAGCCAACTTGCAGTCGAGCGCCAGGTTCGACGAAGACCTATGAGGAAATGTTGTTGCCATGAGTGACCACGACACGAACGAGCAGCGCCCGACCGAGCCGGTCGAGCCGACCTCATCTGGGGGCACGGACGCCGGAGCGGGCTGGCGCCCCGCGGCCACTCCCATGCCGGGCGCCACCAACGGCTCGGCCGCCGAAGGCGACACCACTCCGATGGCACCGTCGGCTCCGGCACCCGGTTCGGTCTCCGGCCCGTCGGGTCACTTCGACGGCACCCAGCCGTTGCCGCTTGACGGCCAGCCGAGCGGCGCCTTCCCGACCGCTGCCAGCCAACAGGGCGCATACCAGTCCGGCAGCCACCCGGTTGGTGCGTACCCGACCGCACCGTACCCGCAGTCGACCTACCAGCCGTACGGCTACCAGCCGGGCGGCGAGCCGTCGACCGGCGCCGGTTACGTAGGTGCCACGACGGGCGCTGGGTACGCCGCGTACCAGCAGGGCGGGCCTTCCGACCGTCGGCGCGGCCGGGTCGGTGCGAAGGCGGCCGCCGCGGTGCTCGGTGTGCTGCTCGCGGTCGGCGGCGGCGTGGCGGGCGCCGCATGGATGCACCACATCGACGGCAACAACGTGGCCACGACCAGCGCGGTGGGCGAGGGCGGCGCCCCGGACAACGCACCCATCATCGACCGGTCGTCATTGGCCAGCATCGCCGCTGCGGTCCGGCCGAGCGTCGTGTCGATTTCCACCTCGAATGCGACCGGATCCGGCGTGGTTCTGTCGTCGGACGGCTACATCCTCACCAACAACCACGTCGCGGCGACCGCGAACGGCAGCAACGTGCAGGTCACGCTCTCTGATGGCAGCACCGTCCAGGGCAAGCTAATCGGTACGGATCCGAAGACCGACCTCGCCGTCTACCAGGCGCAGAACCTGTCCAAGGCGCTCACGCCGGCGAAGTTCGGCGACAGCAACGCGCTGCGCGTCGGTGACACGGTGCTGGCCATCGGCAGCCCGCTCGGGCTCGACGGTTCAGTCACCGCCGGCATCGTGAGCGCGCTGAACCGCACCATCAACGAGTCCGACAACCAGCCGCAGAACCCGTTCCAGGGGCAGCCGAGCACGCCGAGCGCGACGATCGCCGGCGCGATCCAGACCGACGCCGCGATCAATCCGGGCAACTCGGGTGGCGCACTGGTCAACACGAACGGTGAGGTGGTCGGCATCAACACGGCGATCGCCACGGACGGCTCGGACGGCAACATCGGTGTCGGCTTCGCGATCCCGTCCAACCGTGCGAAGTCCGTCGCGGAGGACCTCATCAAGGGTGTCGCGGTGCAGCACCCGTTCCTGGGCATCGCGGTGCAGACCGCGAACGGCAACGGCGGTGCGTCGGTCCAGCAGGTCACGTCCGGCAGCCCGGCGGCGACGGCGGGTCTCAAAGAGGGTGACGTCATCACGGCGTACAACGGCCAGCCCGTGCACACCTCCGACGATCTCGTCAATGACGTTCAGGCCGGGCAGGTCAACGACCAAGTGACGCTCACCGTGGTGCGCAACGGTTCCACCATGCAGGTCAAGGTCACGCTGGGCGAATCGAAGTAACCGTCGGACGGTTGGTCCGAAGACCTTCCTCCTCCGCCACCGGCCGGCACCGGTCCCACGATCTGGTGCCGGCCGGTGGTCATATCTGTCAGCCGGTGGCCGTGTTCGTGGACGCTAGCGTGCGTCAATTGGGGTCCAGCCAGTCGAGGCTGCGCTCCACGGCCTTCGCCCACATGCGCGCCTCACGTTCGCGAACGTCCGAGGGCATCGTCGGCGTCCACGTCCGATCCGGCGTCCACTGTCGAGACAGCGACTCGATGTCCGGCCAGAACCCGACGGTCAGCCCGGCCGCGTACGCCGCGCCGAGGCAGGTTGTCTCCGCGACGGTCGGCCGCACGACTGGTACGCCGAGCACGTCTGCTTGGAACGCCATCAGCAACTCGCTGGCGGTCATGCCACCGTCGACCTTCAGCACGGCGATGTCCACCGCCGACTCGGCCGCCATCGCCGCCACGACATCGCTGACCTGCCACGCCGTCGACTCGAGCGCGGCCCGGGCCAGGTGGCCTTTGGTGACGAAGCTGGTCAGTCCGGTGATCACGCCGCGTGCGTCGGTGCGCCAATGTGGCGCGAAGAGGCCGACGAACGCCGGCACGACGTAGCAGCCGCCGTTGTCCGGGACGGTCGCGGCGAGTGTGTTCACGCCGGCCGCGTCCGGGATCAGCCCGAGGTTGTCGCGCAGCCATTGGACGAGCGCGCCGGTGACCGCGATCGAACCCTCCAGCGCGTAGACGGCCGGGCCGTCACCGACCTGGTAGCCGACCGTGGTTACCAGTCGGTCGCTCGGCACTGGAACCGCGCCCGTGTTCAGAAGCACGAACGAGCCCGTACCGTAGGTGCACTTGACCTCGCCCGGCGCGAAGCAGGCCTGCCCGAAGAGCGCAGCTTGCTGGTCGCCGAGAACGCCCGCGACCGGTACGCCAGCCAGCGCGTCACGTCCCTCCCCATACGCATGTGCGCTCGGTCGGATCGTCGGCAGCATTGCGCGCGGCACGTCGAACGCGGCGAGCAGCTCGGGGTCCCAGTCCAACGTCTCGAGGTTCATCAGCATCGTGCGGCTGGCGTTCGTAACGTCGGTCGCGTGCGCGCCGGTGAGCTGCCAGATGAGCCACGTGTCGATGGTCCCGAAGAGCACCTCGCCGTCGACCGCACGGCGGCGGAGTTCCGGATCGCGATCGAGCAGCCAGCGCAGCTTCGGCGCGGAGAAATACGTGGCTAGCGGCGTGCCGCAGCGGGCGCGGAACCGGTCCGGCCCGGCATCACCGGCGATCTCGCGGATCAACCGATCGGTCCGGGTGTCCTGCCAGACGATCGCGTTGTGCACCGGCTCGCCGGTGTGCCGGTCCCACACCAGCGTCGTCTCGCGCTGGTTCGTGATGCCAACGGCGGCGAGGTCGGCACGCGCCAGGCCGGCCCGATCGAGGGCACTGCGCACCACGGCCTGGACGTTGTGCCAGATCTCGGTCGCGTCGTGCTCGACCCAGCCTGGCCGCGGAAAAATCTGCGCGTGCTCACGCTGGTCGGCGGCGACGACAAGTCCGTCGCTGTCGAAGATGATGCAACGCGTTGACGTGGTGCCCTGGTCGATCGCAGCAAGGTAGCGCGAGCTGGCGGCGGTCACGCGAATAGTGTCGCCGATCGGTGTGACGGGCGTTCGCCGGTCCGCGTCGCCGGCACCGCGACACCAGCTGACTCGCTACCCGCGCAGCGCGTTCAACGATGTACACGTTCGTGCATGAGGTGTGCCATTTTGTTGGGGTGACGTGATCACGTGACGAGACTGCCGCGCCGACGCGCGCGAGCGATGCGCTCGACGCCCCCGTGGTCTCGCGGAGCCCCGGCTACACGCAAGCGAAATCCCAGGCGAATGGTGGTTTGTCGAGTCACATCCACCGGGACACTCGATCGTGCGGTCCGTGCCGCAGCGCACGCGAGCCGGCGGCCGCGTCGTCACACGATGGCACGTGAGCCACGTCTCGGTTCAAAAGGTGGCATGGGTGGACAAGGACGGCCTGGGTCACAATTTCGTGCATGAATGGCCCCACACGCCCCACACAGGACGTCCCGCCACGCGACGACGCGCTCTTCCACGACGACTTGTTCTGGGACGCGCCGTGGACCCTCGATGACGAATGGCATCCGGACGCGCCCGATGACCAGCCGCACGACGGTGGGCCGACCAGGCGTGGGAACGGCACGACCAGGCGTGCGAGCGGCACCAGCCGTCAGACTGGTTCCAGCAGCCGTCAGAGCGACACCACCAGCCGTCAGACTGGTTCCAGCAGTCGAAGCACGCCGCCGGCCACCTCGTGGTCGACCGCCACGAGACGCGTCGCGGCGCCCAACGCGTCGCCGGTGCCCGGGTTACGCGCGTAGCGCGGGTGCGCACCACCGGCGATTTGCAGCCGGAGGCGGTGACCGGCGCGCCATCGATACGCCGTCGGCCACAGTTCAATGTCGATCGTGCGCGTGCCATCCGCCGCGATCGGTCCACCTGAGACGCGCGTTAGGCCGTCGCACACGTTCCACGAACGACCGTTGGGCGACACATCGCACAGCCTCGCGAACAGATCGAATTCCGCGCAGCTGCTGCGCATCTGAACGGTCACGCTGACCGGGCCGACCGCCTCGACCGGCGCGGTCAGCACCGGCGAACTGTAGACCAGCACGTCGTCGCGTGCCTCGACGCGGTTGTTCACGACTCGGCCGGCGGCGAAGGTCAGCAGCGCTCCACCCGGCGATGGCGTCGGATCGGCGGGGTCGTAGCGGAATCGATCGACGGCCGCGTCCGTTTTCGGTGCGGCGGTCGGGTCCGGCGCGGTCAGACTGCCGCCGGGCCGGATAAACCATTCGCGGGTACGGCCGGGTGGCGGCCAGTCGTCCAGCGTGCGCCACTCGTCCGCGCCGATGACGTACACCTTCACGCCGGGGGTCGCAGCACTCGATTCCGGCGTTTGATCGTCAAGTTGAGCGCGGAACCACGAGACGCCCTCGCGCATCGAATGCGCGAACAGACCTCGCGACGCGTGTGTCCAATCGCCGATGACGAGCCGCGGCCGCTTGCCGGCGGCTCGCATGCGCGCGTAGTCGGCCAGTTGCCACGGCAGAAAGATGTCGTACCAGCCGCCGACCAAGCACACCGCGGCCTGGACGTCCTCGACGCGGCCGCCGTGGCCGCGGTCGCGCCAGTAGGGCTCGTCCGCCGCGTTGATCAGCCACTCTTGGAAGAACGAAATCTCGCGGCCGGCCGCGATGGCGTCCGCCTCGGACAGCGGGAGATGCATCCACGCCCGGCGCAGCATCGACTGCGAGCGGCGTTGCTTGGCGAGGAAGCCGATCACGGACCCGCCCTGGTTGTTCAGCAGCGTCGCCCAGTTGAGCACCGTGTCAAGCGAGAACGATCCGCCGGCGTAGGTCGGGCCGCGAAACGATGACGCGGTCACCGCGGCAAGCATCCCGGTCAGCCGCGCGCTCGTGTCGGTTGCGATCGCCCATTGGGTGAAGCCGATGTAGCTCGCGCCGTGCGTGAACAGATTCCCGTCGAACCAGTCCTGCTGTTCGATCCAGGCGAGGGTGTCGAGGCCATCGTCGCGTTCATGGCGCATCGGTTCGAATGTGCCGCCCGAGTCGAACGTGCCCCGGCAGCTCTGCAGCACCACGTGGAAGCCCTGCTCGGCGAACACTCGGCCGGTGATGAGCCCGAAGACGCCCTTTCGGCCGTACGGCGTGCGGACCAGGATCGTCGGCGCGCTATTCAACTTCGGTGCGTAGTGGTCGGTACGCAACGCCACGCCGTCCCGAGTCACGATGTCGATATCGCGCTCCACCGTCACATCGCGCGTTCGGGGCGCTGGAAGTCCGAAGTAGCGGCCGATGTAGCGGCTGGCAAGGCTCATAGCGGTCAACGTACTGGCGGGCGGTGAGATTCGTCGAGACGAGGCCGTATCAACGCGTGGCTAGACTCGCCCCATGCCCACGGACGGGAGGCGAGTGCCGGCTGGTGCCGCGGTCCTGCGGGAGGACATCACGGATGCGATCCGGGACGCGGTGTTCGCCGAACTCGCCGAGGTCGGGTACGGCCGTCTATCGATCGAAGCGGTAGCGAGGCGGGCCGGTGTCGGCAAGACGGCCGTCTACCGTCGTTGGAGCTCGAAGCTCGACATGGTCGTGGACGTGGTCTCGACGGTGGCCGGCGAGCGCATGGACCTGCCGGACATGGGATCGCTGCGCGACGACATCGAGATGATCCTCATGATCGCCGGCAGGGCTCTGCGGCATCCGCTGGCCTGGAAGGTCATCCCGGACCTCCTCGCCGAGGCCGCGCGCAATCCCGGCATCGCCGAGACGCTGCACCGGGTGCTCACCGCCAACCAACGCGGGATGGGCAGCCAAGTGGTGGCCCGAGCAGTGGCGCGCGGCGAGATCGCCGCGGAGGTCGACCCGGACCTCGCGATCGATCTGATCGTCGGGCCGCTCTACTGGCGGATCGCGGTGTCCCGCAACGAGTTGCCCAAGGCGGACATCCAGCGCCTCGCGGTTTCGGCGGCGGCCGCACTCGGCGCGTTGCCGCGGGCGTAACGACGGCGTTCGCCGCGGTAGTCGGACGGGTAGCCCCATTGGTATACTGCTCGGTATGCCAGCCACGACGATCAAGGTGCCGAGCGAGTTGCGTGACCGGCTTGCCGCGATCGCGAAGCGAGAGCACACCACGTTGGCCGGCGCGATCGCGCGTTCTCTCGACGCCGCCGAAGAGGCCTCGTTCTGGAGCGACGTCGCGGCGCGGATGGTGACAGCGGGCGACGCATCTCGAGTGTCCGACCCGGCAGCGCTCGAGTCGACCCTGACCGACGGTCTCGATCCGGCCGAGACCTGGGACGACGTCTGGTGAGACGAGGCGAGGTCTACGTGTGCGACTTCGGCTCGCCGGTCGGGCATGAGCCCGCGTTTCGCCGTCCGGCCGTGGTCGTTTCGCATGACCTGTTCAATCGCTACGGCGTGCCGATCGTGCTGCCCGTGACACGCAGTCGTCGCGGCTACCCGACGCACGTCGAGTTGGACGGCGTGCTCCCGGTGACGAGTTATGTGCAGTGCGAGTTGATCCGCGCGGTGTCGGCCGATCGGCTCACGCGCCGGGTCGCCGAACTGGACGCCGCGCACCTAGCGCGAATCGATGTCATTCTGCGTCGACTCCTCGCGCTCTGACGACGACGGCTCGCGCGCTAACTCGGTTGACTGTCGCGGAGCGGCCGTGGGCGAGCTGGCCGCGCCGGGACCGTGCACATCGGGGCGCGGACCAAGCTGGCCCACGCCCCGATGCGGCGTCGTCGCCCTCATCCCCCGTGAGGCATCCCCCGTGACGCATCCCCGTGAGGGCGACGGCGCGTCAGACCCGCCGCGTGTCGCGACGGAACAGCAGTGCCGAGCCGCCCACGAAGATCGCGAGCCAGATCGCGATGTTCGCGAACACCTCCCAGCCGAGACCGGTACCAAGCGGTGCGTGCGCAAGCTGGTTCACGCCGTACACCGGCATGAACTTCGCGACCGTCACGAGCGACGGCGACAACACGTTCACCGGGATGAAGACGCCGCCGAGGAACGCCAGCACGCCGAGGATCGGGCCGAGGAACTGCATGACGTTCTCGGACGGCAACAGGTAGCCCATGAAAAGCCCGAGCGTCGCGAAGACCAGCGAGCCGACCGCGACCGCGAGCGCGCAGAGGATCCACTCGTGCGCCGGCAGGCGTACGCCCTGCAGCGCACCGAACACGAACAGCAGCGCGATGGGTACGAGTCCGAGCGTCATCGCTGTCAAGATCTTGATGCTCACGTACGCGACTGGGCGCAATGGCGTCAAGCGCAGTTGGCGACTCCAGCCCAGCGCGCGTTCTACGGCCACCATCGAGCCGCCGCTCACGCAGGCGGTCATCGCGCCATAGAGCGCGAGGCTGACCATCTCGAACGTCCGATAGTTCAACGACGTGCCGACGATGGTCGCGCCCTTCCGGCCGAAGAGCAGGTAGAACACCACCGGCATCACGATGACGAACACCATGGTGCGCCGGTTGCGGAGCATGCGGCGCAACTCGAGGCCGAGGAACGTCAGGTTGAATCCGCCAAGCGGCGGTACGCGTCGCTCGGTGTGTTGCGCGGGCAGGGTTGCCGCGGTCATCGGCTGCTCCGTTCGTAGTCGTCCGCGTCGTCGCCGGTCAGCGCGATGAACGCGTCCTCGAGGTTGTCGGCGGTGATCTCCAGATCGCGCGCCCGGGTCTGGCTGAGGAGGTAGCGGGCGACGCCGTCGGAGTCCTTCGCGCGCACCAGTACGGTGTCGCCGCGCAGCTCGACGCTCTCGACACCGGCCAGGCTCGCGATAGCGCTACGGTCGGCGTCGGGCAGCGTCGCGCGCACCATCCGGCCGCTCGCCATGGCCTTGATCTCGGCAGTGGTGCCGTCCGCCACGATGCGGCCCTGCCGGATCAGCACGATGCGGTCCGCGTACGAGTCCGCCTCTTCGAGGTAGTGCGTGGCGAACATGACGGTACGGCCGCGTCGCGCGTCCTGGCGGATCGCCGCCCAGAAGTCGCGCCGACCCTCGACGTCCATGCCGGTGGTCGGTTCGTCGAGCACCATCAGCAACGGGTCGGCGAGCAGCGCAAGCGCGAAGCGCAGCCGTTGCTGTTCGCCGCCGGAGCACTTGCCGACCAGCCGGTCCGCGATCCCGGCGATGCCGGCCCGTTCGAGCACCTCGGCGGTCGGCCTGGTGTGGGGGAACAGCGTGCTGGTCAGGCGTACGGTCTCGGCGACCGTGAGGTCCTTGAGAAGCCCACCGGTCTGCATGACGGCGGCGATCTCGCCACGGGCGATCGCGTCGGACGGCCGGCGCCCGTAGACGGCAACACTGCCGGCATTGGGTCGCGAGAGGCCGAGCATCATGTCGATCGTCGACGTCTTGCCGGCGCCATTCGGGCCGAGAAACGCCACGATCTCGCCCTGCTCGATGGCGAGCGTCAGGTTGTCGACGGCGGTCACCGGCCCAAATCGCTTCGTCACACCGCGCAGGTCGACGGCGAGCATCGCGGCTTGTTCGGTCGGGGTCAATGTCATGCGATCGATGGTGGCAGCGACCGTCGCCAATGCGCAGATCCGTTGATCACGGATATCGCATGACATCTGTCATCGCGCGCCGAGTCGCGATCGACTAGTGCGACAGGGTGGTCCGACGACCGTGTGTATATTGGCCGAATTCGCCGGCCACGCCGGAATCCGACGTCCGGGCTACCCTGTGTTCACCAGCTGATCAGGTAATACGCCCGGGCCCGGCGGGGTCGCAGCGAGATGGCCTAAGGGGTCGGTGAGTTGTTCAGCCTTGCGCTTCTCAACGGGGGTGTCGGCGCGCGCGTCGCAGCCGGCCGGCCGAAGCAGTTCATCGTCGTCAACGGCATCCCGATCCTGGTGTATTCACTCGTCGCGGCGGACGGCGTGGATGCCATCTCGCAGATCGTGCTCAACTATCCGCCGGGCTGGCGGGACGACGTCGAGAAGATCGTGACCGACTACGCGATCAAGACCCCGATCACGTACGTCGAGGCCGGCTCGTCGCGACACGAGTCGGTGGCACGGATGCTGCCGCTCGTGGAAAACGACCACGTGATCATCCACGAGACCGCCCGACCGCTCGTCTCGTCGGCGGACTTCCAGCGGATCATCGCGTACGAGCACCCCGACGTGAGCTACATGCTGCAGATCCCGTTCACCGTGGCGCCGGTCGATCCGGCCACGCATCAAGTGACCGGCTCGCTCGACCGGGACACGCTGCGCAACGTCCAGCTACCACAGAAGTTCGCGAGGTCGACGTTGGTCGCCGCGCATCGGTACGCCGCCGAGCGCGGGATCGTCTTCACCGAGGACGCGACGCTCTGCGCGGTGGCCGGCTTCGACGTGCGCTTCATCGAGGGTTCGGATCGAAACTTCAAGGTCACTACTCGCGTCGACGTGCAACTCGCCGGGTACCTGCTCGGGGGTGAACCGCACGATGAGTAAGTCGATCATGGTGACCGGCGCGTCCAAGGGCATCGGGTTCGCGACCGCCCGTGAATTCCTCCGCGCCGACAACGACGTCAGCGACCTGATCCTGCTGTCCCGTTCGTCCGACGACTTCGACCTGGCGGTCAAGGAACTGCGGGCGATGAATCCGCACCACAAGACGATCACGACGTACCCGCTGGATCTTGCCGACCGCGACCGGATCGTGGCGACGATGCGCGACGTCATGGCCGCCCACCGCAACGTCGACATCCTCGTCAACAACGCGGGCGTCACCATCCCGATGGCGATGCAGCAGATCGACTTCGCGGACTTCGAACGCACCATCGCGGTCAACCTCTACGCGCCGTTCACCATCGTGCAGTCGTTGCTGCACAACGGGAACACCTTCGACGTGATCGTGAACATCGCGTCCACCGCGGGGATCAACGCGCGCTCCGGCTGGCTCACGTATAGCGCCTCCAAGGCCGCCATGATCAGCATGAGCGCGGTGATGAAGGAGGAGCTGGCGATCTACGGCACGCGCGTGGTGTGCATCTCACCGGGGCGGTGCGCGACAAATCTGCGCCGCACGCTCGCGCCGGACGAGGACCCGACGACGATCATGCAGCCGGACGACGTGGCAGGCGTGATCGCGATGCTGGCCTCGGACGTCGGACGCTTCGTGGACAGCCAGAACCTCATCGTGCGGATGTAGCGCCATCAAAGGACGTCAGCCCGACCGTTGCGCGACCTTCCGGCCGTTCTAACTGACAGTTAGGGCGATACTGGACGTATCGATCGCGTACGGGGGTGGCGCACGGTGGCCAAGAAGATCATCTTGATTGTGTTCGGCGTGGTGATTCTGCTCATCGGCTTGGCCGTGACCGCGCTCGGAGCCGCCGGGTTGATCTTCGGCGGCCACACCGGCGTGATCCAGAGCGGGTACCACACGGTCGGCACGCCGACCTACGCATTCGTCTCCGATGCCCGAGAGGTGCGACACGGCCAAGGCATCGAGGTTCGTTCGGGCAACGCGACGCTACGCATCGACGCCCGCAACACGGGCCGGCCGCTCTTCATCGGCGTCGGCCCCGCCCAGCAGGTCCAGTCCTACCTCAGCGGTGTCACGTACGCGGACGTGACCGACGTCAACTTCTCGCCGTTCCGGCTGGAGTCGCACACCGTGCCCGGCGACGCTCGGCCGGCCGCGCCGGGCGACCAGTCGTTCTGGGTGGCCAAGTCGGTCGGCACGTCGCCACGCCTGTCGTGGGCGATCGCGAGCGGCTCGTACCGCGTCGTGGTGATGAACGCGGACGCATCCTCCGGACCGCAGGCGGATGTTCGCGTCGGACTGAGCATCCCCGGTCTCTTCGGCGCGTCCCTCGGCACCACCATCGCTGGCGGGCTGTTGTCGCTGATCGGCATCGGCCTGCTCGCTTGGGGCATCGCCGCGAAGCGGCGCCAACCCGCCGTACCGCCGGGCTACGGCCCGCCGGGGTACGGCCCGCCGGGCGGCTACCCGTCCGGGTACCCGCCGCAGACCGGGTACGGTCCGCAGCAGGGGTACCCGCCGCAGGCGTACGGACCGCAGCCCGGGTATCCGCCCGAGCCCGGGTACCCGGGATATGCCGGTAGCGAGCAAGGCGGGCAAGCCGAACCGACCGCGGGCGCACCGCCCGATGCGACGACCGCGGGCACCGCACCGCCCGACGCGACGACGGCGGGCCCGCCGCCCGATGCGACGACCGAGAGCACGAGGGCCGAGCCTGAGCGGTCGCCCTACGCGCCGGACCGTGACGACACGCGTCCGTCCGGGACGGACGACCCTGCCAACGGCGGGGGATCACGCGGCGAAGGATGAGGCGACGGATGACGCGGCGTTATTCGCGGTGCACGGTGAGCGTTGTCCACGCGCCGACGTGAATGCGCCCGCCTTCGGCGATCGGTGCCGGCACCTGCGGCGCGATCGGGTCGATGCCGTCGTCGACGTACGTGCCGTTCGCCGAGCCCAGGTCGACCACCGCCCAGCCGCCGTCGGGCCGGGCTACCAGCAACGCGTGCGCGTGTGACACGGCCGCGTCTTCCGGCGGCCCGGTCAGGTCGATCTCCGGCTCGATGCCGCGCGACCGACTCCGGCGGCCGATGAGCAACCGCTCGCCGTGCAGCGTGAACCGGCGCTCCGGTCGGTACGCCGGAAGTGCGACCGGCTCGGTATCCGGCACCGCCTGCATCCGCGCGTGGTAGTCGGGATCCACCGTGACTACGACCCGCCAACGAGTGGCGGCCGTCGCGCCGGCCACCTCGACGACCGGTGCGAGCCGCGGCATCAACAGGTCGACGCCGCAGCTCTCACAGAACCGGCCGGACACCGGCGCACCACACGTGGGACAGAACACCGGATCGCCTACGGTTTCGTGGCTTGCCGCCGGCGTACCCACGGAGGATTGCGCCGGCGCGACGCCCGACGCCGCGTCGCCCTCCGCAACCATCGCGGGGCTCGCGTCGCGTCCGGGTGGTCCTCCGATCGGCGCGCCGCATTCGTCGCAGTAGTCCGCCGCGGTCGACCGATGTCCGCGCGGGCACGGATGCGTCATGACTCGGCCTTCTTGAGGCGGATCGTCTTGACCGATCGCACGCTGGCGATCTCCGCGTCGACACTGGCGACGCGCTGCTTGAGGCGCACCGTGCCGGTGCGCGCGTCCACCACGTCGACGACCCGCGCCAGAAGTGTCGCGGTGTCCTCGTGTCCCGACTCGGCCGCGAGTTGCACCGCGCGGCCCAGCTTCGAGGTCGCGGTCGCGAGATCACCGGCTTCGCGTGCGGCCAGTCCGTCCTGGATCGCCGCGGCCAGTTCCGCTTGGCCGGTGTAGTGCGCGACACGCCGGTTGATGCCGGTCGCCAACGCGGTGTCGTCGGTCCAGGTGGCAAGCACCAGCGCCTGCGCGAGGACCGGGGCGTTCGCACCCACGCCGTTGGCCAGGCTGACGCGCGCCGCGAGCAACTCCTCGCCAAGCCCACCCGGTGGTACGCCGACCGAGATGTGGTAGTCGCGGCTCTCCGCACCCCAGGCGCCGGTCGGATAGTCGCCGATCCGATCGCTCACGCGCGTCCGGCGGGCCGTCAGGTCGACGACCGACGGATACACCTGCTTCACGAAACGGACCGTGGCGCCGGCCGGCGTCCACACGCGCAGCGAGACGTCGCCGAACGACTTGCCCATCGCCGCACGTGTCATTGCCGCGAACGCGGCGGGCAGTTCCCGTACGTCTTCGAGACCATCCGCGGTGCCGAGCAACGTCGACGCGACCAGGCGCAGCTCATCGGCGACCCAGTCGTTGCCAATGCCGCGGCTGTCGCAGACGAACCGGCCCTCGCAGGCGCGCAGTCGCTGGGTCAACTGTTCGCGCGTCTCGTGCTGGTCACGCCCGTCGGTGAGCAGGATGGCGTGGCGCACCTCCGCACGGCTGCGAGCGAACAGTTCGTTGGCGAGGGTGAGCCACGTGCCGATCGCCGTGCCGCCCTGGGCAACCAACTCGCCGACCGCGAGCTTTGCCTCGGCGCGCGTGTGCGGCGACGCAACGCGAAGCTCCGGCACGCGCGGATACACCATGCGCGCGTCGGCACGGCCTGCCACGACCGCGAACTCGACGCCATCGCGCAGCGTGTCGACCGCGGTCGCGGTGGCCGCTTTCGCCGCGGCCATCTTCGAACCGGGGGTATCCATCGAGCCGGAACAGTCGATCATGACGACCTGGGCGGCCGGTGGAGCGGTCGCCCCGGCACCGGCTGACGACGTCACGGTGATCACCGCGTCGACGACGTCGGCACCCGCCGGGAGATATTCATTCTGGAAGACCTCAAGGTGAATCGCGTCGTGGTCGGGGGTCACGGACATTCGATCCTTAACGAGCGGCAACGGGGGGTGGGTGGCCGGTCGTACGGTCACGGGTCGTCCGACGCACCTGTCCCGTTCACCTCGGCCCCACTCACGATGGCCGACTCGTCCGGATCCGGCGGGAACGGCATCACGACGACGGTCACGTTGTCGTGGCCGCCCGCGTCGAGCGCGAAGCGTACGAGTGCCGACGCGACCTCGATGGGCCGCCCGGCCGGTGCCACCTCGGCGAGCTGACGCGGCTCCGCGGCATAGCGATAGAGGCCATCGCTGCACACGATGACGCGCCCGGGTCCGTCGGGCGCGAGCGTCGCGGTGTGCGGCTCGACGTCGTACGCGTCGGTGCCCAACCACCGGATCAGCGCGCCCGCGTTCGGCGAATCGGCCGCCACCACCACACCGGCTGCAGCGAGCTGGCCGGCGAGCGTGTCGTCGACGGTCAGGCACGCGGGCTCGCCGGGCGTACCCGGATCCGGCAGCCAGTAGACGCGGCTGTCGCCGACCCATCCCACGGCGATGTCCGTACCGGTCACGACGGCGGCCGCGAACGTCGTGCTCGGCGGGTTCGGCACCGCTTCCGGTCCGGCCGCGCGCGCGGCGCCGGCCTGCGCGGCCGCGCCCGCCTCGAGCAATGTCGCGATCGAAGCGGTGCGGACCACCTGACCCGGGCGTGATACGTCGGACGTCCCGCCGGCGGCATCCGCCTCGGACGCACCGTCGCTCGCGGCCGGAGCCATCACCGCCGCGAGGCGGCCGAGGCGGGCCGCGAATGCCTCGGTCGCGGCTGCCGCCGCACCGATCGCTGCCACGTCCGGTCGGCTGGACGCGGAGACGCCATCGCACACCACACCGGCCGTGACGCCCGCGCCGGCGGCGAGACCCATCGCGTCCTCGTTGTGGTGGTGGCGCGCTCCAATGTCGCTGACGCCGGCAATGCCGCCGAGGTCGACCTCGCTGTGCGCGGCCGCGGCCGGTCGCCTCGTGCCGCACGTCTCGCAATATCCGTCCGGTCCGATGTCGGCCCCGCCGCATTCCTGGCAGCGCGACGGCGGCGCGGAAACGCCATACGGCACGCTCGCCGGCTCGCTGCCCGCGGCCGTGTTATCGGCCGACACCGGTGATCACCCACCTCGGCTCGGAAGCCTCGCGCGCCCGATGATGTCGCATCAGAACATCGTCCATGGTCGGACCGCGTTCGCGCGGTCTACCAGTGCGTAGCGGCGCAGCGTGTCGCTCTGCATCGCGGCGAGCGCACGGTAGGCGCGCTCGAGGCCGAGGCGCAGATCGCGTTCGGTCAGCGGCTGGTCGAGGACCCGTCCGGCGACCGTCGCAACTCGCCGGCCGCTTCGGGCGGCGCCTCGGCCGATGCGCCCGCGCCGAACCGCGTCGACCCGATCGAGCGGTACGCCCAGCCAGGCGAGCGCGGCTCGGAACATCTCCACGGCGAGCGTTGCCTGCTGTTCCGCGTCGAGCCGGAGCCGTTCCAGCCGAGCGGACGCGTCGACAAGATCGGCCGCGTCACCGGCTCGTACCAGCCGGAGCCGAAGCGCCGCGATCTGGGCGGCGACGTACTGGATCGACGCCTCCGGCACCTCGTCGAGCACCGCGATTGCGCTGGTGTGGTCGTCTGCGGCCGCGAGCATCCGGGCCAGTCCGAAGGCGGCGCTCGGGTACTCGTGGTCCACCCGCCAGACGCGTTCGTAGAGCCGTCGCGCGCCGGTGATGTCGTGGTCGAGTTCGGACGCGGCCGCGAATGCGAGGCGGGCCGCGATCTCACCGGGTACGACCGCGTACACGTCGTCGAACAGCTGCCGTGCGAGTGGGATGTCAGCACGGGCCAGCGCGATGAGGCCGCGGTACCAGTCGAGCCGCCAGTCGCCCGGTGTAGTGCTCACAGGGGCGGCCGATGCTGGGTTGTCGGCCGCTGCGACCATCGAGCCGTCACCGGCGGCGACGCGGAGTTCGTTGGCTGCTCGACCGATGTCGTCGGCTTCGAGGTACGCCCGCGTAAGCGCGAGCGACACCTCGACAGTGCGGCGCTCGACGGCCGCCAGCGCGCGGATCGTCTGCCTCGGTTCGGCCGCCGTAAGCGTGGCGAGCAGTGCGGCACCCGGGTCGGTCGGATCGACTAGCGGCAACGGCAGCGACGCGGCGACGTCCGGCGCGGTCAGCGTCGCGACGTGCGGGCCGAACGTACGCCGGCCCGGGCTGAACAGGCTCGAAGTCGACGGCCGCGGCACGTAATCCACGGCGGACAACACCTCGCGTAACACGCCCAGCAGTTGGTCGGCCATCTCGCTCGCCGCCCCGAACCGCCGCCGCGGGTCCGGATGCGTGGCGCGTCGCAGCAGCCGAAAATACGACTCCTCGGCGGCGAGCAGCGCTACGTCGTCCCGGGCCGGCAAGGTGTCCGCGTAGCGCGTGGAGAACCCGCCGAAGTCGAAGCTCAGCACGGCCAGCGTGCGACCGACCGTATAGAGATCCGAGGCGACCGACGGTCCAGCGGACGCGACCTCGGGCGCCTGGTAGCCGGGCGTGCCGTAGATCGCCGATCGCTCGTCGTCGACGCGTCGCACCGCGCCGAGGTCGATGAGCTTGAGCTGGTCCTCGACGTGGATGACGTTGTCCGGCTTGAAGTCACAGCACAGCAGGCCGCGATCGTGGAGATGGCCGAGGGCCGGCAGCGCCCCGATCCCGTACGCCAGGACCTGCGGCAGCGGCAGCGGCGTGCGGTTGCCGTCCGCGTCGCGACTCTGCAACGCGAGATCCCGCAGCGACCGGCCGCCGACATACTCCATGACGATGTAGCCGACGACGTCGCCGGTGTCCGGATCCGGGTGGCTCGCGAAGTCGTGGATCTTCACGATGCCCGGATGGTCGACCTCGACCAGGAAGCGCCGCTCCGCGACAGCGGCGGCCATCGCGTCCGCGTCACCGGAATTGATGAGTCCCTTCAGGACCACCCAACGGTCGGTGCCGGCATCGGAGATGTTGCGGTCGCGTCCCACGTAGATCCAGCCGAGCCCGCCGTGTGCGAGCGCACCGAGGATCTCGTAGCGGTTGTCGATGACGTCGCCCGGCGCCAATGCGGGTACGAACGAATAGCGCGTGCCGTCTCGCGAGCAGAAGCCCTGGGTACGCCCCGGTTGTCCGTCACGCGCCCGGCCCACCGGTTCGTGACACGTGACGCAGAAGCGCTGGTTCTCGGGTACCACCGGATCGGTCTGTACGGCGGCGACCGGATCGCGGAGCGGCATCGGCGCGAAGGCCACGAGGTTTTCGCCGAGCCGCGCGCGGCGTGCCGGCGCGACCGCGGTGCCGGCCACCGCCATCGCAGCCACCGCGGTCTCAGCCGTCGCTGCCGCCGCCGGCCCTGGCGTCGGCGTTGGCGTTGGCCTTGGCGTTGGCGTTGGAACGCTCCTGGCCGGTGCCGGTCGCCCGCACTCGTCGCAATAGCCGTCTGGCGCGTAATGGCCGCCGCAGCCGGCACGTTGACACGCGCTCACGGCGTGGTTCCTGCGCCGGCGTCGGTGTCCGGCGTTTTGCCGAGCAACTCGGCGAGCCGAGTCTGGTAGGCCACCACCGATTTCGTCGCCGCCGGCAGGTCGCAGGGCGCGGTGTAGAGGAGGGTACGGGCGTGTGTGTAGAGCGGTTCGAGCTGCTCATGTTCGTCGACGTGGTAGGTGGCGGCCTTCGCTCGGTATCCGGCGAGCCGGCCACGCAACTCGTCGCGGCGCGCGACAAGTCCGGCGGCGGCGGCCCGCAACTCCTGCGCGCGCTCGATCGCGCGACCGACGGCGGCGCGGACCGTTGTCACGTCGTCGGCCAGCCGGCGCCACTGTTGTTCGTCGCGAAGCGCGTCCAGCGCGTCGATGCGGGTACGCAGCACCGCGGCCGCGGCCGGCGCGTCGGGCAAGCCGGTCGCCGCAATCTTCTCCGCCGCGAGCGCAAACGCCGCCGCGGTCTCGGATTCCTCGCTTGCCAACGCATCGACGTCACCGAGCAGCGCCGCGATCCGCTCCGGATATTCGTCGCGCAGTCCCGACTCGGTGCGCAACCGCGACGCCGCCGTCCCGATATCGGCCAGCAGATCGCCCGCGGTACGCCTGATCTCGCTGGTCGGCAAGCCGCCTGGCGAGTGCGCCAGCGGATCGCCAAGCACCAGATCTCGGAGCATGTCGGTGCGCCGTTGCAGCGGTTGTACGGCGGTCGCGTCGCCGATGTCGCCGGCCTGCGCAACGAGCCGATCCATCGCGGCAGTGACCTCGGCGACGGCCGCGGTCGCGCTGTTCCACGCCCGGGCCGTGCCCTCCAGCCGGCCCATCGCGTTCAGACATCGGGCCTGGAGGCTCACCGCGACGTCGCCGACCCGGACCGCGCCGACGATCCGTCCGCCGCTCGACGTTGCCGCGCCGACAGTGCCGCTTGCGAGGCTGGCCGCGGCGCCCGACCCGGTCGGCATCGCGACGGTCACCGGCATGCCCGCGTTGTCGAGCGTCACGATCGGTGCGGCGAGCAACCGGGCGAGGTCCGTCCATCGCGAATCCGACGGCCGGTAGGCCGCCCGCAGCCCACGCGCCTGCGTCAAGATGTCGCCGATCGCGTTGAACTGTGCCCACATCACATCGACGTCGAAGATCACCGCATCGCGCATCTGTTTCGTGATGCCGGTGTGCGTCTGGGTCCGCAGATACTGCAGCGCCGGATGGTTGTCGATCGCGTACATGGTCGTCGCGACGCGGTCGTACGCCGCGCCGATGGAGGCGAGGAGTCGGTCGGCCTCGTCGCGCGTCATCATGGCCGGCGCACCACCGACCGGCGGACGACATCTGGCGACGGGTAGCAGACACCCGACCACGGGCACGCGACACCCGACGCCGTCGGGGTGGCGTCCGGCCGTACGGTGCGTCGGTGTCGGGTCATCGGTACTCCGAGTGCCGGCGCATGATGCCCACGGACAGGCCGACCAGCGCCAGCAGCGTGATGATGAATACGACGATACCGACGGGTTCGATGTCGTTGGACCCGGCTCGGGACTCTCGAGCGAACGCCTTGTTGGCCGCCTTGATCGCGGTGCAGAGATCTCGGTCGACGGCATCCGACGCGCTCGATGCCGGGCCGAGCGCTGCGGCGACAGCGGCGGCGTGGTCGCCGGATTCCTCGCTGTGCTGCAACTCCGCATGCCTTTCCTGCCACGCCTGAAGGTCCGCGATCGCGCGGCCAACTGCCGTCCGTACCCCCGGATCGGGAGCCTGGCGCTCGGCGGCGATCAGCGTGTCGGCGCCGCCGTCCGGACCGACGAGCGTGGTCATGGTGTTGCCGAAGTCGGCTTCGGATTCGGTGACGACACCGTCGTGCATCAGCGCCAGCGCCTCGTCGCTGCGCGCCTCACGCGCGTCGACGCGTGCTGTGACCAACGTGGTGGTCTGGTCCGCGATCGCCCCGACGGATCGCAGATGGTGTTGCAGACCTGCCCATGCGACGTTCTGATAGATCAGCGCGCCGACGATCAGCAGCGTCGCGGCGCCGAGGCCGATGTTCAGTCGGCGTCGCGTGCGGCGGGTCAGGTACCACTGTACGAACAGGAGGACGACAAGTGTGGCCACGCCGAGGCCGACGGCGTAGTACGGATACGTCGCAGCGTCGACCCGCTGGGTCTTCAATCGACCGTTCTCCGCCCAATAAATGCGTTGTGCGGACGGCAACAGCGTGTTGCGGAGATACCGAGATGCCGCCCGCGGTGACGTCGCCTCCGCCGTGACGACCGTTGGGTTCGGCAACCGTGCGGCCACCACCATGCCGTGGTAGATCGCCAGCTTGTCGACGAGATGCTTGGGGTCCGCAGACGGCGGGGGAGATCCGGCGATGACGTTCGTAAGCGATGCCGCCACCGCCGAGATGTCCTGGTTGTATCGCGTGCTCAAGAGCGTTTCCTGCGTACCGGTCGCGACGAATCCGGCCGACGCGCTGGCGTCCGCATCGGACAGTTTCGTGTAGAGCGTTTGCGCGTCCATGATGGACGAACTTGCGCCGCCACGCATCGTCGCGACGTCCGAGTTCGCCTGCGACGCGCCGCTGGCCGCCACAGCGCCGTAGCCGATATCAAGCGCGATGAGAATGCCGAGGGCGACGGTCAGGCGGGTCGGCGTGCTGCGTACGGTTGCACGCAGCCGCTGCAGCATCCGCTACCCCTCGTCGTCGCGTGCCCGCCGATGGCCGGACGCCACTGGTGTCACGGTGTCCGTGGATGGCGAACGAGAGCGACTCGGACGCGACGAACGAGGCTGGCGTCGGCTTGGATATCGGAGTGTGTCACACCGCGGGTGGGTACGTAATCAACCGCCGTCCCGTTGCAGACAGCTAGCGGGCGACCTTCGACGCGATCACGTCGATCATCGTCAAGGTCGGCGGCTCGGCGAGGAGTTCCTCGGCGTTGGCCATCAGCGCCGCCGCGATCGGACCGTCCAGGTGAGCCTGCCGGCCGGCGTCGTCGTCGAAGACGTCGAAGATGCCGTACGTGCGTTCGTCGATCTTGATCGCGAACCAGGCGACGGTGTCAGGTTCCTGCTCGGCGAGCGGCTGCGCGCTCGTGAGGAACGCGGCGAGTTCTGCCTCGTTGCCCGGCTTCGCGACGGTGGTGGCGAGGATTCCCTTGGTGACCATGGTGCCTCCTTGTCTCGGCGGCCCGCGATCAACACCTTACGTGGGTACCCAGGGGCTGCGGTGTGATGGCGGCCCTAGTCGTCCTCGGTGTAATAGTCAACAATCCTCACTGTTAGTCGTTCATAGCTGAGCGGCACTATTGGTCCGCCATTGGATGGGATCGGCAATGACATTTCGGCGCCAGCGTTGGGCGATCGCCACGATCTTCGCCGTACACGGCGCGGTCGCGGGGACGTTCGCGCCCCGGATCCCGGCCATCGCCGAGCACCTCCACCTGGGCGCCGGCGCGCTCGGTCTCGCGTTGTTCATGCCGTCGTTCGGCGCACTGCCGATCATGCCGTTGACCGGTCGGGTGATTCACAGGCTCGGTCCGCGCGGCGCGCTTCAAGCGCTGCTGGCGTTCGTCTGCCTGGCTCTCGCACTGCCCGCGGTCATGCCGTCGCTCGCCATGTTGTGCGTGAGCCTCGTGATCTTCGGTGCGGCCGCCGGTGCCTCCGACATCGCGATGAACGCGCAGGGGTCCGCGCTCGAGAACCGCATGGGTACGTCCATCATGTCCAGCCTGCACGGCATGTGGAGCATCGGTGGGTTCGTCGCGGCCGCCATCGCCACCGTGGCGACCCGGTTCGACGTCGGCGCGCCGCTGCACCTCGCCGTGATGGCTGGCGTGCTGCTCGTGGTCGGACAGCTGGTCGTGGGTACGTTGCCGGCCACCGGTGCCGGCGGGGTCACCGCACCGGTCGAGCGGCCCCGGTTTGCCCTGCCGTCCGGCATTGTGCTCGTCATCGGGTTGGTCGGATTCTGCGCCGTGTTCGGCGAAGTGTCCGGCTCCGACTGGTCGGCCGTCTACATGCGCGACGTGATGCACAGCGACCACGCCACGGCCGCGGCAACCTACGGCGTCTTTGCCGCGCTGATGGCCATCGGCCGATTGACCGGCGACCGTCTGGTGCGACGGTTCGGGCCGGCGCGCACCGTTCGCGCGCTGGCCCTCGCGGGTACGGTCGGCGTGCTGCTCGTCGTGCTAGGGATTGCGGTGCCGGTGACGATCGTCGGCTTCGCGTTGCTCGGCATCGGCATCGCGACCGTCGTGCCGCTCGTGTTCGCGGCCGCCGGACGGATCGGCAGCGATGGTCGTGCTGGCACCGATGGCGGGCATGTCGCAGCGGGCAATGCAATTGCCGGCGTTGCCACGATCGCGTACGGCGCCGGGCTCGCGGCGCCCGGCGCAATCGGTGGCCTCGCCAGCGCTACCTCTCTCACCTGGTCATTCGCACTGGTCGGGGCGCTGGTCGCGGCAGTGGCGGTGGCTGGCGGAGCGCTGGCACCGCGTACCGTGGATGCACGACCGGCGGACGACAATGTGCCAGCCACCGTCGAAGCGTGATCCGGCCGCGTGTCCGAGGAGTCGAACATGCTGGCAAGACATGACGGAACCGGGCATCCGCTGGTAACTTCGGCTCCTCACAGCGCTCACCGGAGGTGGCGGATGGCGAAGGCGACGGACCGGGCCGGTCGGCGGCCGTGGGGCGGGCTCGAGGACGAGGTCCTCGCGGTGCTGTGGGCGGCGACCGGTCCGGTGACCGCGACCGCCGTACAGAACGAACTCGGCGGCGATCTGGCGTACGGGACGATCACCACGATCCTCGGCCGGCTGCGCGCCAAGGGATTGGTTGTGCGGTCCCAGGTCGGGCGCACCTACGAGTACGCGCCGGCGCAGGATGCCGCGTCGCACACCGCGAGCCGCATGCACTCGCTGCTGGTCAGCCGCGGCGATCGCGCCGCGGTGCTGGCGCGCTTCGTCTCCGAGCTGTCGCCGGAGGAGGAGCGGCTACTTCAAGCCGTCCTGCGGGACCTCACCGAGCCGGATGAGTCAAGCGACGGCGCCGCGTCAGCGGGCGACCTGCCGCGTTCGGCCGTGCCGCACGAGTCAGTGCGGGTCGAGTCGGTTCCGGTCGGGTCGGTGCCGGTCGAGTCGGTCTCGGTCGAGTCGGTCTCGGTCGAGTCGGTGCCTCGAGAGTCGATCGCCGCGGGCGCGCAAGCGATCGACGAATCCGACGCGATGGCCGCAGCCGGGCAGATGGGTCGCGCCACCGCGTCGGCCGGATTCACGGAGCCGGCGGAGCGCTAGCCATGCCGGTGCCGGTTTACCTCCCCCTGGTGCTCGGCCTTGCGCTGGCCGTCGCGGCACCCCGTGTCGTACGGTCACTTCCCCCGCCGATCGCGGTGTGGTCGCTCACGCTCGCCGCCATCGTGTCCGCGTCGACCTGGATCGCTTCGCTCGGTCTCATCATGTCGACGGCGATCGACCGCACCGCCTTCGTCGCGGCACACGGCCACTACTCACTCGCGCATTGGCGTCACGTCGACCCGGTAGCCGTACCCGCGGCGATCGCCGCCGGTGTCACGCTCGCGACGTGCTATCTGCTGCTCGCCATCGCGATGCTGCGCGAGGCACTTGCCGTGCGCGAGGTACGCCAACTCGGGCGCAGCCTCCGCGACGACGGCACGGTGGTGTTCGTCGAGGATTCCACACCGCACGCGTACGCAGTCGGTGGCCGCTGGCCGCGCATCGTCGTGTCGAGCGGCTTGTTGCGCACGCTCGGTGCCGAGGAGCGGCGTGCCGTGCTCGCTCACGAGTCCGCGCATCTGCGCTGCCGGCACCACGCGCACCTGCGGGTGCTGCGCCTCGCCGCCGCGGTGAACCCATTCCTGCGCCCGGCGGTGCGGGCCAGCGTCCTCGCCGTCGAGCGGTGGGCCGACGAAGAGGCGGCAGTTCGGCTCGGCGACCGTACGCTCGTGGCCCGTACGCTTGTTCGCGCGGCGCTGGCGAGCAACCGTACGCCCACGCCGTCCGGGGCGCTCGCGTATACGGCCGGCGACGTGAGCCGACGAGTCGCCGCATTGCTCGCGGCTCCGCCACGACCGCGTTGGTCGATCGTCGCCGCCTCGGCGATTGTGATCGTCGGCGTGGTGGCCTCTCCGGTCTACGCGGCCGACCAGATCGGAGCGTTGCTCTCCGCACCCTGCCCAACCACCAGTAGCGCTCACTAGCACTGCTCACATGCGCCGCACGGCGCTGGCGCACTGCCCATGACCTGGGCTGACTCGCCGATAGGCGGAAACTTCGTCGGTCAGTCGATCATGCGGACCGGTTGCGCGCTGTTATCCTCGGCCCATGGCCACGGCGACCGCGGTCCGTTCGGAGACTCGTTCCAAATGGACCGCCTACCGCGGGCGGACCGGCTGGATCGTGGCCGCGCTATCCACGTTCACCGCGTTCATCATCGGCGGTCACCGGCTCGTCCCGGATGTCGACGGCATCGGCAGCATGGTCGACACGGCCGCGCCGTGGTTCGGCATTGCCATCCCCGTATTGGCCGTGGTCGCGGCCGTGTTCCGGTCCCGGACCGCCGCGTTGGCGGTGATCGTTCCGTTGGTCGTCTGGCTCGTCGCGGTCGGCTCGGCGTGGCTGCCCTCCGGCGGTGGCGCGGTGCAACTCCGCGTCGCGAACCAGAACGTGGACGCGGACAACCCTGACCCGGCGCGGACGGTCCGCGAGGTCGAGTCGACCGGCGCCGACATCATCGGCCTCGAGGAGGTCACGCCGGCGAGCGGCCCGGCCATCGAGTCCACTCTGGACCAGCGCTATCCGTACCACGTGGCGGAGTCCACGGTTGAACTGTGGAGCCGATATCCGATCAGCGACTTCAGCGGCGTCGATCTGGGTCTGAGCTGGACACGAGCGTTGCGTGCCAATGTCGCGACGCCGCACGGTGACGTTCGGGTCTACGTCGTGCACCTCGCATCCGCGCGCGCCGGAGACACCGCAACACGCGACAGCACGATGAGCGCACTGGTCGACCGCGTCCGTGCCGATCACTCCGCGCGCGTACTGGTAATCGGCGACCTGAACACGGCCAGTACGGATCGCGTGCTCGCACCGCTGACCGCGATGCTGCACGACACGCAGGCCGCCGCCGGCCGCGGCCCCGGCTTCACGTGGCCATCGGTGTTCCCGCTGACGCGACCCGATCATGTCCTGTTCCGTGGGCTGACCGCGGCACAGTCCGCCGTCGTCGGCACGACCGGCAGCGACCATCGCGCCATCACCGCTGGCCTGCGGTTCTGACACTGTCGCCAGGAATCGGCATTGGCCGTTCGGATAAAACCCGCCGACGTACCCGCAACCTGATGACCGGTCGACCGATTACCAAAGTGGGCGATGTCGGTCACGTCGGTCCTCAGCCGACGCCTGCTGCCAGAGCAGGTCGTACCCATCGTGGGAAGGGGCCTGCGGGTGAACAGAGGCGATGCGGTGGAGCCAGGCAGACCGCTCGGCGGTGTCATGCCCGGCCGACCCGCGACCGGACGCGCGACCGGGCCGATGGCGGGCGGCCCGGTCGCGGACATTCCGCCGGCCGACCACGGCCGGAGAGGGCCCTGGTTCGACGCTCCGGCACGCGGCGACGGACCCGGTCACTTCGACGGACCTGGTCATTTCGACGGACCTGGGTATGGCGCACGGCTCGCGGCGCCGGCGAACGACGGGTCCGGAAGCAACACGCCTGGCCCGGACCTCCCGGCGCATCCGTCGGTCGAACCACGCCGGCGCGGCGATGTGGGCAATCGTCACGACAACAGCCCCGCCCGCCTCGACTACCGAGCGAACAAGCACGAGTCCGCGTATTACGGCAACACCGGACGCTTCGCGATCTACGGCCGACGTCCTGGCGATGCGCGCGGCCCCGGCGAGGCGGCCACTCCGCTGACCGGCCGTGGCTCGTTCCGCCGACCGATCACGGACTTCGATACGCCGCCACCGGACCCGACGGCGCGCGGACCTCGCCCGGTTGACGAGCCGGCGCCGCGGCCACCGAGCACTGCCGCCGGTCGGCCGACCGGTCACCTACCGCCGATCATCGACGCCGTACGGCGTGCGGCGCAGGGCGCGCTGCCCCTTTCCGCCGCTCGTGCGTCTCAGCGCTCTGCCGGTGGCCGCGAGGTGCCGCCCAGCTCCGAACTACCCAGACGGACGCCGCGCGGCGGAGGCGCTCCATCGACGCGTCGCCCCGCTCCGCCCACACCACGGCCGCCCGGCAACGGGCACCTGCCGCCCAGTGGCGCGATGCCGCGCCCGGTGCCGCCGGCACCGCGGCCACCCGCCAACGGCCTACCTCGACCGGCCGGCGGTCACTTGCCCATCGGCATCGACAACGGCCCGCGCCCGCCGGCGCCACCACGGTGGCGCGCCAGCGGCACTCGGGGGCCGGCAACGTCCGGCCGGCCCGGTCCGCGTCTCGCGCCGCCGGCCGACCCCTACGGCACCGACGAACTTCGTGCCGTCTCCGATCTGGACGCGACCGCGGATCTCCACGTAACCGGAACTCTCGGCGTGATCGGCAATCGCAGCGTGACCGGCAATCTCGACGCGACCGGCAATCTCGACGCGACCGGCAACCTGCGCAGGACCGGCAATCTCGCGGCGACAAGCATCTTCGAGGCGACCGGAAACTACGCGATGGTCGGTCCGAACCTGTCGGATGATCTGGAACGCACCAACGACTTACGCCTCGAAGCCAACGGCGGCACGGACTGGATGGCGCTGGCCACGCGTACCGATCCGCGTGGCACCGTCTACACCGGCCGGACCGTCGACGTACCCGTGACGGCGGCGCGCAGCGGCCCTCGTTGGTACAACGTCCGGTCACACGTACGTCGCGGCCGTCGCACGCACCCCGGCGCGCGCGACGGCGATGCGGAGCGCGTTCGAGGTCCGCGCTGGGCGCGCGTCCTCGTCTGGCTCGGCGCGACGGTCATGGCGATAAGCGGCGGCGGGATGGTGCGCGCCGTCACGACCGCCGCGCTGGCCGACACTCCGGCCGGCCAGACGGTTGCTGGCCTGCACGGCAAGTGACCGTCGCCGCTATGCGCCCAGGTGCTCGATGAGGAACTCCGCCGAGTCGCCGAGCGCCTTGGCCTCGTTTTCCCAGCGCGTGAAGCCGTGGCCCTCGTCTTCGTACACGTCGTAGCGCACCTCGACACCGCGCGCCCGCAACGCCTCGACAATGCCGTCCGATTCGGCCTTCTTTACCCGCGGATCGTTGGCGCCCTGGATCACGAACAGCGGCGCGGCGATCTGGTCGGCGTAGGTGATCGGTGAGCGCGACAGCAGGAAGTCGGCCTCGGTCTCGGGGTCGCCGACCCACGCCGCGATCATCGAGCGCCAGGTCGGCGGCACGCTCTTCGCAAGCGTGACGAGATTCGACGGACCGACCAGGTCGACGCCGCACGCGAAATACTGCGGCAGCCGGCTCATGCAGGTCAGCGTCGCGAACCCGCCGTACGAGCCGCCGTAGACACCGATCCGCTGCGGGTCGACCCAACCACTGGCCTGCAGGTAGCGCGCCGCCGCCTCGAAGTCGCCGAGGTCGCCGCCGCCCCAGTCGCGCAGGATCAGACGCTGGTACGCCCGGCCGTAGCCGTTCGAGCCGCGGATGTTTGGCGCGAGCACCGCGATGCCGCGACTGAGCAGGTACTGGTAGAAACCGCCGTAGTTGAACGCCGGCCGCTCCTGCGCCTCCGGTCCGCCGTGGATGGACAACACGACCGGGTAAGGCCCGCTCGCGGTCGCCTCTTCGACCGTGCGGCCGCCGGGCAGGTAGAGCCATGCGGGGATGTCGCGCCCGTCGTGGGTCGGGAAGCGTACGAGGGTCGGCTCGACGCCCTGGAACGTCGCGGCCGTGACGGCGTGCGTCAACCACCCCGTCCTACCGGCGGCGAGGTCGATGACGGCGATGTTCGTCGGCCGAGCACCAGTCGAGATCAGTACGGCTGCGCGGCTGCCGTCCCGGTCCACCGACATGGCAACGATCGGTCCGGTCGGCGCGTCGGCGGCGGGCCGCTCGACGGCGGTGGCCGGCGCGCCCTCGGCGACCGCGACGGTGAGCAGGTCGTCGAGCGCGGCGGAGTGCAGCCGTGACACGCCGTTGTCGTTGACCGTCCAGACCACTACGCGACCGTCCTCGGCCAGCGCGACGTCCTCGACGTCCCACTCCGGCGTGGCGAGCCAGCGGATCTCGCGGCTGGCGAGATCGAACGAGGCGAGGCCGACGAAGTCGCGGCCGGCGTCGGTGCGCAGCAGGAACCCGGAGCCATCGGGCAGCCACGGCCCGGGCATCGAAAACGACGGCTCCTCGCCATCGGCCGGTACGAGTTGCTCGGCCGGCTTGCCGTCCACATCCAGCAGCAGGATCGCGATCTCGGTATTGCTGTAGAGCTTCGCGCCGAGCAGACGAGTGCTGTCCGGCGACCACGTCGTGGCGAACACCGGCCCGCCGTCGGCGTACACCCGCCGGGTCTCGCCGGTGTCCAGATCCTGGATCAACACGTCCTGATCGGTCGGCTCCCGGTCGTTCGCGCCGTACGAGATCCAGCGGCCGTCCGGGGACGGGTCGCCGAGGTAGTGCTGAACGTCGGCGACGTCGGTCAGTGACCCGATCTCGCCACCATCGGCCGGAATGCGGCGCACCTGGTGGAACTCGTCGCCGTTGGCGTCCGCGGTGAAGATCAGCGCAGTGCCGTCGGTGGTCCAGCGGATGTCCCGTACGGTCGCGTCGTCGTACGACGTGAGGCGCCTCTCGTCGCCGCCACCGATCGGCGTGACGACGAGGTTGTACTGGCCACTCGCGTTGTGCGAGTAGGCCACCCGGGTGCCGTCGGGGGAGATGGCCACGACGGGTTGGAAACGGCGGTCCGGCCGGTAGTCGCGATACGTCTGCATGAACCGGAATCTAGTCGTACGCGGGTCGGCCGTCGTACCCTCGCGGGCTGTTACGCGGGTGGCGTAGCGGCCTTCGCGGGTGGCGCCTGCGCTGTCGCGGGTGGCGCGGCGCTTCAGGGGTTGGTCTGCGCGCTGACCTTGAGGGTCATCGAGACGCTCGGTCCGTTGCCGCCGACGGTGTTCAGCGTGTATTGGTGCGTCGTGTTCGGTTGCTGCGCCAGGTCGCACGGGAAGCTGATGTCGACCTGGCCGGTCGGTCCGTAGCTTCCGTAGCTGCCCATGTGGTTCATGTCGTAGTAGTCCGGATTGTCGATGGACAGCGCGATGCCGGTCGCGCCCGTCACGCTCCACTCCAGGATCACGTCCTGGCCCGGTGCGGAAAACGGGCTATCGGACGACGCGACGACCGGGCAGCTCGGCTTCTGCTTCACGTCGAACGTCAGGATGCGCGCGCCGGTCTTGGTGCTCCTCGTCGCGCCCGTCGGTGGCGTGCTCGTGACGGGTGTCGGCGCGGCACTCGGCGCGGCGACCGGTGGCGGCGCGGGCGTGACCCCGATCGAGCCGACGTTGCTCTGGCCATTGGTGCCGTTCTGCTTCGCACACGCGGCGACCGCCAGGGCGACGAGGGCAAGCGCCACGATGGCGCGACGGTGACGGCTGGTGGACATGCGGGCTCCTCGTGGCTCGGCTCATTGATTGTGAGTACCAGCAGGGCGTTGCGCCAGCCGCGTCGTCAACCCGACACAGCGCGGCATGATGGCGAGCATGGGATATCACGTGACGGTGGAACGGCGCGACGACGGATTCGTCGGACGAAACGATCGGGGCGCCGAGATCGCCTTCGGCACCGGCGGCGACAACCCGTTGTTCTCACCGATCGAGCTGCTGCTCGTAGCGCTCGGCGGGTGCAACATCGTGACCGTCGAACCGCTGACCGCCAAACGAGGTCACCGCCTCGTACGTCTCGCCGCCACGATGGAGGCCGAGAAGACCGCGCCGAACCGCCTCAGCACGATCACCGTGACGTACGACGTCGAACTGCCGCCGAACGATCCCGACGCGGCGCGGATCTTCAGCGAGGTAGCGCACCGCGTCCACGAGCGCGCGTGCACTGTGAGCACGTCGCTGATCGAGCCCACCGCGATCGAAGTCCGCTTGCCGGTGTAGCCCAAGCCGCCGCGATCCCGATCGCCCGTGGTCCGGACCCGTCAGGCCGCCGACTCCGCATGCGCCCGATCGTCGATAGTCGAGGCTGCCGCGTTCGTGACACCAGATCGCTGAGCCGGTGTGGTCTGCTTGTCCTCCGCCGTCGTACTTACCGCTGCGCGGGATGCGGGCATCGCTGAGTTCCGCGTGGCGGGCGTCGACGTGGCGGCCGTGCTGCGTGACGCGGGCGTCGGCAGGATGGGCGCCTGACCGGTCGCGTTCGCGTGCGCGCGGGCCGCGGTCAGCGCCTTCGTGACCTGTTCCTTGGCGATCGTGACGGCCTCCGTCATGCCGCGTCCCTGCGCGAGTCTCGCGGCGATCATCGCGGAGAACATGCACCCCGCGCCGCGCGTGTTCGGTGCGTCGATCCGGGGAGTGCGCACGAATCGTGCTCCGGTCGGCGTCCACACCGCGTCAACGCACTCGTCGCCGCCGAGTCGTCCACCGGTGATCACCACGTACCGCGCGCCGAGCGAGGCAAGGTGCTCGGCGGCGCTGGCCATCTCGGACGTGTTCGTGACCGGCGCACCGACCAATGCGGCCGCCTCGTCGATATTCGGCGTGATGATCGCGGCCATCGGCAGGAGGCGCATCAGCGACGCGACAACGCCGAGGTGCGAACCGTGTCCGGCGACGAGTTCCGGATCGACGACGACGTTGCGCAGGTCGCCGGCACGCATGTGCGCCGCGATCACGCCGGCGATCTCCGCCGTACCCACCACACCGATCTTCACGGCGGCCGGCGTGGCCTGGCGCAACGCAACGGACAGCTGACCACCGACCACCGTGGTCGGCAGCGCGTAAAGCTCCGCCGGTCCGTGCGCGCCGGTCACCACGCACTCGGTGGTGAGCCGATGGGTACGGAACACCGCGAGGTCCGCCGCGATGCCAGTCTGGCCGGTCGGGTCCGCTCCGTTGATCGTCATCGCTACCGGTCGCATGCGCACCCCACCCCCGTCAGCCGCGACGCCCGTCGCCGGCCGTTCACTGGTCGCCGAACGCGTCGTACTGGATGCGAACCGACGGCACCCGGATCTCGGCGAGGCGCCGCAACGTCGCCCGAACCATGGCGGGCGAACCGGAGACGAACACGTCGTGGTGGTTCCATGGGCCGCGCCCGGCCACCACGTCGGCGACCGTACCGTGTTCGCCGTCATACGTCGGGTCGTCGCTGACCACTGGTACGACGCTGAGCCACGGGCACCGCTCGGCCATGGCGTACAACTCGTCGAGGTCGTAGAGGTCCTCGCGGTCGCGCGCGCCGAAGAACAGGTGCACCCAGCGCGTGCGGTTCGTCCGGCTCAACTCGTCGATGATCGCCTTCAACGGTGCGAGACCGGTGCCGCCCGCGACGCAGACGATGTCCCGTGTCGAGCGGGGGTCGACTGCCATCGAACCCATCGGCGCAGCCACCCGGAGCATGTCGCCCACCTTCACCCGGCGCACCAGTGCGCCGGACAACCATCCGGCGCCGACCGCGCGCACGTGGAAGTCCATCGTGTTGTCGGTGCGCGGCGCATTGGCCATCGAGTAGACGCGCCACACGCGCGGGTGGTAGTCGGACTCGAGGCTCACGTACTGGCCGGCGCGGTAGCCGAATGGCTGCATGGTGCGGCAGGTGAACACCGCGACGTCACGGCCGCGCCGCTCGTGCTTGATGATCTCCGCGTGCCAGTACGGCGGCGTCGTGTCGTCCTGGGCGGCGGCCAGCATCTTCTTCGCGATCTCGCGATAGGCGTCCTGCCATGCCTGTTCGTACGCGGGCGACCAGCGCTCGCCGGCGAACGCGCGCATCGAGTCGATGAGTGCCTGGCCGATGAGTCCAAAGTGCACCGACTCGATGCGGAACTTGCGATGATCGCGGCCGAGCCCGCGGAGATAGTCGTCGAACCGTTCCGGGTCGTCGATGGTCTGTACGGCCGTCACGATCGCACCGAGGAGCCGCGCCCGCGTGGCGTCCAGGTGCAACGGAAAGAGATCACGAAGCTTCGGGTCGGACAGGAAGATGCGCGCGTAGAAGTACTGCGCGACCTTGTCCTGGTGCTCCTCGACGAGGGTCCAGCTCTCCTTCAAGGTGGTCGACAGACTGGTCATCAGCGCCCCTCTCGCGTCGAGCCGGCCAGCGCGACGTCCGTTCGCCATTACGGACAGTTCGAGCCTGGTCGCTGTGCGCAAAAGGGGTCGCACATTCCGTGCGACTACGGATACGGATGGTAGTGACCGTCGTCGAAGTTGCGCTCCGACCTGCGCTTCCTACCGCGCAGAGACCACGTTCACCAGTTTCGGTGCTCGTACGATCACCCGAGCGACGGACGCCGAACCGAGCGCACTGCGCACCCGCTCGGAGGCTAGCGCGAGTGCCGTGAGTTCGTCGTCCGAGGCGTCAACGGGTACGTCGATGCGGTCGCGAAGCTTGCCGTCCACTTGCAACACACACGTGGCGGTTGCCTCCACGAGCAGGCTCGGATCGGCGGCCGGCCACCCGGCGCTCGACACCGACGGTTCGTTGCCGAGCCGCTCCCAGCCTTCCTCCGCGGTGAACGGCGCAAAACAGCTCAGCATGCGTACCAGCGCTTCGGCACCCTCGCGGACGGTGGGATTCGCCGGTCCAGCGCCGCTATCGATCGCGCGGCGCAGCACGTTCGTGAGCTCCATCAGGCGCGAGATCGCGACGTTCAGGCGCCGCGAGTCCATCGCGGTGGTCGCCTCACTGATCAGCTTGTGGACCGCTCGCCGCAACTGATCGTCGAGTGAACCGGCCACCGTCGGCGCGACGTCACCGGTGAGTCGCCAGACGCGCGCGAGCCACTTCATCGCGCCGGTCGGCGACACGTCCGCCCAGTCGATGTCGTCCTCGGGCGGACCCGCGAACACCATCGTGACGCGAACCGCGTCCGGGCCGTACGACGCGATCTGCTCCTGCAGGTTGACCAGGTTGCCGAGGGTCTTGCTCATCGCCTTACCGGCCATGATGACCTGGCCCTGGTTCATCAGCCGGGTGAACGGCTCGACGAACGGCACCATGCCGAGGTCGTAGAGCACCTTCGTGATGAACCGCGAATACATCAGGTGGCCGGTCGCGTGCTCGCGGCCGCCGATGTAGCTGTCCACCGGCAGCCACCGAGCGATGCCGGCCGGGTCAAACGGACCGTCGCCGTAGTCCGGGTTCGGGTAGCGCAGGAAATACCAGGACGAGTCGACGAACGTGTCCATCGTGTCGGTGTCCCGGCGCGCCGGACCGCCGCACGACGGGCATTCGACGTTCACCCAATCCGTCGCGGTGGACAGCGGCGACTCGCCGTCCGCCGGACGCAGCTGGTAGCCCGACGTCGGCAGCGTGACCGGCAGTTGCTCGTCGGGCACGGGTACCAGCCCGCACGACGGACAGTGGATCATCGGGATCGGCGTACCCCAGTAGCGTTGCCGGGAGAGCAACCAGTCGCGGAGCCGGTAGGTGACCGCGGCCTCGCCCACGCCGTCGGCGGCGAGCCGCGCGGTGATCGCTTCCTGGCCCGCGTCGACGGTCATGCCGTCGAATGCTGAAGAGTTCACCATCCGGCCGTCGCCGTCGGTGGCGATGCCGGTCTCGGCCGGATCCGGTTCGCCGGTGTCGATCACGACGCGGACCGGCACACCGTGCGTGCGCGCGAAGTCGAGGTCGCGCTGATCGTGCGCGGGCACCGCCATGATGGCGCCGGTGCCGTATTCGGCCAGCACGTAGTCGGCGGCGTAGACCGGGATCTGCTCGCCATTGATCGGATTGATCGCGTGCCGGCCGAGGAACACGCCCGTCTTCGGCCGGTCGGTCGCGAGCCGCTCGATCTCCGTCGCGGTCGCGGCAGTTTGCCGGTACGCCACGAAGTCAGCACGCTGTTCCGGCGCGCACAACTCGTCGGCGAGCGGCGAGTCCACCGCGACCACGAAGAACGTCGCGCCGAACAGCGTGTCCGGCCGCGTGGTGAACACCCGCACCGGCTCGGCGCGGTCGACGATCGCGAAGTCGATGTACGCGCCCGTCGAGCGCCCGATCCAGTTGCGCTGCATGGCCAGCACCTCGTGCGGCCACTTACCTTCCAGCGCGGCCATGTCGTCGAGCAGCCGTTGCGCGTACGCGGTGGTGCGGAAGAACCATTGCGTGAGTGGACGTTGCACGACGATCGACCCGCAGCGCTCGCAGCGACCGCCGATCACCTGTTCGTTCGCGAGCACGGTGCGATCGTTCGGGCACCAGTTGACCGCCGCCTCTTTCCGATAGGCGAGGTCGTGCTCGTAGAGGCGTAGGAACAGCCACTGGTTCCAGCGGTAGTACTCCGGATCGGAGGTGTGCAGCCGGGTACGCCAGTCGAACGAGACGCCCAGCCGCCGGAACGACTCGGCCTGTACGGCGATGTTCGCGTACGTCCAGTCGCGCGGATCGAGGTCCCGCTTGAACGCGGCGTTCTCGGCCGGCAACCCGAAGGAGTCCCAGCCGATCGCGTTGAGCACGTTGTAGCCACGCATCCGCACGTAGCGGGCGATCGCGTCGCTGATCGAGTACACCTCGGCGTGGCCCATGTGCAGGTCGCCGGACGGGTAGGGGTACATGCTCAGCTCGTACGCCCGCGGCGGCTCGTCACCGCCGTCGGTAAGCCCGTCCGCCTGGTAGACACGCAGGTCATCCCACACCTTCATCCACTTGTCGATGATCGAGTGCGGGTCGTAACTCTCGGCGTGCGCCTCGCGGTTCATGGAACCTGACTCCTAGCTGGGCAACGTCGCAGATTGTGCCACATCGGGCAACGTGCCTCGATGTCCCGTACCCGGTAGGTAACGCCTGGTCGCGGCGCTTGGGCGAAGGACCGTCGGACCGCGCAATACTGAAAGTGACCGCCAAGGTCGCTGAGAGGAGTGCCCGGGTGGCCCGCACCGACCTGATCGCCCGCGCCGAAGATCTTCGGCAAGCACGCACGCCGTACGTGCTTGCCACGGTCGTACGCGCACAGCGCCCGACGAGCGCAAAACCAGGCGACAGCGCGTTGATTCTCGCGGATGGGACGCTCGACGGATTCGTCGGCGGGACATGTGCCGAGTCGACAGTTCGTCTCCAAGGTCTGCGGCTGCTGGCGACCGGCGCCTCGACACTGCTGCGGATCACGCCCGATGTCCCGGTCGAAGAGTCGGTCGGGTCCGCGGACGAGGGCCTGATCGTCGTGAACAACCCGTGCTTGTCGGGCGGCAGCCTGGAGATCTTCCTGGAGGCGATCATTCCGGCGCCGTTGCTCTACGTATACGGCGATGCTCCGGTGGCACGGGCACTCGTGCGCATCGGTGCGGCCGCCGGCTACGACATGGTTACCGGGTCGCCGGACGGGATGTTCGAACTGCCTGGCGACACGTCTGCCGTGGTCGTCGCGTCACACGGTCGCGGCGAGGAGGCGGTGCTCGAGGCCGCAGTGGCCGCCAAGGTGCCGTACGTGGCGCTGGTGGCGAGCCGGAAACGCGGCGATGTGGTGCTGGCGAGCATCGGCGCCGACCGCGAACGCGTACATTCGCCGGCCGGGCTGGACCTGGGCGCGCGGAGCGCCGCCGACGTTGCGATATCGATCCTCGCCGAGATCATCGCCATGCGTCCGGCCGAGCCGTCCATGGCGGACGGCGAAGCGCCGGCACGGGTCAATGCGATCGCGCCGGATCACGCCGGCGTGGCCGCCGATGATCCGGGTCGCGAAGCGGCCGTCGCGGTGGACCCGGTGTGCGGCATGGACGTCGCGATCACGCCAAACGCGATCCATGCCGAGCACGGCGGAATCGACTACTACTTCTGCGGTTCGGGCTGCAAGGTCGCGTTCACCGCGGACCCGCACCGCTATCTCACTCACGACTGACCTCGCCAGCGCCGCCGGATGTCGCCCATGATCCATTGTAAGGCGGAATCGTGGCCGCTATTCGGTCGCGATTCCACCGCGGAGTGGATCACGCTCATGGCGGCCGGATCCCCGACTGTCGCGACGGATCACGACCTCGGCGTTCACGCGTAGACTGCCGGCACGCACGTCGCGATGAGGCGAGGAGAGGCGCATGCAGCTAGTCAACGAGTTCGTCGTCCCTCGCCCGGTGGACCAGACCTGGGCGGTGCTCACTGATGTGGAGCGGATCGCCCCGGCGATGCCCGGCGCGCAACTCACCGATCGTGTGGACGATCAGTACCACGGCAAGGTAAAGGTCAAAGTCGGCCCGGTGACGGCGGCGTACGCCGGCATCGCGCAATTCAAGGAACTCGACGTGGCCGCGCACCACATGGTGCTGGAAGCGACCGGCAAGGAGGCCAGCGGGCGCGGCCGCGCCACCGCGCTGGTGACCGCCGATCTGACCGACGAGGGCTCGCACACCCGGGTCAAGGTCGTCACCGAGCTGACCATCTCCGGGCCGCTCGCGCAGTTCGGTCGCGGCGCGATCGCCGAGGTGTCGTCGCGGTTGCTCGGTCAGTTCGTGTCGAACCTCGAGACGATGGTGCTCGCTTCGGAGCCGGTCGCGGGCGTGACGGCCGTTGCACCGGCGGCGCCCGCCGCGCAGCCGCCCGCCGTCGAGCCCGTTGCCCCTGAGTCGCCCGCCGTCGAACCCGTTGCCCCTGAGCCGGTCGCCGTCGAACCCGCCGCCAGCGAGCCGCCGCGCGCCGCTGAGCCGGCCGCCGCCGAGCCTGCGGCGTTACCGTTGGCCCCCACCACGGCCGCGCTGTCGACGGCCGGCCAGGCTCCGTCCGTACCCACGGTGTCCGCCGCGGCGCCGCCGGCCGAGGTCAATCTGTTGAAGGTCGCGGGCTGGCCGATCCTCAAGCGGCTGATCCCGGTGCTCATCGTGATCGTGGTCGTGGTCGTCTTGCTGGTCATCTACGTGTGATCGCGGGTGACCGACGTCTCGATCGCGTTGCTTGCCGATCGCCCGGATCTGGTCGAGGGAATCGGCAGGATGCGCTTCGACGAATGGGGTCGGCCGCCCGAGCCGGACGATCCACAATGGTGGGTCGACGTCACCGGTCGGGAGGCCGGCCGCATCGGGCTGCCGGTGACGTTTGTCGCGCATGACGCGGCCGGTGCACCGCTCGGGGCGGTCGGCATTGGTGAGTTCGACCCGGACGAATATCGCGATCGTTCGCCGTGGGTGCTCGGCATGGTGGTACGCCCCGATCAACGCCGCCGCGGCATCGGGCGCCGCCTCGTTGCGTCGCTCGATCCGTACGCCGCCGGTCTCGGGTACGACCGGATCTGGGTCGCTACCGGTCCACCAGCCAAGCTCTTCTACGAGCACTGCGGCTACCGATTGATCGAGAACTTCCGCGACTCGTACGGCTGGGACTCCCACATCCTTTGCAAGCAACTGTGAGCGTCCGGCCGAGCGTCCGGCCGAGCGTCCGGCCGAGTCTCTGGCTGAGTCTCAGGCTGAAATCTCAGGCCGCTGAGCGCTCGCGAAGGCGCTTCGCCGCCGCCCTTAGCGCGTCGTCCAGTGGGGTCGGCTCGAGGCCGAACACCGCCGTCGTCTCCGTCGAGTCGATGACGAACGGCTTAGTGAACTGGTAGCGCGT
>DATFRR010000155.1:0-13588 GCA_035263025.1 Micromonosporaceae bacterium
GTGGGCTGCGGGTGGGAGTGGTGGGGCTGGGCGCGGCCGGACTCGCGGCTGCGTGGTCGGCCGCCCAACGGGGCTGCCACGTCATCGGATACGACCAGGCCGACCTCGACAATCAGCCGGCCAGCTCGGGCGGCCGCGGGAAGATCATCCGGTTCGGGTACGACGATCCGTTCTACGCCAATCTCATGCTCGACACGTTGCCACGGTGGGAGGCACTCGGACGGCAGACCGGGCGTACGTTGATGCGGCGCGACGGCGGTCTACACCTCGGCGGGCCGGACGACGTCGCCACAGTGGCCGGTGCGATCCGGAGCGCCGGGCAGCCGTACGGCGTCGTCGAGCATGGCGACCCGCGGCTGGACGCGTTCGGCATCGCGCTCGCGTCCGGCGCCACGGCGGTGTACGAGCCGAGTGCCGGCGTGATGGACACCACGCAGACGCGCATGGCACTCGCCGAGGCGGCCACCGCGGCCGGCGCGGTGCTTCGTGACCACACCGAGGTGACCGACGTCGCGCCGACCGGGGCCGGGCTCCGCATCCGTACCCACGAAGGTGTCGAGGATTTTGACCGTGTGATCGTGGCCGGCGGACCGTGGGCGTTCCGGCTGGCGCCGGACGCGGCCACCGCATTCGACATCACGCGGCGCTTCCAGCTCGTCTGGCGGACCGACGCGCCGCTGGGCGACGGCCGGGCTCGTCCGTGGATGGACTACGCCGGCGCCGGCTACTACGGGATGATCAATGTGGCAACCGCCGACGGCGTTGCGATCCACATCGCCGGTCTCCATCAGCATGATCGTGAGCAGCACATAGCCGACCCGAGCGAGCCGGATGACCCGAGCATCCGTGCGGCGTCGGTGGCGGAAGTCAGCGACGTCGTCGCCACGCGGTTCGGCCTGCCGGCCCGGCCGGACGTGGTCGATGTGCGTGCCTGCCACTACACGTCGACCGAGACCACCGATTTCGTCATCGACGCGTGCCCGGGCCTGCCCGGCGCCGTGCTGCTGTCCGCCTGCTCCGGACACGGGTTCAAGTTCACAATCACAACCGGCGCGTACGCGGCCGCGCTCGCCGTCGATGGGCACCTGCCGCATCGCGAGCGGTTCCGGCTCGGTCTCGCTAGTCGGACCTGACGAAGCGTGGAAAACGCCCGGTGCCAGGCCTTAGGGTGAGGCACCCGTGTTAGGCGATGGGATGGTGGCGAGACTTCCGTGACCCCGATATACGTGGTCGGCAAGCTGACCGTCGGCTCGTTCATGAAGTACGGGTACAACCCGCACGTGGAAGGGCTGTCGAACGTGCCGAGCGTCGGTGGCGCGATTCTCGCCGCGAACCACCTGTCCGTCGCCGACCAGTTGTTCCTCGGCGCCGTTGTCGGTCGCCAGGTGCACTACTGGGCCAAGGAGGACTACTTCCATCTGCCCGGCATCAAGGGCAAGGCGATGGCCGTCCTGATGCACGGGCTCGGCACCATCCCCGTACACCGGGAGGGCGGCCGGGCGGCGCTGAACGCACTCGACGACGCCGTACCGGTGCTGCGGTCCGGCGAACTGGTCGGCATCTTCCCCGAAGGCACGCGGTCGCCGGACGGTCGGCTCTACCGTGGCCGGACCGGAGTGGCGCGCCTCGCCATGCAAGCCAATGTGCCGGTCGTGCCGGTCGGCATCCTCGGCACCGAGAAGGTGCAGCCGAAGGGTCATTCGATCCCGCGCCTTGGCGTGCTCGGCCGCTCCGGAGTCGTGATGCGATTCGGCGAACCGCTGGAATTCTCGGATCGGGACGACGAAATGTCCACGATGCGCGCGATCACTGACGAGATCATGCAGGAGATTCAGAAGCTGACCGGTCAGAAGTACACCGGACGGTACGCCCGCACGTCCAAGGCGGAGAAGGCAGAGAAGGCAGAGAAGCCTGACAAGGCACAGAAGGCGGATAAGTCCGTCGCGGCCGATAAGTCGGGTGCCGCCGCGACGACCGACGCGGACTCAACCGCCTAGCCGGCTGCCGCACGCGCCAGCCTGGCGGTCATGATCCACCACGGGGTGGAGTCGCGACCGAACCGCGGCCACGATTCCACCCCACAGTGGATCACCAATCCCGATCCGGAGCGGTCAGACCGCCGCGACGCGTACCCGGACCGTCTCGCCGTCGCCAACCTCGCCCGCGAAGCCGTCGCCAACCTCGCCCGCGAAGCCGTCGCCAACCTCGCCCGCGAAGCGCTCGCCGACCTCGGCGGCTGATCCGTCGCCTGCCGACCCGTTGCGCGCCGGCTGCTCCGGCACCGACCCGAACTCGATCGACGTCGCGAGCGTCTCGCGCTTGACGAAGTCGGCGAACGCGTCGACGGCGGCGGTCACCTCCGCGGAGGCGTCGATGACCAGCGTGATGCGGTCGGACACGTTCAGGTCGGCTTCACGGCGCGCCTGCTGCACGACGCGTACCACGTCCCGAGCCAAGCCTTCCGCGTGCAACTCGGGCGTCACCTGGGTGTCGAGCATCACGACACCCTCGCCGCCGGGCAGCGACGCGGAATGCTCCGGATCGGCGGCCACCAGCTTCAGTTCGTACTCGCCCTCGCGAAGCTCAACGCCACCGGCGGTGACCACGCCGCTGCCGGAAACCGTCCAGTCGCCGCCCTTCACTGCCCGGATCACGCCCTGGACCGCACCGCCGAGGCGGGGACCCAGCTCACGCGGCACCAGCGACAGCACCCGCTCGCAGTACGCCGCCACCGCATCGGTCAGCTCGACCTCCTTCACGTTCACCTCGTCGGCGATCAGGTCGACGAACGGTTCGAGAGCGGTCGCGTTCGCGGTTGCCACGGTCAGCTTCGGCAGCGGCAGGCGTACCCGCAACCCACGCGCCTTACGCAGGGACAGCGCCGCGGAGCAGACCTCGCGCGTGTCGTCCATGGTGGCCACCAGCGCGTGATCGGCAGGCAGCGCGTCGGCGGCAGGCCAATCGGTCAGGTGCACCGACCGGCCACCGGTCAGACCACGCCACATCTCCTCCGCCGCCATCGGTGCGAGCGGAGCCATCACCCGTGTGACCGTCTCCAGAACCGTGTAGAGCGTGTCGAACGCATCGCGATCGCCGGCCCAGAAACGGTCGCGCGACCGTCGCACGTACCAGTTCGTGAGCGCGTCCAAGAAGCCACGTACGGCAGCGCACGCGCCCGTGATGTCGTTGCTGTCCAACCGGTTCGTGACACCGTCCACCAGCTCGCGAGTCTTGGCCAGCACGTAGCGGTCGAGCACGTGCGACGAATCCGTCCGCGCGACCGCGTTGTGCGACTCTGCATTGGCGTAGAGCGTGAAGAAGGAATACACGTTCCATAGCGGCAGCAGCACGTGGCGCACCGAGTCGCGGATGCCCGTCTCGCTGACCGCCATGTCGCCGCCGCGCAGCAGCGGCGATGCCATCAGCGTCCACCGCATCGCGTCCGAGCCGTAGCGGTCGAACATCTCGTAGACGTCCGGATAGTTGCGCAGGCTCTTGGACATCTTGCGGCCGTCCTCGCCCAGCACGATGCCGTGCACGATGGCGCTCGAGAAAGCCGGCCGGTCGAACAGCGCAGTGGCCAGCACGTGCATGGTGTAGAACCAGCCCCGGACCTGGCCGATGTATTCGACGATGAAGTCGCCCGGGTAGTGGTTCTCGAACCACTCGGCGTTCTCGAACGGGTAATGGACCTGGGCGTACGGCATCGAGCCCGACTCGAACCAGCAGTCCAGCACCTCGGGCACGCGACGCATGGTGGACCGACCCGTGGGGTCGTCCGGGTTCGGGCGCGTCAGCTCGTCGATGCCGGGCCGGTGCAGGTCCGCCACCTTGACCCCGTCGTGCCCACCGCTTCGGTTCGCAAGCGGCCCGAAGTCTTCTTCCAGCTGCGCTAGCGATCCGTAGACATCGACACGTGGGTACTGCGGATCGTCGGACTTCCAGACCGGGATCGGCGAGCCCCAGAACCGGTTCCGGCTGATCGACCAGTCGCGCGCGTTGGCGAGCCACTTGCCGAACGACCCGTCTCGGATGTGCTCCGGCGTCCAGTCGATCTGTCGATTCAGCTCGAGCATCCGGTCCTTGAAGCGCGTGACCGCGACGAACCACGACGACACCGCCTTGTAGATGAGCGGTGTGTCGCAGCGCCAGCAGTGCGGATACGAGTGCGTGTAGCTCTCGTGCCGGTAGACCACGCCGTCGCGGGCCTTTAGGTCGCGGACGATCGCCTTGTTCGCCTCGAAGACCTGCATCCCTTGGTACGCCGGGACAAGCGACGTAAAGCGCGCGCGATCGTCGACCGTCACCACGGTCGGTATGCCGGCCGCGAGGCAGGCGTTCTGATCGTCCTCGCCGAACGCGGGTGCCATGTGCACCGCGCCGGTGCCGTCCTCGGTCGACACGAAATCGCCACCCAGCACACGGAACGCGTGTGGTGTGTCGGCGAGGAAGTCGAACAACGGCTCGTACGAGCGACCGACCAGCTCGGCGCCCTTGACCGTACCCACCGGCTGGTAGTCGGCGAGTTCCTTGGCGTACGCGCCGACGCGTGACGCACCGAGGATCACCCGATCACCAGCGTGCTCCAGCACGGCGTAGTCGATGTCGGGTCCCACCGCGACGGCCAGGTTCGACGGCAACGTCCAGGGCGTCGTCGTCCACACGAGCAGCTTCTCGCCGGTCGACAAGCGCAGCCCGACGGTGAGCGCGGGATCCTGGCGGTCGGCGTAGACGTCGTCCATCCGGGTCTCGGTGTTCGACAGCGGCGTCTCACAACGCCAGCAGTAGGCCAGCACGCTGAAGCCCTCGTACACGAAGCCCTTGTCGTAGAGCGACTTGAACGCCCACATGACGCTTTCCATGTAGTCGTTGTCGAGCGTCTTGTAGTCGTTGGCGAAGTCAACCCACCGCGCCTGGCGCGTAACGTAGCGCTCCCAGTCCTTCGTGTATTGCAGCACCGACGCGCGGCACGCATCGTTGAACTGCTGCACGCCGAGATCGAGGATCTCCTGCTTCGTCGTGATGCCCAGCTGTTTCTCGGTCTCCGTCTCGGCCGGCAGGCCGTGGCAATCCCAGCCGAACCGTCGCTCCACGCGACGGCCACGCATGGTCTGGTAACGCGGTACGAGATCCTTGACGTACCCGGTCAGCAGGTGACCGTAGTGCGGCAGGCCGTTGGCGAACGGCGGGCCGTCGTAGAAGACGAACTCGTTGGCGCCCTTCGGCCCGGCGTCACGCGCGTCGATGCTCGCTTGGAACGTCTTGTCGCCGGCCCAATAGTCCAGGACGTCACGTTCGATCGACGGCAGCGACGGGTTGGCGGTCACGCCGACACCGGGCCGGTGCTTCGGGTACATCTGAGCGGGTCTCCTCGCTGGGCTCTCGTGGAACTCGTCGTCGCTTGGTCCGTCGCGTCCGGGTCGGATGCGTCGGCGGTGCGAGGACGAGCACGGATGCCCGCGGTACCACCCCGCTTGGTGCGCCAGCAGTTGTGCTGCGGCACACCCGCTCATTGGTGTGCGGCTGTGACGGGCCTACCCGTCCGGTTCTACTGAGGCCCGGCGGTGCCGTGCCCGTTCTTCCGGAGGCTCACCGGTGATGGCCGGGTCGATGCCTGTGCGGACCAGCGTACCGGACAATACGCACGCAAGTCGCGCGAGATTCCCGTGCCGGAACACCGGACCGTAAGGTGTACGGAGTGTAGCGGCGGAAGTTGGCCGCGCGTGACGACGAAAAGAGGGCGGGTGGGCATCCGGGGCCGGCTGCTGGCCAACGCGGCCGCGGTCGGGCTGAACGCGCTCGCGGCCGCGGCCTTCGTGCTGCTCGCGGCCACGTCGGCCCGCACCGCCGGTTACGTACTTGCCGGCATTGCGCTCGCCGGCGTAGCGCTACTCGGCATATCGCCGTCACGAACGATGTCGGTCGTCGCCTCAGGTCGGCCGGCAGTCGTCGGTGATCGGCTTGTCGCGATGCTTGTGCCACAGGTGCTGCTCGCCGCCGGGTTGCTGGTCGCACTGCACGCGGCGGTGCCCGAGTCGACCGCTGCCGTCGTCGTCACCGGCCTACTCCTGCTGCTCGTGATCGCTAATCAGGCGATCCTCGCCGACACCATCCACCGACCGACCATCACGGTCACGAACCTGCCCGGGTACCAGGCGGGGCGGGCACTGATCGTGCCGGCCGGCGTGGTTTTCGGCCTGGCACCGGCGCTCGTCTTGGTGGTCGGTGTGTTTGCCGCCGCCAGCCTGCCGCCGTGGCCGCTCGCGGTGATCGTCGCGGTCGCCACCGGTCTGATCGGCGTGGTCGGTGCGCAAGCGCTTGGCGCGCGGCTGCGCGGCGTACGGTCCGAGGTCGCGCTCAGCGACGCGATGCACCGCTTCGATCCCGCGTTCGCGTTGCACTTCAGCGCACCGGACAACACCGAATACCACGTCACGATGTGGCTGCCCTATCTGGAGCGGATCGGTCGCCGTTGGTTCATCCTGACCCGCGAGCCCGGCCCGTTCGAGGTGCTGAGCCGTCGCGCTCCGGCCGGCGTACCGGTGGTGTTCTGCCCGGTGATCGAGCACGTCGACGACGTTGTGACAGCCGGACTCAAGGCGGTGTTCTACGTCAACAACGGCATGAAGAACTCGCACATGGTCCGCTTCCACGACCTGACCCACATCCAGTTGCTGCACGGCGACTCGGACAAGGCGTCGAGCTACAACCCGGTGACCGCGATGTTCGACCGGATCTTTGTGGCGGGCGAGGCCGCGATCGACCGGTACGCCGCGCACGGCGTGGTAATCCCTCGGGAGAAGTTCGATATCGTCGGCCGGCCACAGGTCGAGTCCATCAAGGTTGGCAGCGCCGACATCAGCGGCATGACGGCGCCGGTTGTGCTCTACGCGACGACGTGGACCAGCCATTACGAGGACGCGAACTATTGCTCGCTGCCGATCGGCGAACGCATCGTGGCAAGCCTGTTGCGATGTGGCGCGACGGTTATCATGCGCCCGCATCCCTACACCGAGCGATCGGCCGCGAGTGCCCGGCACCTCCTCCGGCTGCAGCAGATGCTCGCCGCGGATCGGGAGCAGACCGGCCGCCCGCACGTGTACGGACCGCCGGCATCTGCGATGTCGTTGCTCGACTGCGTCAACCAGTCGGACGCGATGATCTCGGACGTCTCCGGCGTCGCGTCGGACTACCTCTACTCCGCCAAGCCGTTCGCGCTGACGAATATGCGTGGCGACACACCGGATTCGTTCGAGGCGTCGTTCCCGTTGGCGCGCGCGGCGTACGTCATCGACGCGGGCGCGCCCGATCTGGACGGCGCACTGGAACGTATCCTCGACGATCTGCTACGCGACGATCCGCTTGCCGCGACTCGCCGTGACATGCGCACGTACTACCTCGGCGACTTTCCACCCGACTCGTACGCCGACGGATTCGTCCGTACCGCCCGCCGCTACACCGAGTAGCCTCGGCCCGCGTGTTCACGCGCCAACGTGCGGGAACCACAATCCGATCTCGCGCTTGGCACTCACTGGCGAATCCGACGCGTGCACGAGGTTCTCGCGGTTGGACAGCGAGAAGTCGCCGCGAATCGTACCGGCCGCCGCGGCACGACCGTCCGTGACGCCGACCAGCGTTCGGACCACGTCGATCGCCTCGTCACCTTCGAGCACCATGGCCACCAGCGGGCCGCTAGTCATGAATGCCTTCAGCGGCGGATACCACGTCTGGCTCAGGTGGTCGGCGTAATGCGCGTCGGCAAGTGCCGCGTCCATCGTCCGCATGTCCATCGCGACGATCGACAGCCCTTTTGCCTCGAACCGGTCCAGGATGCGCCCAACGATCTGGCGACGGACCGCGTCCGGCTTGATGAGGACGAGGGTGCGCTGGGTCACTGGGACTCTCCTTCGGCTGTGCGCCCGCGGCGCTGCAGGCAGCCTACCGACCCGCCGTCCGCGTGCCGGAGCTGGGCGGCGGTGGCCGGTCCGGCCGAGCCGAAGCGCGGATCCAGCATGTCGGGCGCGCCCGAGTCGCGTTGGCAATCCGTACAAACCCGCCTAGCCTGTGCACATCACGCGGGAGGTCCAAAATGCCCACCAGCCGCAGGTGGCCGGTACCGCACGGCCTTGCCGTCGCGTGCGGTGTCGTCCTCTTCGGCGCCTTCTTCGTGCTCTGCGGCGGCATCAGCATGGGCAAGTTGGCCGTCATCGGCCTCGGCATCGGGCTGATCGCTGTCGGCGCGGGCCTAGCGATCCTCGCCGTGCGAAGCCGCCGCTCGAGCAGCGTGGTCATGGGCGTTGGGCATGTGCTCGACCGCACGGACCCGCCGGTCAACGTCGAGTTCGGCCGGTGCAAGCTGCACCTCGCGATCGCCACCCGAGACCTACCGAGCACCTCAATCAAGGTCCGGGAGCCGCGGGTGCCGATCGCAAAGTGGCCCGATCAGTACGCGGATCTTCCGGTGCTGGTGTCGACCGCAAAGCCACTTCGGGTGCGCGTGTTGTGGGATCGCGTCCCCACGCATCTGCAGACCGCTGCGGGTCGCCGGCGGAAAGATTCAACCCCACCAACCGATGGGTACGCCGCCGCGAACCTCGCCGACCTCGGATTCCGCGGCGCGCCCGACGACAACGGTGAGCGCGAACGAAGCCATCGCGGCGTGCCGGCCGAGCAACCGGTGCCGTCCGCGGCTATGCGAGTCATCTACCTAGACGTCAGCCAGGTTCGTTGGTCGGACGCGCCGACGCCCGAGCCGGTATCCCAAACTGAGTCTCCGCCGGACGCCGAGGTCGCACCGACCCGCCCGCCGGGCAGCCGTCCGTCGCCGCGACCGCGGCCCACCGATACCCCAGAGCCATCGCCGGATTTTCCGCCAGCTCACATTCCCCGCCACCGTCCGGCATCGAGTGACGACGCACTCGGCAACGGCGCGCCGCCCGACACCGGCGACGCGCACAACGGCGACTCGTGAGGGGACGCCGGCGATAGCCGATGCCGGCTACCGCGAATCGCGCCCCAGCACGGTCCGGCGTACCGACAGGACGTAGAGCCACACCAGCAGGAACAGCACGCCGATCACGGCGAGCGCGACATGAAAGAAGCCGCACGCGATCAGAAGGACCTGCAGCGCGACGCCGGCCGGCCAGGCGACCGTGAACCGGAGCAAACCGGCGAGCACGATACACAGCACGGCGAGCGCGACCACGCAACCGATCGCCCATCCCTCGTCACGCACGTTCAGCACGTGCAACGGGACGATCGCGAGCAGGAGTACGAGCGCCTCGATGCCCAGCGCACCGGCGCCGACACCTCGTACCGCCGCTATTGGATTGCGCAAGCCCGACGGCGGCCGATGCGGTCCGCCGTCACCGTTCCCGTCGACGGGCCGTTCGGGTTCGTCCGGAGTCTGCGAGTCGGGCATGGTCTGCGACCCAGTCATCGGCGCAGCAGCAGGCGCGCGTCCGCGACGGTCACCACCGAACCGGTGATGAGCACACCGATGCCACCGAGATCGCCGTCCATGTCTTGCTCGGCAAGCTCGACCGCGCGCTCGATCGCATCCGGCAACTGGGGCTCGACATGCACGCGGTCCGGCCCGAAGACTTCGGTCGCCAGTTCTGCCAGCCGTCGAGCGGGCATCGCCCGGGGCGAGCTGTTCCGGCTGATCACGATGTCGCTGAGGATGGGCTCGAGCAGCGTGAGCTCGCCTTCGGCGTCCTTGTCGGCGAGCACCGCGAAGACGCCGACGAGCCGGCGGAAGTCGAATTCCTCCTCGAGCGCACGGACGGTAGCCGCCATGCCATGTGGGTTGTGCGCCGCGTCGAGCAGTATCGCGGGCGAGCTCCGGACCCGCTCCAGCCGTCCGGGTGATGTAGCGTCCGCGAAGCCGTCGCGGACGTTGTCGATCTGCAGCCGCTTCTCGTCGGTGCCGCCGAGGAACGCCTCGACCGCGGCGAGCGCCAGCGCGGCGTTCTGTGCCTGGTGGGCGCCATGCAAAGGCAGGAACAGGTCGTCGTAGCTGCCGCCAAGCCCGCCCAACGACACGACCTGGCCGCCGACCGCGGTGGACCGCGCGAGCACCGCGAAGTCGACGCCCTCGCGTAGGAGCGTTGCGCCGACGTCGACACAGCGCTCCGCGATGACCTCGAACGCCTCCGGTTCCTGCGTCGCAACGATCACCGTGGCGCCACGGTGGATGATCCCGGCCTTTTCGGTAGCGATCTCGCCGACGGTGTCGCCGAGAAGTTCGGTGTGATCGAGCCCGATCGGTGTGATCACGCAGACTCCGGCGTGGAGCACGTTCGTAGCGTCCCAGGCGCCGCCGAGCCCGACTTCGACGGTGGCCACGTCGACGGGCGCGTCGGCGAACGCCGCGAACGCCAACGCCGTCGTGAGCTCGAAATATGTCACCCGATCGATGTGGTCGTCGAGTTCCGCGGCGGCGGCGGACTTCTGGTCGATGAGGTCGGCAAGCGGCGCGACCTCGTCGTAGACCGCGACGAATCGCTGTTCGCTGATCGGGTCGCCGTCGATGCTGATCCGCTCGCGGATGGTCTCCAGATGCGGGCTCGTGTAGCGACCGGTACGCAGGCCATGCGTACGGAGCAGACCGTCGATCATCCGCGCGACGGACGTCTTGCCGTTGGTGCCGGTGAGGTGGATCGACGGGTACGCCCGCTGCGGGCTACCCATCAGGTCCAGCAGTGCCTCGATGCGACTGCGATCGGCAACCATCCGGCCGGCGCCACGTTCGTCCAGCTCACGCTGGACGCGCGCGAATTCGGACTCCACAGGGCGAGTGTACGGGGACGGCGCAGGAGGATTGCATTCGCTACGCTCACACGAGTCTTCACAGGAGAGTCATATGACTGAACCGAATTGGGGCGCGCCGGAAGGACAGGGCGTGCCAGCACAGGACCCCTACCAGTCACCGCCGTCATCGGTGCCACCCGCGCCGCCGCAGTACGGTCCCCCGCCGCAGTACGGTGCCCCGCCGCAGTACGGTCCCCCGCCGCAGTACGGTGCGGGCTCCGCTCCGCCACCGGCCAGCCCGCCCTACGGTCCGCCGACGCAGCCGTACGGACAGCCGACCTATCCGACGCAGGAGTACGGCCAGCAGCCCGGGTACGCACCGCAGCAGTACGGTCAACCGGGGTACGGCGCGCCACAGGCACCGTACGGATACCAGCCGGAGCCACCGCGCAGCAGCGGTAACACGCTGCGTGTGGTGCTGATTGTGCTGATCGTGCTGGTGTTGGGCGGCGTCGGTACGTTCCTCGGCATCCATTACGCCGGCTCGTCGAAGCCGTCCGCCGCGCCCTCCACGCCGAGCTTGGCCACGTCACCGCCGGCATCAGCGAGCACGACTCCGTCCGCGGCCGCTTCCGGGCCGACCATCTACCGGCTGCCGTCCACCGCGGCCGGTCTCAAGCTGCAGCCCAGCTCGGACGCGAACCAGCAGTTGGCGCAGGCGCTCCCGGACGCGCTCGCCGCGCAGACCACGGTCGGCGTCTACAGCGACCCCACCAATCCGGAGCGCGTGTTGATCCTGATCGGCGCGCAGACCGATGTCGGCAGTCCGAACGCCGCGCTCGCCGGGGTGTTCGCCGGCATGGCGACCAGCTCGGAGGCGGACCTCGGAAAGCCGAAGACCTACGACGCCGGCTCAATGGGCGGCGCCATGGAGTGCGCGTCGGGAAGCTTGTCGGAGTTGGGAACGGATATCCCGGTCGGGGTCTGCGCGGTAGCCGACAGCCACGGCATCATTCTCGCGATCTTCACGTCGCGGACCGCGTCGCAGGCCGCTACCGAAACACGCGCGCTGCGGCCGACATTCGAGCACCCGTAGCCGGTTCCGGCGCGGCGGCGCCGGGTCGCGTCGTTCGGCTGCGACCCGCACCGCGGCGGCGCGCGGTCGGGTCGTTCGGCTGCGACCCGCACCGCTTCGGCGTAGACGCGGTAGAACCCGTGTCCGGTATCCGCCTGACCGTGGCAATCGTACGATTCGGTGCTGCCGACGATCCCCGCGCGGTAATGTCGTGGCGCCCCTGTGCCGCGCTCCCTCGGCGGCCCTCACCGTCGTTGGGAGATCACGATGGACCGCGGCGCGGTAGACCCGGACGCGGACGAAGGTCTGCTTGACTTCGAATCGGCAGACGAGGCGTCGGAGGATCGCCGGCGCACCCGTCGAGCGGTCTGGATCAGCTTGGGCGCACTGACTCTTCTGGTCGCGGCCGCGCTGCTTGCTATCGGGTTCGCGCTCCGCCCCAAGCCCGGCAACGTCCACACGCCGACCCACGTCGCGGGGTTCCAGCTAGACAGTCGGTCCGACGCCACTAGCACCGCCGATTACCTGCGGACGGCGATCGCGGCCGGCATGAACCTCGACTCGTCGGTAGGCGCGGTCTACGCCAACGCCTCCGGTGACGGGCACAGCGTCATCTTCGTCGGCGGCACGTCGGCGACCGGAAGCCCCGCGACGCGGCTTTCTGCGTTAATGAGCATGCTCGATGACGCGACCGACGGCGTCACCCAGGTCACGCAGGAGAAGTCCGGCCAGCTTGGCGGTGCCGTGAAATGCGCGCTCACCACCGACAGCAACGTCGCAGATGCCTCAGCGCCGACACCGATGGCAGTCTGTGGCTGGGCCGATCGCGACACGGTCGGCCTCGCACTGTTCCCCAACCGCGGCATCGCGGAAGCCTACAACCTGTTCATCCAGATGCGGCCAACCCTCGAAGGGCATTAGCGGGTACGACCGCCTGCCGAACCGAGCACGCCGCGGAAATGGCGCTCCACGGATACAGGGCGCCGTGGGAATGGCGTTCCACCGACACCGGTCGCTCAAGATTGGCAGCACGGAGTGGCAGTCGCTCGCGCAAATTGACCGCAGAAGTCGGATCTCAGAAATGCGTTGAGGGCCGCCCAGCAGGCGGCCCTCAACGTGGTTTTGTCCGGCGGCGTCCTACTCTCCCACATCCTGGCGGATGCAGTACCATCGGCGCTGGTGGGCTTAGCTTCCGGGTTCGGGATGTGTCCGGGCGTTTCCCCGCCGCTATGGCCGCCGTAACGTCTTTTGTTTTCAGTTGCTGACCCTGCCGCCGTGTGTTTGTGGTGGTGGGTGTTTGTTATTTGGGAATTGTATAGTGGATGCGTTGTAGCGTTTTTGTGGTCAAGTCCTCGGCCTATTAGTACCAGTCAACTGAACCCATTGCTGGGCTTACATTTCTGGCCTATCAACCCAGTGTTCTTGCTGGGGGCCTTAACCCTCTAGGGGTGGGATACCTGGTCTTGAAGCGGGTTTCCCGCTTAGATGCTTTCAGCGGTTATCCCTTCCGGACGTAGCTAACCAGCCGTGCTCCTGGCGGAACAACTGGCACACCAGAGGTTCGTCCGTCCCGGTCCTCTCGTACTAGGGACAGCCCTTCTCAAGTATCCTGCGCGCGCGGCGGATAGGGACCGAACTGTCTCACGACGTTCTAAACCCAGCTCGCGTACCGCTTTAATGGGCGAACAGCCCAACCCTTGGGACCTGCTCCAGCCCCAGGATGCGACGAGCCGACATCGAGGTGCCAAACCATCCCGTCGA
>DATFRR010000156.1:0-55020 GCA_035263025.1 Micromonosporaceae bacterium
CCGCGGAAGAACGCCTCGAGTTCCTGGATCACCTTGCCGTTGCCGCGCACCGGGCCGTCGAGCCGCTGGAGGTTGCAGTTGATGACGAAGGTCAGGTTGTCGAGTTCTTCGCGCGCCGCCACACCGATCGCGCCGAGCGTCTCCGGCTCGTCCATCTCGCCGTCGCCGAGGAACGACCACACGCGCTGCTGTGACGTGTCCTTGATGCCGCGATGCTGCAGGTAGCGGTTGAACCGCGCCTGGTAGATGGCGTTCACGCCGCCGAGGCCCATGGAGACCGTCGGGAACTCCCAGAAGTTCGACATGAGTCGCGGGTGCGGGTAGGACGGCAGGCCGCCGCCCGGGTGGGACAGCTCTTGGCGGAAGCCGTCGAGGTCGTGCTCGGTCAGCCGACCCTCCAGGAAGGCCCGCGCGTACATACCCGGCGACGCGTGGCCCTGGTAGAAGATCTGGTCGCCGCCGCCGGGGTGGTTCTTACCGCGAAAGAAGTGGTTGAAGCCGACCTCATAGAGCGACGCGGAACTCGCGTACGTCGAGATGTGACCGCCGACACCGATGCCTGGCCGCTGTGCACGGTGCACCAGCATCGCCGCGTTCCACCGGATGTAGGCGCGAATCCGGCGCTCGACGTGCTCGTCACCGGGGAACCACGGCTCGGCCTCCGGCGTGATCGTGTTGATGTAGTCGGTGGTGGTGAGCGGCGGCACACCGACCTGCCGTTCTCGGGCGCGTTCGAGCAGCCGCAGCATCACGTAGCGGGCGCGCTTCGCGCCGCGCTCGTCGATGACGCCGTCCAGCGACTCGACCCACTCGTTGGTCTCCTCGGGGTCGATGTCGGGCAGTTGGCTCGGCAGGCCGTCGCTGATTACCGGTCTGCGCTCGGAAGTGGCCACAGTCAGTCCCTCGTGGGTCGGGCCGGCGCGGGTTGCACGCCGTGCGGTTGCGCGCCACGCCGCGCGCCGCCACGGGTCGGCAGCGCGCGTGTGCCCTTCCATCCTGCCTCCCGAGCCTTCCCGCGTCACGTCGGTAGGCGTCCACAGCGACGCACGCCACCTACCAGGCGGTAACCGGCGGGTCCGCGGGTGGCGATCTTCGACAAGGCGGGTACCCGGAACCACCCCGGCCGGGCCGCATAACCGCGGACGTAGCGGTCGGCCTAGCCGCTGGGAAGACGGCGGCGAGCCTGGACCTTGAAAGCGATGGCAGGGTCGGAGTGCGGCCACCCGGCGCGGTGGCCGCCCAGCCGAATCCGAGCGAGGAAGTGTGGTGATCACGCGGTGAGGGCGGTGCGGTTCCACGAGTACGGCGGGATCGATGTGCTGCGGGTGGAGGAGGTGCCGCGTCCGGAGCCCGGCCCGGGGCAGGTGCTGATAGAGGTCCGGGCGGCCGGGATCCAGCCCGGTGAGGTGATGATCCGCGAGGGCGCGCGGCACGACCGCTGGCCGGCGACGTTCCCGTCCGGGCAGGGCAGCGATCTAGCTGGCGTCGTCGTCGAGGTCGGCCCGCAGGTCCGTGGCTTCGCGGTCGGCGACGAGGTTCTGGGCTTCACTCATAACCGGGCGAGCCACGCCGAGTACGTGGTGGTCGACGACGTGAACCTGGTCTCCCGTCCCGACGTTTTGCCGTGGGACGTGGCCGGGTCGTTGTACGTGGCCGGCACGACCGCATACGCAACCGTGTTCGCGGTCGACCCGGAACGAGGCGACACGGTCGTCGTGTCCGGTGCGGCCGGTGGCGTCGGGTCGCTCGCGGTGCAGCTCGCACGGCGGCGCGGCGCCACCGTGATCGGGTTGGCCAGCGAGCGGAACCACGCCTGGTTGACGGATCACGGTGTCGTCCCGGTCGCGTACGGGCAGGGCGTAGCCGACCGGATCCGACAGGCCTCCGGCGGGCAGGTCGACGCGTTCATCGACACGTTCGGCGACGGCTATGTGCAGCTGGCAGTGGAGCTGGCCGTGCGGCCCAACCGGATCAACACGATCCGCGATTGGCAGGCCGCGGCCAGGGTCGGTGCGCGGACCTATGGAGAAGGCTCGGCGGCGTGCGCCGTCGTGTGCGGCAAGCTGGCCCGGCTCGCCGCGCGTGGCGACCTGGAGGTGCCGATCGCCCGAACCTATCCGCTGGGGCAGGTGCAAGACGCCTTCCGTGACCTGGAACGAGGGCATACCCACGGCAAGATCGTGCTCCGGCCGTAGCCCTGGCCACCCTGTAGCCCTGGCAGCCCAGGACAACAATCCACGCCGTCCGCGGCCGTGCCTCGGAATGGGTCGGGCCCAAGGTCGGCGGCGTGGCTGGCGCGTGCCTGAGGCGACACTCGGGTCAGACATCGGCGTGTGAGAGGGTCGGCGGCATGACTTTCGACGTTGCCACGATGCTGACGATCCCGGTGTTTCGAGCAATGGACGTGGACGCGGACGGCCGGGTGCTCGCCGGCAGCGACGAGTCCGGCACTATGCAGCTTGTCGAAATCGAGCCGGACGGTCGCGCGACCGCGTTGACCGCGCTGCCCGGCGCGTGCCGTGGCCGCTACGTGCCCGACCGGCGAGCTGTCCTCGTCACGCATGACGACGGCGGCAACGAACGCAGTCAGTTGTCGATGCTCGACGTCGAGGCGGTCACCGCATCCGGCGTGCCGGTCGGGCCGGACGACCTCGAACCAGTGGTGCACGACCCCCGGTTCATCCACGACGTCGTCGATCTGACCGGCGAGAAGCTGTGCTACATCACGAACCGGCGCAACTCGATCGACTTCGACGTGATCATCCGCGACCTCGCCACCGGCGACGAGATCGTCGCGTACGACGGCGGCGGAGCGGTGCGCGACGCTCGGATGGCCCCCGACGGCGGGGCGGTGGTGGTCGGCTTGAGCAGCCGGCCGGCGAACTCGGACCAGCTGCTGTACGTCGACATGCGGGTGGCCGACGCGGCGGCGCGGGTGACCGAGATCACCGACGCAGACGATCATGCCCAGTACACCGATGCGCACTTCACGTCGTCGGGCGACGCGATCGTCGTCACCACCGATCGCGACCGTGATCTGTGCGGCATCGGGCGGTATGACATCGCGGCGGCGCTGTGGTCGTGGCTTGTCACCGACGAGGCCTACGACGTGACCGGCTGGCTCGCGCCGAACGACGACGCGTTGCTCGTGGTGTCCAATGTGGATGGTGCGGCGCGGGTGGCGGTGCACGATGGTCATGGCCGCCACCTCCGTGACGTGGCGCTGCCGGCGGTCGGCTGCGTCGAAGGTCACCCGCTGCCGGCACCGACGTGGTCGCCCGACTCGGCTACGGTCGCGCTGTCGTTCTGCGGCGTCACGGTGCCGGGCGATGTGCTGCGGCTCGACGTGGCGACCGGGGTGGCAACCGCGCTGACCGAGTCGGCCGCGCCGATCACCGGGTTCGGGCTCACCGAGCCGACGAGCGTACGGATCACGGCACACGACGGCGAGCAGATCCCGTGCTTTGTCTACCCGGCGGGTACGAACGCCAACGGAGACCGTGACGACGTCGACGGCTCGTCCGTGATCTACATCCACGGTGGACCGGAGGGCCAGTCGCGCCGGCTCTTCAGCCCGATCATCAGCGGGCTCGCGCTCGCCGGCCACACCGTGCTCGTACCCAACGTGCGCGGCTCGTCGGGCTACGGCAAGCGGTGGTACTCGCTGGATGACGTACGTCTGCGGCTGAACTCGGTCGCGGATCTAGCCGCCATCCACGCCTACCTGCCGGAGCTCGGACTCGACCAGTCCCGCGTCGCGTTGTTCGGCGGGTCGTACGGCGGATACATGGTGCTCGCCGGTCTCGCGTTCCAGCCCGAGCTGTGGGCGGCCGGCGTCGACATCGTCGGCATCTCGTCGCTTGTGTCGTTCCTGGAGAACACGTCGCCGTATCGCCGCGCGACGCGGGAACGCGAATACGGCAGCCTCGAACACGACCGCGACTTCCTCGTCGAGGCGTCGCCGCTGACCCGCATCGACGACATGTCCGCGCCGCTGTTCGTGATCCACGGCGCGAACGACCCGCGCGTGCCGCTGTCCGAGGCCGAGCAGCTGCACGCTGCCCTTAGCGCCAAGGGCATCCCGTGCGAGCTGCGCGTCTACCACGACGAGGGACACGGCCTCGCGAAGCGCGCGAACCGGCTGGACGCATACCCGGCCGCGTTCGAGTTTCTCGGCCGGCAGCTCGCCGCGGTCGCGGTCTGAGGCGATTCCGACGGGTACGGCTTCACGCCGGCCGTCGCGGTGCGCGATGCTGTGCCGGTGACGACGCCGAACGACCTCGACGAGCGATTCCGTGCCGCAGTCGCGGGTTTCACCGGCCCGACGGCCGCCGGGGACGAGCGTTCCGATGCACCGTTGCGGCCTGGTGCTCAGTTGTCGCGCGACGAGGCACTGCGCCTGTTCGACGCGCAGCTCGCGAGCCGGCACCTTGATTTGGCCGCGCGCTGGCTGCGGAGCTTCAACGAGGGCTACTACACGATCGGGTCGTCGGGACACGAAGGGAATGCCGCCGTCGCCGGTGCGCTGCGGCCCACCGATCCGGCGCTGCTGCACTACCGGTCCGGCGCGTTCTATCTGGCCCGTGCCACGCAGGCCGGTCGCGAGCTGGGCGACGCCGTCAAGGACGTGGTACGGGGCCTCGTGGCATCCGCGAGCGAACCGATCGCCGGCGGTCGCCACAAGGTGTTCGGCCACGCGGATCTGGCCGTCATCCCTACCACATCGACGATCGCGTCGCACCTGCCGCGCGCGGTGGGCATTGGCTTTGCGATCTCGCGCGCGGCTCGTGGTGGTCCGGCGCCGGCCGCGAGCGGAGTTCCGTCGCCGGCCCCGGGCGGAGTTCCGTTGCCCGCCGCAACGGACTGGTCAGCCATGACGTTTCCGGCCGACGCCATCGTGGTCTGCTCGTTCGGCGACGCATCGGTCAACCAGGCGGCGGCCACCGCGGCACTCAACGCGGCCGGCTGGGCGACGTACCGCGGGATCGACGTACCCGTGCTGTTCGTCTGCGAGGACAACGGGATCGGCGTCAGCGTACGGTCGCCGGACGGTTGGGTCGCCGACGTGCTCCGATCGCGACCCGGGCTGCATTACCTCGCCGCGGACGGCTGTGACCTCATCGAGGCGTACGACGCCGCGACGACGGCGGCCGCCTGGGTACGGGAGAACCGGCGGCCGGCCGTGTTGCACCTCGCGACCGTACGGTTGATGGGGCACGCCGGCGCGGACGCCGAGGTGGCATACCGTACGACGGCCGAGATCGCCAAGGACGCGCAACGCGATCCATTGGTACGCGCCGCCGAGCTGCTGATCGGTGGCGGAGTCCTCGACGCCGAAGGCGTAACCGCGCGCTACGACGAGATCGGCTGGCACGTGCGCAGCCTTGCCGAGGAGGCGATCGGGGAGCCGAAGCTCGCCACCGCGGCCGAGGTGATGGCACCGTTGGCGCCGCGGCGGCCGGCCCGCGTCACACGTGCGATCGAGGCGTCGGCCGCCGTCGCGCTCGGCGACGCGGCCGCTGCCCGGTCGACCGCATTCGGCGGCCGGTTGCCGGAGGACGCCGGGCCGATGACGCTGGCGCAAGCGATCAACGCGACGCTCACCGATGCTCTTCTCACGTGGCCGCAGGCCTTGCTGTTCGGCGAGGACGTCGCGGCCAAGGGCGGCGTCTATGGCGTGACGAAGGGATTGCGCGACCGATTCGGCGACGCCCGCGTGTTCGACTCGCTGCTCGACGAGACGTCCATTCTCGGCATCGCGCTGGGCGTCGGACTCGCCGGCGGGTTGCCGATCCCGGAGATCCAATATCTGGCTTACCTGCACTCCGCCGAGGATCAGCTGCGTGGCGAGGCGGCCACCATGCAGTTCTTCTCGCAGAGCGCGTTTCGCAACCCGCTCGTCGTCCGGGTCGCTGGTCTCGCGTACCAGGAAGGGTTTGGCGGCCACTTCCACAACGACAACGCGGTCGCCGTGTTGCGCGACGTACCCGGCCTGGTAGTGGCTTGTCCCGCGCGGCCGGACGACGCCGCGGCGCTGCTGCGGACGTGCCTTGCCGCGGCCGTCACCGACGGCACGGTGGCTGCCTATCTCGAGCCGATTGCCCTCTACCACACGCGGGATCTGCTTTCGGACGGCGACCGCGGCTGGATGGCAAAGTACCCGGCGCCGGCCGACTGGGCGTCGGCGCACGTGCCAGTTGGTCGCGCGCGGGTGGACGTGGTCGGCTCCGGCCGCGACTTGACGATCATCACGTTCGGCAACGGCGTACGGATGGCACTGCGGGCCGCCACTACGCTTGCCGCCGACGGAGTCGGCAGCCGCGTCGTGGACCTCCGCTGGCTCGCGCCGCTGCCCACCGCGGACATCATCCGCGAGGCGGCGGCGACCGGCCAGGTGCTGATCGCGGACGAGACGCGGCGGTCCGGGGGAGTCGGTGAGGGCGTGCTCAGCGCGCTGGTCGACGCCGGTTTCGAGGGCGTCGCCCGCCGAGTGGCCGGTATCGACACATTTATCCCACTTGGTCCGGCTGCGCAGCATGTCCTGATCTCGCCGGAGACCATCGTCGAGGGTGCTCGTGGGCTGCTCGCGGCATGAGCCGTACGGTTCTCTTTTAGGCTCGGTTTGCGGTGCGCCTCTTGCGCCGCGAGCGGCAACTGTGTGGACTACCCGTTACGGCGCGAATTGTGCGCCGCATGACCGAAGAGGAGGCATTCGACAGTGAGCGCGACCGCTGGTCAGGCCGCTGATGGTGTACGCAGCCTGGCGGACCGGTTCGGGGTCGAACCGGGGATGGTCGTCATGGAGATGGGCTACGACGACGATGTCGACGAGGGTCTCCGTGATGCCCTGATGGACCGCTGCGGTGACCTGGTCGACGAGGACACCGACGAGGTCGTGGACGTCGTGCTGCTGTGGTGGCGCGATGGCGATGGCGATCTGGTCGACACGTTGGTGGACGCACTCGGCCCGCTGGCCGACAACGGAGTGGTCTGGCTGCTGACCCCGAAGGCGGGTCGCGCCGGTCATGTCGAGCCGAGCGAGATCACCGAGTCCGCGCCGACCGCTGGTCTGGCGCAGACGTCGACCATCAGCGCCGGCGTCGACTGGAGCGCCGCACGTCTGGTGGCGCCAAAGGCGGCGCGCGGCAAGCGCTGAACCTCCTCTCACTCCGCCTCGGCTGATGACCCGGCCGCCGCTGTCGTGCGCCTGTCGGACCCCGGTGTGCGGTGCGATCCGGACGTGGCATGCTGGCGTGGAAATCGTGCGACGTCGCTGAGATGGAGACCCCATGCCGATCGCGGTGGGCGCTGTCGCGCCCGACTTCACGCTGAAGGACGAGAACCACCAGGACGTGACGCTCTCGGATTTCCGAGGTAAGAAGAACGTGCTGCTCGTCTTCTACCCGTTCGCGTTCAGTCGGGTGTGCCACGGCGAGCTGTGCGAGGTGCGCGACAACATCGGTGACTTCGTCAACGACGACGCCGAGTTGCTTGCGGTCAGCGTCGACGCCCCGTTCGCGCACAAGGCGTGGGCTGCCGAAGAGGGGTACCAGTTCCGCCAGCTGTCGGACTTCTGGCCGCACGGTGAGGTGTCCCGGGCGTACGGCGTGTTCGATGAGGACCGTGGCTTTTCGCTTCGTGGCACGTTCCTGATCGACCGCGAGGGCATCGTACGGTTCGCCGAGATGAACCCGCCCGGCGAAGCGCGCGACCAGAACGGCTGGCGCAAGGCGCTCGCCGCGATCTAGGCCGTCGGCGCCCGCGCCGTTCCGCTTCCAGTTGCACACCTTGGTACGGTTGCGGGACGGCGCCGCCTGACGCGGCGTACGCAGCCGGCCGTTTGAGCCGGGTCCCAACCGAGATCGGTGGCCGCGAGGCGCCGTTCCGGGCGCGTAGCTCAGTGGGAGAGCACCCGCCTTACAAGCGGGGGGTCGCTGGTTCGAAACCAGCCGTGCCCACCATTCCTGAATAGACCCGGAACCTCGGCGCGCGATCGCGCGGACCGGTGCTATTCGCCTCCGCTCAGTAGTACGAGCGTGTCGCCCGGCTGCGCGGTGGGAGTCAGTGATTTCGTCACTGGGATCAGCTTGCCCTCTTGGTCTATCAAGAACAAAAGGTCGGCGTCCTGCGGTGGGGTTCCGTTTGACCGCGTGATGGTGACACTGGCGCCGGCGGCCTTTCGGGCCGTGAGCGCCGGACGGGTGAGACTCGGCGCAAATAGCGTTTCGCCGGCGGTATACGGGGCTACCACGCCGTGGTGAGAATGACGCGGGGCAAGCCGGTAGACCAGCGTGTCGGGATCGTCGGACAACGTTGTGGCGGCTAGGGCGTTGAAGTCGTCCTCGTCGGTGAGCAGCAGGATCGCGGTGACACCTTCGATCGTCGCACGCTGGCCGGTGGCGGCTGCGAGTAGGTCGCCGGGCGCCAGTTGGAAGGACGCGCGCTTGATTTGCTCGCGTTCGGCGTCGGAGGCGGCCCACATGAGGACATCCAGGCCCGCGGTGCGAAAGGCCCGTGCTAGATCGATGACCCACGGGTCGCCGCCGATGAGCAGCGGGCGAGTGCGCGCCGGGCGAGTGACGCCGAGTCGCCGGGCTACCGTGCCGGCCGTCAGCCCGTAGAGCGCCACGGTCGCGACAATCACGAGAAACGTGACGGGCAGGATTTTCGACGCTCCCGTGACATGGTTGTTCGCTAGTTCGGCGCCAAAGGTGGAGGCGGTGGCGGCGGCGACGATTCCTCGCGGCGCCATCCAGCCAATGAACGCTCGCTCCCGTCCAGCCAGGTCCGACCGGACGGTGGCGACGAACGCGACCAGTGGACGGGCGACCAGCACCAGGACGGCGACGAGGCCGAGCGTGGGTAGCCCGAGGTGTCGCAACGACTCCGGTGTGACCGTGGCCGAGATGGACACGAAGAGAACCCCGATGATCAGCTGCACAAGTGTCTCGAAGAACGGTCGACGCGCAGGCATATCGAAGCCTCGCAGGTTCGCGACCGCGAGCCCCATCAAGATGGCGGCAACGAGCCCAGTGTCATCCCGGATGACATCGCAGACTGCTGCGACACCCACCACGCACGCGAGCTGGGTCGTGGTGCTGAGCACGTCGTCCAGATGCAGCACGCGGAGGCACAACCAAAGAATCGCCACACCGACCGCGGCGCCCGCGATGCCCACGCCTAGCGAGAGGAAGAACCGCCCCACCGCGTGAACGGCACCCTGGTTCGTTTGCGCCAACACGGCGTGGAACACCACAGCACCAAGGATTCCGCCGATCGGATCGATCAACGATCCCTCCCACGACAGGATCCGTTGGAGGCGCTCGGTCGGTCGAACGACGGCCAACAACGGGCCGACGACCGTCGGTCCGGACACGACTAAGATCGCGCCGGTCATGAGCGCCGCACCGGTCGACATGCCCAGCAACAGGGCGGCGAAGGTCGCGCCGAACGCGGCCGTGATCACCACTCCGGTGGTAGCTAAACGTGGCGCGACCCGCCGTGCCCTGCCACGAACGCTGCCAAACACCAATCCCAGACCTGAGTCGTAGAGGATTACCGCTACGGACAGCGAGACAAGCGGCTGGAACGCCGAGCCGAGCAGTTTCTGCGGATTGACGTCGCTCGTGAGCGCTCCAGCCGTGAAACCTGCCGGGAGCAAGATGATGAGCGCCGGGATATGCAGCCGGCTCGCAGCCACCTGTGACCCAATCGCCAGCACCAAGATCAGGCCGACGCCGAGCAGGACCTGGTTGGTGGTCACTTCCCGCGGCCTGTCATGCAATTGCGGCCGTGGCAGGCGATGTAGAGGTCGCTCATGCGCGCTTCCGTTCTGCTGCGGCGTTCTCCGCGCGACGATTCAGCCAGCGCTGCACCGCGAGCACCGCGGATCCTCCGACGAGCAACATCGCGACGTTGACCCCGAGTACGCTCAGCGCGCCGCCTGCCTTGCCCGGCTGGCCCACCGCGATCGCGACACCGACGTACGCCGCCGCGGGGATCGTGGTCACCGAAATCGCGACGCCGACCGCTGCACTCGCTCTGGTCTCAAAGGACAATGTGGCCGCAATGCCCGCGGCCAGCGCGCGCCACAGCGTCAGACGGAGCTTCGGCAGGCGGACATGGCTCGGATCGAGACGCTCGGTTGACCGGTGGTACGGCCGCCCGACGGTGACCTCCATCGGCCACTCCTGTATTGGTCCGCCTGCGTCAGTTCCTACGCCATGTCGTGCCTCGCTAAGTCCATCAGCTGAACCGAAACCTGTCCGGCATACGCCTGGATTCGGGCAGGTCGCAGCTCGGCCAACGGATGGGTACCCACCAATTGACGCATTGGTTCGCGGGCCGAGAGTCTTACGAGGCGCTCCCCGCTGGCGGTTGTGCCGCGTGCGAGTCCGACGGGGGCTTGCTTCTCCGTCGAGCCAACGCCATGAGGGCGCCGGAGCCCGACACGGCGAGGTATGCCGTGAGGACGGCGATGGCCACTGGCGCGAGTTGGAGCGTGCCGATCTGCGTCGTGAGGGCAACCATGAGGATCACGGTGACCGGGGCCGCGATAAGCGATCCGGGAACGGCAGCAAACATCGTGGCGAAGGCGAGCCCTTCGGGGAGCCCTGGGATCAGCAAGTGGGTGGCGATCCCGGCGGTGCCGCCGATGAACAGCATCACGAGGACGGGTCCGCCGATGAACCCGGTGGCTTCGCACAGCGCGAACATGAGGATCTTCGCGAACAAGACGGCGATGACCAGCCCGGCACCAAGCGTGGCCCCGTTGTGGATAACAGTCGTCAGCTGGGAGGTCCCAGTGAATAGCGTCAGCGGAAGGGCGACGCCGACCAGTCCGAATGCGAGACCGCCGAGCGTCGAGCGAAGGATCGTCCGGTTGGCGAGCGGAGCGGCGATCTTCGTGAGCAGTCCGGTCGCCACCACCGTCGTCAGCGCTAGCGCCGCTGCGACAAGGCCGAGCGGAACGGCCGCGGCCAACTGCCAGTCCTCGTACTGGAAGGCCGGCAATCTGTAGAGCCCAAGGAATGTGGTGCCGGCAATCGGGAAGTACACGGCGAACGCCACCGTCGAGCAGAGCAGGGCCGCGACCAACACGTGAGCAAGGCCTGCGCGCTTTGGACGGCCAATCTCGACCACGAAGCTCGTGGCCAAGATCGGAGACGACAGCAACCCGGCGTATGCGCCAGCCATTCCGCTGAGTGCGTTCGTCGCGCTAGTGCTCTCGTCGAGCCGTCGCCGCTGCGAGACCCACGTCCCGAGTCCGCCGCCAATCTTGCCCAGCGCATCCTCGGGCCCAAGGCTTGCCCCACCAATCAGCGATACGAGCGAGACAACAACCGCCTTCAGGACCGTGCTCGGCTCAACCCTCTCGTCCTGGAGCTCCCTCATCGTGCCAGGCAGCTTGGCCGGGAGCCGAAGAGCGCGCCGTAGCACGCCGACGACCACCCCGGCGCCCGCCGTCACCGCCACCCACCAGAGGTTCCCAGAGAACCAGTCCGGGTTCTTCGGCAGCTTGAACCAAAGCTTTGTGCCGCCCTTGAGCAACCCCAGGAACGCCAGCCCCGCGAACGCCAGCACGACCCCGAGCACAAACGCGTAGCCGATGACTGTCCAGAATCCGGGGGATCGGTCCAACGCAACGGAACCAGGACCAGATCCTGGCGCCTCATCGACAGTGGGTCGCGAGGCGATGTGGGGCGCAGCGCTCGCCCGCTTGTCGGCCTTGGAGAAGGGCACACGTCGCTTCATCTCGCGCAGGCAACTCCGCTCACGAATGCCATGTGGAGCCGAAGCGACGGCCGCTCCGTGGACGACGCCCTATGCCAGGCCTTCGTTCCGACTGGCCTCATGGCCCATGTTAGGGAGCGCAAGTGCGGCCATATGGCCGATTTTGGCGGATTCGGCGGCAACCCGGCGGGCGCGGACTTCGGACGTGCTTGACTCGGTGGAAGGTACGCGTGGCGCCGGCATCAGGGGACCGATGCCTTCGATAGCGCCAGTAGCCAAGGGGTGGTCATCGTGGTCACGACGAAGGCTCGCGTCGACAAGCGGACACGGGCGGGGCGCACAAGGTCGGTGGCCGCCGGCCGCCAGCGCCAGTCAACGCACGTTGAGCATCTGAGTCGGACCGAGCGGGTGGCCAAGGGCAAGGCGGCCAGGACTGCCGTTCCCCTTGATGCGCAGGCCGCCTTTGAGCCTTCAGCGACGCGCGATCCAATCGGCCTACTGCTGGATCAGTCCCGGTCGCGTGTCCCGGAACTGGTGCCGATCCGCTACGGACGCATGCTCGTGTCTCCGTTCGCGTTCTACCGCGGCGCTGCTGCGCCGATGGCGGCAGACCTCGCCGCGATGCCCTCGTCGGGCTTGACGGTGCAGCTATGTGGGGACGCACACGCGTCGAATTTCGGCGCGTTCGCTTCGCCGGCGCGGAGGTTGGTCTTCGACATCAATGACTTCGACGAAACCCTGCCCGGGCCATTCGAGTGGGACGTCAAACGCCTCGCCGCGAGCCTCGTCGTGGCGGCACGAGAGAACGGATACTCACCGAAGGCCGGCCGCATGGTCACCGTTGCCGCCGCAGAAAGCTATCGCAGTGCGATGCGCTCGTTCGCCGACCAGACTCGTCTCGAAGTGTGGTACGCCCATCTCGAGGTAGAGCCGACGTTGCGTCGATTCCAGGCGCAGATGAAGCGGAAGCGGATCGAATGGGTGCAAGCGGCAGTCTCCAAGGCGCATACGCACGACAGCGTGCAGGCGTTGTCGAAACTCACCACCGTCGTTGACGGGCGGCACCAAATTGTTGATACGCCCCCGACGATCGTTCCCGTTGAGGACGTCGTCACCGACATGCAGGCCGATGCGCTGTATCAGGAGATCGAAGCAGTGCTGGCACGTTACCGCCGCAACCTTCAATCCGATCGTCGACGGCTGCTCGAGCACTTCAGGTTGGTACAAGTCGCTCGCAAGGTCGTTGGGGTCGGCAGCGTCGGCACCCAGGCATGGATCCTCTTGCTCGACGGCGGCGACGGCGACGAGCCGCTGTTCTTGCAGGCTAAGGAGGCCGACGTGTCAGTCTTGGCGCCGTTCTGTGGCGCGAGCCGCTACAGCAACCAGGGTGAACGCGTGGTGGCCGGACAGCACCTCATGCAGGCGCAAAGCGACATCTTCCTTGGCTGGACCCGGATCGAGCAACCGGACGGCCAACCACGTGACTACTACGTGCGCCAGTTGCGGGACTGGAAGTTCTCTGTACCGATCGAGCAGATGCGGCCAAAGGGATTAGCGGACTACGCCGAGATGTGCGGCTGGACGCTCGCCCGTGCCCACGCCCGATCCGGTGACCGCGTGGCGCTTGCCTCCTACCTCGGCAAGAAGAAGACCTTCGCGCACGCGATCGCTGACTTCGCCGAGAGCTACGCCGACCAAAACGACCGCGACTACGCAGCCTTCAACGACGCCGTCAAGGAACATCGCGTTGAAGCGGAGGTCGGCGTTTAGCACGGTCACTTGTCGCAAGACGTGTGCGCGTTCCTGGTGTCTGCCGAATGTGGTCGTGCCCTCCCGCGGTGGTAGCCACGCTCGCGCTCGGCGTCAGAGCTCCGAACTTCCTTCGCCCACCGCCTCACGCAGAGTTTGGGACGGTTCGAGATCGGCCAGCGGATACTCCTCCGTACCCTGCCGCGTGTGCACCTCAGCGAACTCGGCGTCGTACTGGACCACCTCGCCGGCCGTACCGTCGGGCACGAACACGTCGAGCCGGTTCTCTTTGGCGAGCCTCGCCATCTCCACGGTCAGCATGCGCGCAACGTACCGCTCCGGTCGGTTCGCCGTACCCGCTTCGCTGCACTTTCGGCGTCTCGAGCGCAACACCGATCCCGACAGAGTAAGCCAACCACGTAGGAGGAGACATGACCGAATACCTCATCGCCTTCAACGACGAGTGGGTGCCGGACCACACGATCGGGGAGCTGCGTGAGAAGGCCAAGGTGACCAGGGCGTTGATCGCCGAGATGCACGCTGCCGGAGTCTTGATCTTCACCGGCGGCTTGGACGATTCTGCCCCGGTGTTCAGTGTCGACGCGTCGAGCGGCACACCGCTGTTTACCGACGGTCCGTTCATCGAGTCCAAGGAACACCTCGGCGGCTTTGCCGTCGTGGATGTGCCCGACGAGGAGGCGGCGCGGCTGTGGGCCGGAAGGGTCGCGACGGCCTGCGGGTGGCCGCAGGAGGTGCGGCGCTTCCGGATTCCCTTCGCACCTCCAACGGCAGCTTGATCCGAGCCGCGTTCGCCCACGTGACACCGGGCTAGAAGGGCGATTCTTACCAGCGATCGGGAGTTATCCGGGCAGCGGGTCATGATGTCCCGCGCCGCTCTCAAGAGATGCTTCCAGCGTTGCCAGGTCGCGTACCGCGTAGCGACGGTGTTCGCACTCTTCTCTCATGATCACGCGCAGACAGCGGCCGACCGAGCGTGACTCCGTGGGGTGCCCGGGGGAGGGCGGCTGCGCGCATATCCGCTCCAGTCCGGTGTCCGTGATCCCGTCGACGATGCCGTGCACCAGCGCCATCCGGTTGGCACGAATCTCCTTCACCTCGGCCAGCGTGGGGCGCGAGTCCGGGTCGATGCCGAGCGCCGCCGCTTCCGCGGGTGGAAATCCGGTGTGCTGGATGCCGAGCGGGTGGTAGGGCATCGGCTGTTCGAGGATTGCGCGGCCCGCCCAGGCGTCCGTCGCGAACACGAGATGGCGCAGCGTCTCGATGAACGACCACTCGTCGTCTACGCGCTCGTCGAGGCAGCGTTCGGGCAACCTCGCGGCACGGGCGACGGTGTCCGACCAGAGGCGTTCGATCGTGTCCCACATCGCGCGGTAGTCGCCGGCCGTCCGTACCGCCCTCAGCTGTACGCGTTCGGGGTGGCGCCGGTCGAGCTCGCCCTCGACAAAGGCCGTGACGTCGACGTCATTGACGAGGAAGTTGCCGACGAGTCCGGACATGCTGACGTCGACGAGCCACGAGTCGGTGATCTTAACCTTGCGCAGGTCACAGTCTCGGAACTTTGCGCGTGTGAAGTCCGCGCCCGTGAAGCTGGCACCGTGGAACGCGCTGGTGCTGTCGTAGTCAGCGGCCATCGCGCCATTGTCGCGAATTCGGTTGGAGGCCGCCAACCGCCGCACACGCGAAAGTCGTCGCCGTCTGCGCTGCCGATCGGCGCGGACGGCCGTGCGGTACGAGTCGCCGTCGTGCACCCTCGACTTCGTGACGCACCCTGCCAGACGCTCACATCCGTCGATTCGCTTGGCGAACCGCCACGGGAGGGAGACAGCGTGAAGGCACGTCCATTCGCCGTAGTCGCGGGAGTTGGCGTCCTAGTTGCTGTGTGCGCGATATCGGCGGCACCCACGGCGGCGGCGACAGTCAGCCCGGCGATTGATTGCACCCAACGCCCAGCTACTAACGGACGCATCCCGGGCGTTTTCGTCGGTCAGGGCGTGAACATCCGAACCGGTCCGGGGACGAGTTGCACGGTCATCGGTAGCGGGTTCGAGAACCAGTCGGTGACCCTACATTGTGCGAAATCGGCAGCACGGCCGACTGGATCTTCCTGAAGGACAACACGACCGGAAAAGTCGGTTGGGTGGCCGGCGGCTTGGTAGCGCCGACCGGACCGCACGCCGGCGACCTCCCCAGGTGCTGACCGCACGGTCCAGGTCTGTGCCTCCTGTCGACCGCTCGGTAAATCGGGCGCTGGCGGCGCCACAGCGGGGCTAGCATCACGGCTCGTGACCGATGTGGCCGAGATCCTCGCCGTCGAATTCGGGCTCACCGTTCGGGCTATCGAGGCCAACGACGAGGGCATCGACCGTGCCGCGCAGCGCTTCCGGGTGTACGCAGACGGCCCGTTAAGTGACCCGCGGTGGTACGCAGTCAAGTGGACGTCCGGCGGCTCGATCGCCGGGTTGCTCGCGCCGGCCGCACTTGCCGACAGTGGGGTCGACGGCGTAGCCGGACCGCTCCGAGCCCGCGATGGACGGCCGTGGACCGACCAACCGGCGACCGTCGAGCCGCGCCGATTCAGTGTGGTTCCGTGGGTCGGTGACCACCAGGCCATCGAAGGTGGTTTGAACCACCCACAATGGCGTGCCTTCGGGCGGCTGCTCGCCGAGGTACACGAATTCCAGGTTCCCGATGCGTTGCGAGCGGCGATCCCGGCCGTCACGCATGACCGCGAGTTGGCCGCCGTGACGCGTACCGACGAATTGGTCGCAAGCGATCGACCCGATCTCGACCGCGATGTCGCGGCATTGTGGCGGGATAACCGGAACCGGCTGCTGGCCGCGGCCGACGCGGTGCCGCAACTCGCCGCGCACATTGACCCGACGGTGCTTTGTCATGCCGATCCACATCTCGGCAATGTGCTGGCGGGGAGTCCGGGCGCCAGCGACGCCGACGCAGTGTGGCTGGTGGATTGGGACGACGCCGTGCTCGCTACGCCCGAGCAGGACCTCATGTTCGTGCTCGGCGGGACGTACGGCGACGAGCACATCGGCGAGCGCGAACGCGACCGGTTCGCGGCCGGATACCTTGGCGACGAATCCGCAACCGCGGACGACCTGCGGCGAGCCGCCGATGCGACGCGGCTGCAGTACTACCGGCTGGTGCGCGCTCTCATCGACGTTGCCGACCTGGCCGCCGAAGCGCTCGTGCCGGACACCGAACCGGCTTGGCGGGCGACCGCGAGTCGATTAGTGGCGGCGAACCTGTGCCCCGAAGGTCTTCTCGCCCTCAGCGGCTACTAGACGACCTGTGCGCCCGACTTCGGGCGACGCGGTCATTGGCCGACACGACCGTCGATGCACTCACGCAGTAGGTCGGCGTGCCCGCAGTGCCGGGCGTACTCCTCAATCATGTGCACCAGTACGTCACGCAGCGGCACGCCGGTCGCGCCGCGAGCGCCCAGATCGGTGCTGTCTGCTACGAATTGCTCGGCGAACGCGACCTCGCTCCGCCACGCCTGCCACGCGTCGTCGACCACTGCCGGATCCGCGACTGCTCCGTCCCAGTCGCCGTCGCGATCCTCCTTGGAGTGGTACCGATTCGGTGCGTCCTGTCCGGCGAGTGCGCGGCGGAACCAGTGCCTCTCCACGTCTGCCATGTGGCGTACGAGCCCCAGCAAGGACATCGTGGACGGCGGCACGGACCGACGCGCCAACTGTTCGGCGTCCAGGTCCGCGCATTTCATTTCCAGCGTGAGGCGATAGCGCCGCAAGTAGTCGACCAGGGTGCCGCGTTCATCCGACGTTGCGGTGCCGGATTCGCGCGGGTCGTCGTCGGGATCGACCCACATATCGGCGTAGATGGTGGACCGAGTCCATCTGGTCGTCGTTGGCTGATTCACGCGCTCGGCTTCGGACACCCGAGCATGATCGAGCACGGCGGGTGGCGTCCGCCACCGATTAAGTGGCCGGCGATTACTCGGCGACGGGTAGAAGCGCCGTGACCTTTGCCAGCGCCTTGTCCGCCGGATGCTGCTTGATCAGACCTTCACGTCCGACGGCTCGTACGTTCAGGATCGCACCACCCTTGGCGCCAAGCCGCATGACCGCGGCAAGCAGCAGGTCGTCTTCGCCGGCCTCGTCGAACACGGATGACCTCCGATCTCCTCGATGACACGGCAAGTTTCGCAGGCGCAGCTGTGACCTGATCGCTGCGTACCCGAAGCGCGAGTCGAACGCGCACACGAGCAGCGCTTCGAGACAACCAAACGAACGCCGGGCGGCGTGATAGTGGTAGCGCAACGGACGCGAGGAGTCAGGGGTGCAGGGACAGGACCGTACGGAATACGTGGAGTTCGTGTCATCGCGCCTGCCGGGTTTGCGGGGACTCGCGTACACGCTGTGTGGCGACTGGAACCGGGCCGACGACATCATCCAGATCAGCCTCACGAAGGCATATCTGCGATGGTCTTCGGTGCGGGCAAGCCGCGACGTGGATCAATACGTACGCGCGATCGTGGTCAATACGTTCCTCTCGGAACGCCGCCTGGCCTGGTCGCGCGTACGTCTCGCGGACCTATCGCCGGACATACCCGCGCCGGAAGAGGCGAGCATCGAGGACCGCGCTGTGTTGCGCCAGGCGCTCGCCCGGCTGCCGAAGCGCCAACGCGCGGTGTTGATCCTGCGCTTCATCTATGACCTCGGAGTTTCCGAGGTCGCCGAGACTCTGCATTGTTCCGCCGGGACGGTCAAGAGCCAGACCGCACACGGCCTGGCGTCGCTGCGGCGACACCTCGACGACCTGGCGTACCCGCTACCGGGGAGGCGGATATGACCAACAATGACGATCGCGCCGCGGTGGACCTGATGCGTCCACTGCGCGACGTGGATCCCACCGACGGGCCGCCACCGCGCTACGACGTGTCGAGCGCGATGCGACAGGCAGACACGATCCGGCACCGCAGGATGGCGGTCGGGGCGTTCGTCGCCGTGGCGGCGGTGGCACTTGCCGTCGGCGTACCCCTGGGGTTGCGATCGCATCCGCACGGCGGCCCGACGGCAACCGCCGCTTCGCCCTCGGCGTCGGTACGGCCGTCGTCGTCGCCAACGCCGAAGGGACAGCGGCCGACGTTGACATCGGCGGCCGACCTCCCGCTCGCGAACTGCACGGTGGACACGTTGCCGGTGCCTGCCGGCGTCGGCGCGTACACAGCTTGGGTCGGCGGGTACGTCGACCCGACCGGCCGATACCTCGCTGGCTCACTAATCAAACCGTTCACGCTTCCACTGTCCGACTACAAGCCAGGTAAGGCCGTTCTCGTCGACTTGCAGACCGGCCACGTGACGCTCATTCCGATCGCCGACGGTGGTGCGTCCGGCGTAAACGCCAGCGGCACCGTGATCGGCACCACCGGACCGAATTACATCGGTTGGGTGTATCGCAACGGGCACGTGTCGCCGTTGCCGAAGTTCAAGGGATCGCCGATCGCGCCGTCTGCGATCAACGCGAACGGTGACATCGTTGGGCACGCCACCGTGGGTAACACAGACACGTCGGTCATCGTGCGTGCCAACCAGCCCGGCATCGTCAAAGAGCTGCTACCCAAAGGTATCTACGTGGACACGATCACCGATAACGGCACGATCGCCGGTCGGTATCACGACAAGCCGTGGATCGGCGACGGCAAAGGCGACGGACGCACGTTGCCGACCGACGCCACCGACCCGCGCGGCGAGGTCTACAAGATCACCGGTGACTACGCGGTCGGTTGGGGGCTCAACGACCACGGACAAGGTCTCTTCCCGATGGTGTGGAACCTCGCCAACGGTGTTCTCACGCCGTACCCGATGGTGCCGCTGTGGCAGGTCGCGACGGATGGCACGGTGGTCGGCGACGTCAGCGACGGCGACAACCGCGTCGGGCTGATCGGGCACAACGGCGTGCTCCAACGGCTGCCGACCGGAGCCGCGAGCGATCTGCAGGTCGTCGTTGACGACATGACGGCGGACGGTCACACCGTCGTCGGCAAGCGGCGCACATCCGCGACCGTCAGCGGGCCGATCTCGGAGGTGGGGCTGATCTGGCATTGCTGACGCTTCGAACGGCGGGCACGCCATCGCCGTTCATGATGAACAAGGCAGCCGACGGCCGCGTCGCGAGACGCGGCCGTCGGTCATTGCTTGTGCGTTCACGTAGTGTCAGCGCACCGGCAGCGCGAGCCCGGTCGCGCTGACCGGTTCATCGAGGCACGAGATCTTGCCGGTGCTCGTGACCTCGCCGCCGGAGTTCGGGGAGTTGTCCCGACGGTTGCCATCCGAGCTGGTCGTGCACAACGTATGGCCGAGGAACACCGGGCTGGTTGGCGTCTCGAGCGGACCACCGTTGCGCCGCCCCGTCGTCGGGTCCACCGGGTCACGGAAGAACTCGCTCGGCACGCCGCGGTCGTCGACCACGACGATCGCCTGACGTTCGTTTGCGTCGACCCAAACCCGGCCCGACGCGTCGAGCGCGATTCCGTCAGCGCCCTCGAGATACGGGCTCTCCACAAACACGTCGTCCAGGCACAGCGTGTCCGCGGGGTAGGTCGAGTCGCACCCGACCGGGCTCGTCACGTTGCCGCGACTGTCCAGGCTCACCCGCCACAGCGCGCCGCGCGCGGTGTCGGCGACCACCATCTCGTCGGACCGGGTGAACACGATCCCGTTTGCGACGATGTCCTGCGGATTCGCCGTGTTCGGCGACGTACCCTGCAGCGTGCCGTTCTGCCGGCCAACGCCGACCAGATTGGCCATCTGCGGAATCCGGAACACCTCGGTCGCCGCGCCGCCATCCGGTCCGACCCGGTAGACAATGCCCTGCTTCTCGTTGCCGTCCGTGGCCCACAGGTTGCCGTGGCTGTCGAACGCGATGCCGTTGGCTTGCGCGACCCCGGTCGCGAAGACGGTCGCCTCGGCGCTCGCATCACCCGGGGTCAAGACGTCGATCTGATCGAGCGCCGGTGCGTCGGCGCCGGTTACGTAGAGGCGCTCATCGGGCCCGAACGCGAGTCCGCTCGGCGAACACGGACCCGGGACGGATCCGACCTGAGTGGTCTCGCCGCTGGCAACAGCAATCTTCCAAACCGGGCATGGGTTGCTGCCACCACCGCGCTCCGCCACATACAGATTGCCGTGATTGTCGCCGGTGAGACCCTCGATGCCGGCCTTGGTGCCGGTAAAGACTGTCGTCCACGTGGCGCCGGCGGGGAACACGACCGACGAACCTCGGACGGCGCTTGCACCATGGGCCCAGCCGACCAGTACGCCCGTTGTGGCAACGGCCGCCGCGAGCAGCACCGACGCTCGCCAGGCGGTGCGTCGAGTTACATCCACCTCGATGCCTCCTTGATAAGGACCAATGGTCTGACAATAGCCACGGGCAAATGTTTAGCAAGGGTTTCGGAGAGATGCGAGGGGCCACGCGACATCGGCTGGCGCTCACGACACCTCGGCTCGAGTCGTGCCGGCTGGCCAGAAGTCCAGTAGGGACGATCAATCCGACGCCGGACATCGGGAATCGGCGGTCGCGGTCGCCGGACGTTGGCGGCGAAGCCAAAGTCCTGTGTGACGACTGTGTCGACATTTGACAGGACTCGCATCATGAAGCGCGATAACCCAACGATCGCGAGGTTGTGATGACTGATTCGTCCGCGCGCCGGATCCTGTTCGTTGGCGCCTTGTCCGTTATGGCGTGCCTCGCGCTGGCGGCCTGTGGCAAGGCGGCCAATGCTCGTACTGCCAGCGACCCAGTGCAGGCGGGTGGCGCGAGCGCCCCGTCGGCCACGTCCACCGGCGGAGTAGAGACGTCAGCCGCTGCGACCCCGTCGGCTCGGCCGGTTGCATCCGCTCCGCCGGCAACATATTTCGCGGACGGCAAGACTTACGACGCGTGGATCCTCTCGATCAACAAGAATGGAACGCTCGTCATCGGCCTCGTACACCACCTGACCGGAGACGACGCGAAGAACTACCTGACGTCGCACGGCCAGACAGTCCCGCCGGACGGCATCCCGAACGACTACATCAACGTCGACACGTACGTGCACAAGACCGTGGAGTTCTCGCCGTCGGCCAAGGTCGTGACAAACCCACAGGGTCTGGCGCAACCCATGTCGGCCAATGCGTTCCTGTCGACCTACCTGCCGGATAACCTCGCCCAGCCCATCGCGCCGGGCGATCAGGATACGTACCCCGGCGCACCGCACTACTTCGGCGCTCTCTACGCGCTGACGTTCCACGACGACGTAATCGACTCGGTCGACCAGATCTTCGAGCCGTAGCCTCCGGCCGCCCGCGGCTGCCGAGGTAGATTGTCTGGCAATTAACCGAACGTGACTTGACCAGGGTGCGATGCCATGCCGGACCGAGCCGCGGAGCCGTCGATGAGCGGCCCCGACGTCGGCCCACGCCCGTCACCCGGCGCTCCCGGCGATCATGTGGCAAGCGGGCGCGGCCACGACCTCGCTGGCGTCCGCGCACCCGACTGGGCCGACCCGACACCAGCTGGCCAGACGGCGGCCGACGCACCGACGCGGTCGGGTACCCGTCGTCGCCTCACGTTGGTCGACGCGGTGGTCATCGTCGCGTACGCCGCACTCGCGGTCGTCGTCCTCGCCGAGTTCCTTTCGCACCGCCACGGCCAGCCGCCCACTAATTCATCGGACCAGCTGGACCTCGAGTGGTTTCTGGCCAACGGGCTCCACCTACTAACGCACCCACAGAACCCGTTCTTCACGCGGCAGATGGGTGCGCCGCTCGGCGTGAACCTGCTCGACAACACGTCAATGCTCGGCATCGCGATCCCGTTCGCCCCGCTTACCGCGTTGGCTGGCGCGTACGCGAGCTATTTGGCAATGACCGCGTTGGGCTTGGCCGGTACGGCAGCCGGCTGGTATCTGCTGCTGTCGCGCAAGGTCGTGCGGTCGCGGGTCGGTGCGGCCGTCGGTGGCGCGATCGCGGGCTTCGGGCCGGGGCTGATCGCGCACGTGTCCGGCCAGGCAGACCTCGTGATCAACTTCCTGATCCCGGTGATCCTGTGGCTGACATTTGACATCTCCGCCACCACCCGTCGGTGGCGCCGCGGCGTCGCACTCGGCCTCGTGATCACGTACCAGATGTTCCTCAACCAGGAGACGCTGCTCGTTACGGCGATTGGCGCGGCGGTGTTCGCCGGCGTTCTCGCGACTGCTTCGGCGGAGGCGCGCTCGCGTGCACGTCCGTTCCTCGTCAACCTCGCGATCGCTGGCGGCGTCGCGTTCGCGCTGCTCGCGTACCCGCTGTGGTATGAGTTCTTCGGACCGCAGCACGTGCACGGGATGGTGCCGGGGGCCGCGAACCTCGGCACGACGCTCGGCGGCTTGTGGCGGTTGCCGAGTACGACGCTCGGCGGCCATCTCGGACTCACTGGAGGGGCGCGGCCAGGTGGCGAACAGAACGTCGCGCTCGGCCCGGCACTGCTCGTGCTCGTGGGAATCGCGATCTGGCTGCGACGTAACCGAATCGTGCTGGCCGCGTCGATCGCCGGCGTGGTGCTTGCGATCCTGTCGCTCGGTCCGTCGGTGCAGATCGGTGGCGTACAGGTGGTTGGGCCGTACCGTGCGCTGCGCTCCCTGCCGGTATTCGCTTCGCTGACGCCGACGCGGATCGGGCTCGCGCTCTTGCCCGTGGCCGCGGTGCTGATCGCCGTGGCGGTCGAGCGCTTGGCCACTCCTCGGCCGTTCTCGGTGCGCAGGATGCTCGGCGCAGCCGCCGTGGTGGTCGCTGTGCTGCCGCTCGTACCCATGCCGGTGCCCGCCGAGCCGGCCCGCGCTGTGCCGAACTTCGTGACGAGCGGCACGTGGCGAAAGTACGTCGACGAGTCGCATTCGGTCGTCGCGTTCCCGATTACCGTCCGCCTGGCACCCCAACTCATCTCGTGGGCGACCGCGACGAATGACGAGATGCGGATCGCGAACGGCTACTTCGTCGGACCGGCCGCGCCAGGCAGCGCGAAGCCGTCGCTCAGCCCGGAACCACGGCCGAGCTTCGACATCATTAACTCGATCGGACGGACACACACCGTGCCCACGATCACGCCCACCGAACGGGCCGCGATCATCGCCGATCTGCGCTACTGGCGCGCCGCGTTGGTGGTGGTCACGCCCGGACCGAATATGGCGTTGTACCGCGCGGTCGCGACGGAGTTGTTCGGTCCGGCCATACACATCCAGGGCGCATGGATCTGGGACGTACGAAGCCTCGTCGACGGGACCGGCTCCTGACAGTTCGAGCGACCGATCCCCGCACCGCAACGCCGGCGCTCTCGGGGCAAGGAACGTCGTACCCGACTAATAGCGTCGCCCATCGCTGGACGACTGGGCGTTGGATGACGGGGGGCGCGCGACAATGCGGTTTGAGCGACGTGACACGCCGGACCGGATCGAGTTCTGGTCGTACGAGTTGGATGATCCGCTCCGCTGGGCGGTGGAACGCATCGGGTGGGAGCCGCGCGACGGCGGCTGGTGTCGCCACTTCGACGTGCGAGCGCACCACGCCGACGAAGCGTTCGACAACATGCATCGCCTTCTCGAACCCGCGCTCCGCCAGATTGCCGGTCTCGATGCCGTGCCGTGGCGGGACGCGCTGAACGAGGTGTGCGCGCGCCTGAACCCGGCCGGCATCGACTGGTGGCTCGGCGGCAGTGCGGCGCTCGCGGTGCGCGGTGCCGACCTCGTTCCGCACGACCTCGATCTGATCGTGAGCGGACCCGATTCCCGGCGGGTCGGCGACCTGCTGGTGGACTGCCTGATCGAACCGGTCACGCGCGGCGAATGGCATCTGAGCGACTGGTGGGGCCGCGCCGTCGTCGGCTGCCGCGTCGAGTGGGCTGGCGGCGTCACCGCGGCCTCCGACGAGCCGGACATCACCGACTTCGGGCTGATCGCGACGCGGACGTTGGAGAGCGTGCGATGGCGCGAGTGGCAGGTCCGGGTGCCGCCGCTATCACTGCAACGGGCGGTGTCAATCCGCCGCGGGCTGAAGGATCGCGTCGCGTTGATCGACGCCATACGCGCCTAGCCGGCGAGGTGCGTGCGGGCGCGGCCCGTGCGAGATCGCGTCGGCTCGATCGCGCCGACTAAACCGCATCGCCGGTGGTGAACAGGGTCTGGCCCGTTGTGGCGTCGACGAACGTAATGATGTTCTCGTGCTCGCGGGGCGTCGCCGAGGGGCCGACGATCACGTTGACCCAGAAGCACATCCATACCAGGACTTGGTCGTAGAGCAGATTGCCCGCGGTATCGGTGATTTCGGTGTCGGTCAACACGCCCACCCGGCACGTGAGCAACGCCGGCAGCGTCGCACCCGGCTGGGCTAATGCCGCGGCATGTGCGGCGTGAACGTCGACGCTGACGGCCAATGGACGCGTGGGTGGCTCGACGAAGATCGTGCCCTCCCGGAGGCGCACATAGGTGGTGAGCGGTTCACCGTCGTCACGCGCCTGTGCGGCCAACGTCGCCGTGTCGGGTGTGACGGCGGCTCGCTCGGTAGCCGGCGAGATCGGCGCAACGTCGCGTGTCACATCGTTGTCCTGGCCGACGTGAGGGATGCGCTCCGCGGCGCACCCGACGAGCGCCACGGCGATGAGGCACGCGGCGACGGCAGCGAATCGGCGGACGCGTGTCATGACGACATTCTCCGGCGGTCATGGCCCGACGCGCGTGCCCGGAGCGGTGCCAATCACGCGCGACCGTCGAGCCGCCGATCCGGTTGCCGGTTAGGGGACCGGGAAGGGTTGGCGATCCCCATCCAACCTGCACCGAGGGTGCATACAAGGGAGTGGATGGGTTTTCCGGTCGGGTCTCGGAAAAGCAGGCTGATCACGAACCCTCAATCCTGCGTAGGAGTGTGATCCATGCCCCGAGTCCGAAGCCGGGTGCTACTCGCATCCGCCCTCGCCGCCGGCTTGGCCGCATCGTCGATCGCCTGGTCATCCGCCACCGCGGCACCGGGCGCAACGAACGCGAGCGGGTTAGCGCGCAACGTCATCGTGCTATTGCGCGACCAGCACACCAACCTCGCGGTCGGCAGGAGCATGTCCTCGGCACGGGTGCTGGCAGCCCAGCGTGACCAGGCACCGCTGGTGGCCAGCGCGAAGAAGATGGGCGCGCGCAATGTCCGCGGCTTCACGTTGGTGAACGGATTCGCGGCGAACATGACTCCGGCCCAGATGAGCTCGCTGGCGTCGAACCCGGCGGTCGCGGCCATCGTGCCGGACCGTCCGATCGCACGTCCGACGACGGACACCGCGCCGCCAACAGCCGGCGCGTCGGGCGCCACGACTGACACGTCAACGATCTGCCCGTCGGACCCGTCGAAGCCGTTGCTCGAGCCGGAGGCGCTGCAGACCACGCACACCGCGTTCCTCGACAAGTCGACGCCGCAGGCACAGAACATCGTCGACGGCTCGGGCGTCAAGGTTGCCTGGATCGCGGACGGCATCGACATCAACAACCCGGACTTCATCCGGCCGGACGGAAGTCACGTGATCGTCGACTACCAGGACTTCTCCGGTGACGGTCTGGACGCCGTGACCGGCGGCGGCGAGTCGTTCGGCGACGCGAGCTCGATCGCGGCACAGGGCCGGCAGTCCTACGACCTTGCGAACTTCGTCAACCCGGCGCACCCGTTGCCGGCCGGCTGCACGATCACCGTGCGCGGCGTCGCGCCCGGTGCGAGCCTGGTTGGCTTGAAGGTGTTCGGCAACGCGCCGACCGCGCCCGAGTCGCGCTTCATCGAGGCGATCGACTACGCGGTGAACGTCGCACAGGTCGACGTGCTGAACGAGTCGTTCGGCGCGAACCCGTTCCCGGACTTCGCCATGGACCCGATTGCGCTCGCCGATGACGCCGCGGTCGCGGCCGGTGTAACGGTCGTGTCGGGTACCGGCGACGCCGGTACGAACGGGACGTTCCAGTCGCCGGGTACCGACCCGAACGTGATCAGTGTGGCCGGCACCACGACCCTCCGGCTCTACCAGCAGACCGGGTTCGAGGGCGCGAACCTCGACAACGGCACGTGGGCCAACGACAACATCACCTCGCTGTCCGGCGGTGGTACGTCGCAACAAGGGCGGGTTCCCGACCTCGCCGCGCCAGGCGACTCCGGCTGGGCGTTGTGCACCCCGGACGTGACGCTCTACGCGGAGTGCACGGACTTCAAGGGCGCACCGTCGCCGATCGAGGACTTCGGCGGTACGAGCGAGTCGGCACCACTGGTGTCCGGCGGCGCGGCGCTCGTCATCGAGGCGTACGAAAAGACGCACCACGGCGCGCGCCCGAGCCCTGCACTCGTCAAGCAGTTCCTGACCGGTACCGCGACCGATCTCGGCTACCCGGCGTACGAGCAGGGTGCCGGCGAACTCAACACGCTCGCCGCGGTCCAGGCGGCGCAGGGATGGCGCGACGGGAACGGCAAGCCGGCGAGCACGTCGGACGCGATCATCCCTGGCCCGACACAGCTCACCGGCATCGGGCAAGGCGGCAGCACGGTGAGCGAGTCGCTCAGCCTCACGAACACGTCGTCACACGCGCAGACCGTGAAGCTCGGCACGCGTACGCTCGGCGCGTTCCTCACGAGGCAGTCCGGCGCTGTCACGTTGAACGCGGCGACCGCGCCGAGTTTCCTCGACTTCAACGGCGCGCCGAGAGCGTTCGTACGCAAGACATTCACGGTGCCGAAGGGCGCCGATCGGCTGGACGTGTCGTTTGCGGCGCCGACACCGATCTCGCCGATCCGCGTGAACCTGATCGACCCGCGCGGCCGATTCCAGGCCTACTCGGTGCCGCAGGGCAACGGGAACTTCGGTCACGTCGACGTACGGCTCCCGATGGCCGGCACGTGGTCGGCGTATTTCGTGCTCGCGACGACGTCCGGGTTCAACGGTCCGGTGCAGTTCGCGATCAGTACGCAAAAGTTCGGTACGGCCGGCTCCGTAACACCGTCGTCGGTCACCATCCCGGCGCACGGCAGCCGTACGGTGACAGTGAGCACCAAGCTGTCGAAGTCGGTCGGTGACGTATCCGCCGCCGTACAGGTGACCCGCTCCGGTGGCGCCGCGGTGTCGGTACCGCTGACGCTGCGCACCGTGATCCCGACGAGCAAGCAGCGCAACACGTTCACCGGCATCGTCACCGGCGGCAACGGCCGCAACGTTCCGGTGTTCGGCATCGGACAGTCCAATGTGTACTACCTCGACGTGCCGGCCGGCCGACGGGATATGACGTTGGGGCTCACGCTCGACAACGACCCGGGCGACATCATCGAGGGCGTCCTTACCGACCCGAACGGTCAGGTCGCGTCGTTCCAGTCGAACGTGAACTTCGACAACGCCGGCAATCCGACGCAGAGCAACGGGTTCCAGCTCTACCGACGCGATCCGATCCCCGGTCGCTGGATCTTCTCGCTGCTCGTCATCGACCCGATCACCGGGCTCGCGGTGAGCCAGGGGTTCCACGCCTCCGTGGCGTTCAACACCGTGAAGGTCACCGCGTCGCTGCCGAACAGCGCATCGACGGTCCTCGCCGCCGGTCACCCGGTCAACGTCCCGGTCCGCGTCACGAATACCGGCGCGGTGCCGTTGACATATTTCGCCGACGGCCGGCTCGCGAGCACCGGCGACATTCCGCTCGCTGAGCTGTCCGGCACGACACAGCCGATCGAGTTGCCAGTCGCGCCCGGCATCGTACCGATCTGGCAGGTACCAACGGATGTGACGAGCCTGCGCGCGGCGGCGGTCGCGACGACCGGCGTGAATCTCGACTTCTTCTATTCGTCGGGCAACCCGGATGTCTACGCCGCTGACGTCAACAACTCGGCGACGGTCAACGTGAGCGCACCGCGGGTGTCCCAGGGCGTCTGGGGGGCCGACGTCGGTCAGACCGGTCCGTTCAACGGTCCGGCGCCGTCCGGCTCGTTCACCATCGCGGCGGTCGCCCACGGCCAGCTGTTCGACCCGGCCGTGCGCTCCACGACTGGTGACGTCTGGGCCGCTGGTGTCGATCCGGGTGCCGACCCGGCCATCGCGAGTCTGTTGCGGCAGGGGAGGGCGACGGTCGCCAAGATCAACGTGGGTACCCACGTATCGACCTCTACTCCGGCGGTCGGCGACGTTGCGGCACCAACCGCGACCGGCCCGGTGACCTTGTTCCCGGGCCAGAGCACCACGATCACGATCACCATCACACCGGCCGGTGCGCCGCACTCCGTGGTGCGGGGCCACCTCTACATCGACACGTTCGGCTTCCTCACCGGCAGCGGTGACGAGCTGATCGACCTGCCGTATACGTACACGGTCGGGTGATCACAGGCCGCATCCGCACCGCGGATGCGCTGGGGGGATGGCGGGCCGACTGCGCGGACTGGCCCGCCATCGCCCCCCGAGGCCCGGCGACCACGTTGGTGCCTGTCCCGCACCGCCGTGGCCGATGCCGCACTTGTGCGGCCCGGCGGCGGCCGTCCCCTCGCCGCCGGGCCGGGCCGTGGTCGGAAACGCCCCGGCGGCGAACTCCCCTCGCCGCCGGGGCCCGGGCGGTTCGGCAGGGGTAGTGGTCGGAATCGCACAGCGTGTCCAGACACTGTCGGTCCGTGACGTGGCGGCGTAGCGTTGAGCCATGGTCAGTAACGCGCCGCCGCCGCGTCCGACGGACCCGACCACCACCCAGCCGTTCGGTCAGACGACCGACTTCTCTACCGGCGCGGTGCAGCGCCAGCAGCGCACCCGCCGCCGAGTACCGGGCAAGTTGATCGTGGGCCTGGTGGTGTTCGCGATCGCATTGTGGTTCATTCTCGCGAACCGACAGGACGCGAACATCCGATTCTGGGTGCACACCGTCAGTGCGCCGGTGTGGCTGGTGCTCCTGGTCACCTTCGTGGTCGGCATCGCCTTCGGCTTCTTCCTGCGTCGTCGCCGACCGAAGGGGTCGAGGGGCGACTGACTCCCGCCGGGAGGATCCTCAAGGTCAAGATCGGCCGTCAGGGTCCGTCAAGGTCAAGATCTTGACGCGGCGGGAATGTCGGCCCGCCACATTACCGTCGGGTCATGCGCGAGAACGCTCGCACCAACGGACCTCGAACCATGCGGGCGCCGGACGGTGCGACGAGGGACGGTGCGACGAGGGACGGTGCGACGACATCAACCGAGTCGGCCCGGCTGGCCGTGGCCGGCCGGCTGGCGTCGCTCTACGCTGACGATCCGGCCGTGATCGGCGCACTGTGTGCCGGTTCGACCGGCCGAGGCGACGCCGACCGCTGGTCCGATCTGGAGATGCTCGTGCTGTGGGAGAGCCGGCCGACGGACGACCAACGTCGGCACGCCCCCACCGCCAGCGCAGCGACGGCCGTCCGACTCTTCGACTACCACCCGGCCGAGTTCAGCGCGGCGGACGACTTCTGGCTGGACGGCGAGCCGGGCGCTGGTCTGCTCGTCGAGGTCGGGCACGCCAGTGCAGGCGACGCGACGGCGGCGCTCGACCGGCTGCTGGTGGATGCGTCCCCGGATCCCTATCTCCTCACTGTCGCGGCGGCTTACGCATATGGTGTCCCGCTCTACGGCAACGTCGCGCCGTGGCGCGAGCGCGTCGAGACATATCCGAGCGCGCTCGCGGCCGCGGTCATTACGCGTCACGGACAGATCGACAACTTCTGGCGCTGGCGCATGTATGTCGAACGTGACAACCCGCATGGACTCCGCGCGCACTTTGCCGCGACGGCGACCGCGCTGACGCACATCGCGTGCGCGTTGAGCGGTCGGTTCTGGCCCGGGCCGAAGTGGCCGGGGCGCACCCTCGCCGGGCTGCCGGTGGCGCCGGTCGACATCGCCGAGCGGCTTGTCGCCGTGGACGAGATGCCGCCGAGCGACGCCGCCGCGGCGCTCACCGATCTTGTCGAGGAGAGTTACGACCTGGTCGACGTACGAGGTCCGGACGTCGACGTGGATCGGCTGCGCAGGATTTTCCGATTCGGTCGCGCGCCGTGGCCGCCGGAGCGCGGTGGCCGAGCCGCGGACTACGACGGGGGAATCGCTGCTGCGTGATCGCGGCCCGCTCACGGCGGCCGGGTCAGGCTGAGGCCGATGCCGCCGATCGGAGGTAGGCGAGCGCCCGCGCCACATTGCGCTCGGGTTCGTCGACCGAGTCGAGCACGAGACGTTCCTGCGCCCACGGTTCGAACTCCGCCCGCCTGCGCAGCACGTCGTCCCAGGTTGGCTCCGAGAAGCCGGGTAGATCGCGGACGCGTGCAGCCAGCCTCGCGCGATGCGTCGGTTCGGACGAGCAGACGACCTCGATGACCGGCATCGCGATGTCGTGCTCCCGGGCGATCGCACGCCATTGGTCACGCGCCGGCGCGACGTCGTTGACCGCGTCGATCACGACGCTCTGCCCGAGCGCGACGAGATGGCGTGCAACAGCGTCCGCGACCATATAGGCCGCGAGGCCGGTCGGCTGCTCACGCGCGATGCCCGATCGCAACATCGCGTTCTCGATTGGATCAACTGACAGCACCGCGGCCGGTAGCTGCCGCCCGACCGCATCGGCGATCGCACTCTTGCCGGCGCCGGGCAGACCGCTCATCACGACCAGCACGATGCCTCCCGTCGATCGAGTCGCGTGTCTGAACGTCAGGTGTCCGAAACCTCCGGAGCCGATCGTGCGGCGGCCTCCGCCGATGGTACGGACACGCGCAACGTGCGTCGCGACGACATGGGTACATCGGTCACGCCGTACCGACGATCTGTCGAATGTGGAGTCGTGCAAAACAACGCGGGAATCGATGGACATGTTGGCACGGTTCGCAATGACCTGCTAGCACAGCGTCACCGGGATTCCGTTCATCTCCGGCGCGTGTGATACTCGGCAAAATCAAGAGATGAGTTCACGTCACCGACGTGAATCGCACTCGTTGACCGAGACGAGAGGCCGCTTGACCGTGACGAGGCGCCGTGCGTCGCAGCAGGGGACACTGTGGACATAGCGGGGCAAAGGATCGCCACTACACCAGGGTGAAACGGTACGCGCCCGGCGCGCGACAGCAAGCACGACACGCGAATGTCGATGTGAATACGTGATGGGCAACACCTAAGGGGCCGACCATGGACGATTTGCCGATCGGGCGTCGGGTCGCGTATTGGCGGGGTCGTCGCAAGATGTCGCAGCAGGTATTCGCGGATCGCCTCGGCAAATCAAAGAGCTGGGTGGACAAGGTCGAGCGAGGGGTACGCCGGCTCGACAAGTTTTCCGTCGTGTACGAAATCGCTGACGTATTGCAACTCGATGTCGCGCTGCTGATGGGCAAGGATCCGGAGCGCCGACCGGGCACGGTGAATTGCATCGATCAGGTGGAAGTCGAGGACATCCGCGCCGCGCTCGAGCGATACGACCAGATCAGCGCGTTCTTCTACGCGCCACCCGAGCCGCCGCCGATGGATCAGATGCGGCTCGCCGTCGGGCATGCGTGGAACACGTTCCAGCACGCGAAATATGGCGTGCTGGCACGCATCCTGCCGAAGTTGCTGCGCGACGCGCAGGCGGCCGATACCGCGTACGCCGGGACCGACCACACGCGCGAGGCGGCGCAGCTGCTCGGTCAGGTCTACCAGCTGGCCTCGTCGATGCTGCGCAAGCTCGGCGAACATGAGCTGTCGTGGCTGGCCGCGGACCGGTCGATCGCCGTGTCCCAACGCGCGGGCGACCAGTTGCTCGCCGGCTGCGCCACCTATCGCGTGGCGTCGGCGTTGCTCGCGCTCGGTCGCGCGCGGCCCGCGCTCGAGGTCAACGTGAACATCGCGAACCGGCTCGCACCGGGTGCGCCCGGCGACACGACGACACCGGAACGCCTGTCCGTCTACGGCATGCTGTTGCTGCAGGGCGCGATGGCGGCGGCGCGGATCGGCGACTCGCCGACGGTGCGCGACCTGCTCGGCGGAGCCGAGGACGCGGCGCGCGGCGTGGGCGTCGACGCAAACCACTACTGGACTGCGTTCGGTCCGACAAACGTCGCGCTGCACCGCGCGGCGGCCGCCGTCGAACTCGGTGAGGGCCGCGCCGCGGTCGAGATCCACGACTCGCTTGACCAGGCGAGCTTTACCGCCATGCTGCCCGAGCGCCGCGCGCACCACTTCATCGACATCGCACGCGGGCTCACGCAAATCGGCGACGTGACGCGAGCCTGTGAGATGTTGCTCGAAGGCGACCGGCTCGCGCCGTCCGAGATCCGCTGCCGTCCGATCGCGCACGAGGTGATGAGCGACGTGCTGCGCCGGACCCGCGGTGCGCCGGCACCGGCCGTCGCGGAGTTGGCCGAGCACATGGGCGTCGGAGTGTGACCGGCCGACCCGTCCTTTACGTCATCGCTTGTGGTTCACCGCCGACCCGGCACATCGCGCGGCTTGCCGAACCGGCGCAGTCGGCCGGCTGGGACGTCTGCGTCGTGGTGTCCCCGGACGGCCGCAAGTTCGTCGACACCCCGGCGATCGCGACGCTGACCGGCCACCCGGTGCGTAGCGAGTTCAAGCACCCCGGCGATCTCGACGTGCTGCCGGACGCGGACGCGATGATCGTCGCGCCGGCGACCGTGAACACGATCAACAAGTTCGCGCTCGGGATCGCCGATACGCTCCCGCTCGGTCTGCTCATCGAGGGGCTCGGCAGACGGCTGCCGATCGTCGCAGTGCCCTACACGAACGCCGCGATGGCCGCACATCCCGCGTTCGCGGAGAACATCACGAGGCTCCGGTCGTGGGGCGTACGCGTTATGTACGGCGACGATGTGATCAAGTTCCATCCGCCCGGCACCGGCGAGGCCACCGCCCATGAGTTCCCGTTCCATATCGCGCTCGACGCGCTCGGTGCGCCGTGCGCGCACGCAAGCCGCGACGGCGATCATCCGCGGCCGCCTGACTGGTAACGTCGCGATGTGAGCGGTTGGGACCACCGGCCCGCTTCCGCCGGTCGTCGATGCGAACCGCAACGGCGATCCAATCCAGTGGCGCACGCCCATCCGTGCTGAGGAGCCGCGCTCGTGAAGGCCGCACCGGACGCCCAGCGCCGCCTGCTGGACCTGCAGGCCATCGACACGGCGCTGCAGCAGCTCGCGCATCGGCGGGCCACTCTTCCGCAGCTGTCCGCGCTGAACTCGGTGAGCCGGGAGATATCAGGTCTCGACGACGAACGGATCCGAGCACAGGTCGCGGTCGACGACATTGACCGGGACATCGCCCGGCTCGAGCGCGACACAGAGCAGGTCCGATCGCGCGCTGCGAAGGATCGGTCGCGGCTGGACGCCGGATCCGGACCGGCACGTGAGCTCGAGGCACTGCAGCACGAGATCGAGTCGCTGGGCCGCCGGCAGTCCGAGCTCGAGGACACCGAGCTGGAGCTGATGGAACAGCGCGACAGTGCCCAGACGACGGTCGACGAGACGATCGCGAAGTTGGCCGACGCTCGGCAGCGCGAGGCCGACCTCGAAGCGGGACGCGACGAGACACTCGACGCCATCGCGAAGGACGAGGACTGGAAGCAGTCGTCGCGTCGACCCCTTGTCGATGACCTGCCCGCCGACCTGGTGGCTCTCTACGAGAAGATCCGCGAGTCGTCCGGCGGGATCGGCGCGGCGTTGCTGCGGTCCGGCCGCTGCGGTGGGTGCCGGATCGAGCTGTCCGGCGGCGAGCGCGCCCGCGTGAAGGCGGCGCCATCGGACGATGTCGTCCGGTGTGACGAGTGCCGACGGATCATGGTGCGCACGGAGGAGTCCGGTCTGTGACGACGACACCCGAGCGCACCGGTCGCGTACCAGCCGGGCAGCGGGTGATCGTCGAGGCAGACGGTGGGTCGCGTGGCAACCCCGGTCCGGCCGGATTCGGTGCGGTAGTGCTCGACGCCGACACCGGCCGCGTACTCGCCGAACGGCATGGCGCACTCGGCGCGACGACCAACAACGTCGCCGAGTACACCGGGCTCGTCGAGGGCCTCGCGGCGGCCGCGGATCTCGGTGCGGCCGACGTCACGGTACGGATGGACTCCCGGCTCGTAGTCGAACAGATGTCCGGCCGGTGGCGCATCCGACACGACGGCCTCCGGCCGCTGGCCGCACGAGCTGCGGCACTGCTCACGCGGTTCCGGGAGGTCGAGTTCGAGTGGATCCCACGCGACCGCAACCAACGTGCCGACGCGTTGGCGAACCAGGCGATGGACGAGGCCGCCGGCGCTCCGGTGCCGGGGGCCGAAGGCCCGCACCCCTCGTCGTGGGCGCCGCGGACTGACACCGCGACGCGACTCGTGCTGGTGCGTCACGGTTGCACGGCATACACCGCCGAGCGCCGGTATTCCGGCCGCGGCGACGTGCCGCTCTCCGACATCGGTCGCGCCGAGGCGGCGGCGGTGGGCAACAGAGTGGCACGGCTGGCGTCGGAATACTCGGCGACGGCCGACGTCTCGTCGCAGCCGGTCGCGGCCGTCGTGAGCTCGCCACTCGTACGCTGCACCGCAACCGCGGCCGTGATCGCGGAGGCGCTCGGTGGCGTACCGGTGCGGATCGAGCCCGACTTGATCGAGTGCGATTTCGGCGCCTGGGAGGGACTCACGTTCGCGGAGGTCGCCGAGCGGTTCCCGGCCGACCTGGCGCGGTGGCTCGACTCGACGTCGATGGCACCACCGGGCGGCGAATCGTTCCGTACGGTTGGTGCCCGCGTCCGTCGTGTGGCGGCCGCGATCCGGTCGGCGTACCCGGGTCACGTGGTCGTGGTCGTCTCGCACGTCACGCCGATCAAGGTGCTGTTGCGCGACGCGCTCGCGGCGAGTGACGCGTTCCTACACCGTATGCACCTTGATCCGGCTGGGCTCTCGATCATCGACTCATGGCCGGACGGCGGCGTGTCGGTGCGCACCGTCAACGAGACCAGCCATGTGCCAACCGCGCGCCGCGGATGACGCCAGCCGCGCCAGAACTCGAGCCAGGCACCTCGAGCCAGGCACCTCTAACAGGTGATTTATCGATGCGACCGGCTGCTTGACAGCAACGCGGGTCGTTGGGCATTTGGCCCAAACGTGGCACCGCGCGACAGAAACGTCCGAGCCGTTCGCATGATCGGCGCGACAGGCCGCCTGTGCGCTTGTCGACTCGCGAGGCACTTAATCCCTACGATCAGGCGGTTGCTGTGATACGGCGCGCCTGACGCACGATCCAGGGAGAGCAATCTTGACGACCCCGGTAGATGACCACGACGAGCCGGACGCGTCCACCGGACGAGTCTCGACCCAGACGATCGCCCCGCCGGTGGCACCGGAATATCCAACCGGCGCCGAGGCCAAACTGACCAATCCGCTTGCCGTCGCCGGGCTTGTCCTGGGCATCCTTCCGCTGCCGTTGTTCGGCGCGATCGTCAGCGCGCTGGGCATCAGGCGTGCGCGCGATGTCAAGATCGGCCTGCGGATGTCAATCGTCGGGCTCGCGCTGTCGCTGGTCTGGGCGGCGGGCGGGGTCGTGGTGGCGGTCGTGACGCCACACGTCCTCAAGGCGCAAAACAGGGGCTGCCGCATGCTGGCGCAATTCGATAGCGACTATCCGGCCACGCGACTGGACGCCGATAAGGCGGCCGGCGCACCTTATGTCGCGGACCTCCGCGTCTACCTCACGACGCTGAACCGGATTGCACAGGTCACGCACCGTGCGGAGGTGCGCGCAGCGGCACAGACCGAGGCCAGCGACATGGACATCATCCTGCAATATCTGAGCCAGAACGCGCAGCCGGACGCGGCCACCCTGACGAAGGCGCAGACCGACAACGACGTGCTGCACCGTGCGTGCGGCAGTTTCTAACATCCACATCGGACGATCAACGCGCCGACAAGCGTCGTAACTGCGGAAATTCCTTCATCCGTACGGGGTGCGGTCAGCCGTCCGGAACGCTACAGTGTCCGATCAAGTGCTCCCGGGCGAGAGGGACACGTGTCGTCGCCACGATTTGACTCCGGCTACCGTGCCGGTTCGGCGGATCCGTCGTACGGAACCGGACCCGGCGCGCGTACGCGGGCGGGCGGCGGTCACGATGCGTACTGGTACGACTCCTCGGAGCTACGATTCGGACAGGATCGTGGCGACCTTTCCGACATTGCGGATGACGTTCGGCTCGACTCATCCAACGGCGAGTCGTCCACCGGCGAGTCGTCCACCGGCCGGCACCGAGTCGTAGAGTCGCCGGCCGGTTCGTCATCTGTAGGTTCGTCAGCGCCCGGCTCGCACGCGAGGCCGTTGTGGCCGCCGCAGCAATGGGATGAACCGCGATGGCCCGAGCGCCGTCCGACGTCTCCGCCGCGCTTGTCGGGCATCGAGACGTGGTCGTCGCAGCCGGCCGCGTCGGTCTCCAGGCCATATGTCAAGGTGCCGGACAGCCAGGTGTCCGGCGAGATCCGACCGGTCATCGCGCGCTCGCGCCGCGAACGTTCCGCCGCCGAGGCGACGGATGCGTACGGCACTGCGTCGCGCAACCCGTCTGCGGACGATCGCGCAGCCAGTGCCGGCGTCGAATGGCGCGACGCGGACACCGCCGGTACGACAGCCGCTGGCGCGCGGCCCTACACGGCGTACCCGCGGCGGCCGGACGCGTCCGAGCGACCGGTGTCGGGTGCGCCGTCCCGAGGCGGGCGCCATGCCGCGGCCCGACATGCGTCGGCGCCACCGTCCCGCCCGACGTCCACGCCACCGTCGCGACCGATGTCTGCGCCACCGCTGCGACACGCCTCCGTCCCGCCCTACCGGCACATGTCCACGCCACCCGCCACCTCGCCCGTGGCGGCGTCGCAGAGCGTGCCGCCGGGGTACGGGCCCGAACCGTACCGATTGCCGTCCACGCCGCCGGCCATGTCAGCCGCGGCGCCGCAGTCGGGCGCGGGATATGGACCGCGATCCGGGCCGCCTTACCCGCAGCGCTCCGCGGCACCCGGCGGACCGCGCTCCGGGCCGCCGTACCGGCCGCCCGCGCCACGCTCGGCACCGGGTGCTGGATCGCGATCGGCGCCGCCCTACGGTCCGCCCGCGCCACGCTCGGCGCCCGGGGTCGGCCCGCGGTCGGCACCGCCGCCCGGTGCGCGGTCGGCGCCCGGTTCGGGTGCGCCCTACATGCAACGGTCCGCGCCGCCGGTTGGTCGACGGTCGGCGCCGCCGATGTCGCCCGGTTCCGGTTCGCCCTATATGGCGCCTGGCTCGGGTGCGCCGTACATGGCTCCTGGTTCGGGCGCGCCCTACACGGCGCCCGGTTCGGGCGCTGGCTACCTGCCGCGGTCCGCGCCGCCCTATGCGCAGCGGTCCGCACCGCCCTCGCACCGCCGGCAGTCGTCGTCGATGGCGCGGCAATCCGAGCTTTACGCGCCATGGTCGGCGCCGACGCCCGACTCGGGCGACGGGTTGTACCAGCCGTCGACCGTGATCGGACCCGGGCGCGTGTGGCGGCCGGATCCATCCAACGAGCCCGCGACGGGATCCGATGAAACACCGTCCGGCACGAATCCCGCGGCGTCCGCCGCGCTGTTCTTCGGCATTATCGGCGGATCTCTCATCGCGATCGTGCTCGGGTTTGTCGGGCGGGCCCGGGCCCGCACCGCCGGGCGGGGCAAGGGGATCGCGACCGCCGGACTCGTGCTGGGCCTGCTATGGCTCGCCGCCGAGGCGGGAATTGCCGGCGCGGTATGGCATTCACAGGTCGCTACCGTGGTGCGGCAGAACACCACGCCGGCGGCTGCGCCGACCGACCCTGGATGTGCGGCGGTGCAGCAGTCGGGCGCCGTGGCGACGATGGACGCCGACGCCCGCGCCGGAAACATGACAAAGCTGGTGACCGACTTCCGCGCGCTGTCCGCCACGATGACCGCGGCACAAGCGAAGACCGGCCGGCCCGACGCGGCGGCCGCGATGAAGGTCTTCGCCGCCGACCTCACGTCCTACGCGAATTCGGTCAGCAAGGGTCAGGCGCTAAGTCAGGCCGAGGTCAACAAGTTCGTCGCGGACGCCGCCGCGGTCGACAAGGCCTGCGCGCCGTAGCGCTGAACGGCATAGCGCAGACTTCCCGCTGCGCCAGCTACGCCTTGTACGTGCCGTCGGCGATCGCGGCGAGCTTCGGCAGTAGCCACGGCGCGATGATCTTCTGTACGCCTGCCGGCGTGTAGTGCAGACCGTCGCTGCGAATGCGCAGGCTGCCGATGTCCCAGGTGAACTTGCCGTCCGGGCAGACGAGTTTGTTGAGGTTCAGGATCGTCACAGTACGCGGGTGTTTCGCCTGCTCCTGAACGAGAAGCTGGTTCCATGCGTTGACCCGGGCCGGATCGTCCTCGGGATAGAGGCTGCCGTCGGGTTTTTCGGCCCGGTGGGTATACGCCGCGGTCAACAGCACCACCGCCGCGCCGCGTGACCCGGCGATGGTGACCGCCTTGTCCAGTTGACCCAGCAGATACGCGTTGTACGCCGGCTCCCCGACGTGCTGGTAGACACCGTCGAGCTTGCGGTCCATCAACTCCCAGCGATTCAACTCGATCACCGCGACGTCTGGGTCGTCGGCCTTGACGCCCTTCTGCCAGCGCGCCGGCCAGTTCGTACAGCCCGGATAGTTCGTGTGCGGGCTACCGAGCTCGAGGATGTCGGGCAGCGTCGCGATGCCACATCCCTCGATCGCCCGCACGCTCGTCCAGAGCCCGGGGTGCTTCGGCAGGTACGTACCGATCACCCAGGACACCGAGTCGCCGAAGAACGTCACCCGCGGCTCGGTGCCGGACGTGCCCTTGGTCCGATCCGCCCGATCCATCGGCACGTAGACCCCGGTCGCGGACGACGACGGCCGAGGCTTCGTGGACGTGATGACCACGGGTGCCGCGGACAGCGACGACGGCGGTGGTGGCGCGGTCATGAACACGACGGCGAACGCGGCCGCGCTGACGCCGAGCACCGTGACCCCGATGGGTGCGCGTCTCGGCAGCCGGCGCTGCACCAGCCGGGTCAGCGCGCCCCGCCGGATGGGCTGCTCGATCAGGTAGAAGCTCACGATCGCGATGGTGAGCGTGCCGGCCAACCGGACCGCGAGCAACGGCCAGCGACTAAGGCCCGTCCGATCCGCGGTCACATATTCGAACAGCGGCCAGTGCCACAGGTAGACGCCGTACGAGATCCGGCCGAGCCACACTAGCGGCGCGATGGCGAGCAAGCGGGCGGTCGGCGAGGTAGGGCTGACCACGGCGTGCACGATGATCAACCCGGTGGCGATCGCGATCAGGGCAAGCCCGCCGTGGTACATCCACGAATCGGTGTCCAGCGCGAAGTGCCACATCCACACGGTGATCGCCGCGCCGGCCAGCGCAAGCAGGCCGAGCACCACATGTCGCGATTGGCCGCGGTGTTTCGGCGCCGGCCGGTTCGAGACCGGCGACAGGATGGCCGCCAGCGCCGCGCCGATCAGCAGCGCCTCCGCCCGGGTGTCGGTGCCGTAATACGACCGGCTGATCGAGTCGGGCGAGAAGAAGTCGGCGGCGAGAAGCGCCGAGACAGCCGTACCGACGACGCAGAACGCCAGCAGCACCCACCTGGTCCGGCGGGCCGCGAGCCATGCGATGAGGACGGCGACGATCAGCGGCCAGATCAGGTAGAACTGCTCCTCGATGCCGAGCGACCAGGTGTGCTGCAGTGGTGATGGTGTCGAGGTCGCGGCCACGTAGCCGGTGCCGCGGTAGATCATCCGCCAATTCGCCACGTAGAACAGCGCGGAAAGGCCATCGCCGCGCAGCAGCGACAGGTCGCCGCTGTCGAGCAGGTAGTGTCCCGCGATCGCGGTGGCAAGCAGCATCACCAGCAACGCCGGGAGCAGGCGGCGCGCCCGGCGCGCCCAGAACTTGCTCAGTCTGATGTGTCCGGTGCGCAGGTGTTCGGCCAGCAGCAGCGATGTGATGAGGAAGCCGGACAGCACGAAGAACGCGTCCACGCCGAGGAAGCCGCCGCCCAGGCCGCTCACGCCGGCGTGGAACAGCACGACCGACGCGACGGCAAACGCACGCAAGCCGTCGAGCGCCGGGCTATAGCCGAACGTCGTCGCCGAGTGACTCGACGCCGGCCTCTCAGACTGATTGGTCATGATCACGTGTGAGGACTTCGGTTCGCCGCCCTGCCCTCCGATAGACCATAACGAGTCAAACCTGAGGACACGCCAACAGACGGGTAATCGGTTGGCGGCGCTCAGCGTCGTCCGTACTGTCGGGGCGTGAATGATCACTCGGATCGCCAGTCGCTGGTGCTCGCCGGCGTCGCGGCCGGTGTCACGGTGGTGGCCTGGGCCTCCGCATTCGTGGCGATCCGGCAGGTCGGTCACGACTTCCGCCCGGGTGCGCTCGCGCTCGGCCGACTGATCGTTGGCTCGCTCGTGCTCGCCGCCGTGGTGGCGGTGCGCCGCCTGCGCGTCGGAAGGCTTCGCCCAGCGGCCGAGGACGTCACCGGCAAGAGCGCCGCCGGGGGCAGCCAGACACCGCACGCGACGGCCGCGATGTCCCGCCGGGAAGCGTGGGTACGCCTAGCCCTGATCGGAGTGCTCTGGTTCGGCGTCTACAACGTCTCGCTGAACGCCGCCGAGCATCACGTCGATGCCGGCACCGCGTCGATGCTGGTGAACGTTGGTCCGATCATCATCGCGGTGCTCGCCGGGCTCGTGCTGCGTGAGGGGTTCCCGCCTCAGCTCGTCGGCGGCATCGTGATCGCGTTCGCCGGCGTGGTCGTCATCGGACTCGCCACCTCCGACGGTGGCGGCTCGGACGCGTGGGGAGTTGTCGGTTGCCTGGTCGCCGCGATCGTCTACGCCATCTCGGTCGTCGTGCAAAAGCCGCTGTTGACGGCCATGTCCGGGCTCCACGTGACGTGCATCGCGTGCACGATCGGCGCGGTGGTGTGCCTGCCGTACGCACCGCAACTCGTACGGGAGATCGGTGACGCGCAAGCCGCCAACATCTGGTGGGTCGTCTACCTCGGCGCGGTGCCGACCGCACTGGCGTTCACCACGTGGGCGTACGCGTTGGCTCGCACCAGCGCCGGGCGGCTCGGCGTGTCCACGTACGTCGTGCCGCCGATCGCGATCCTGCTCGGTTGGTGGCAGCTCGGCGAGACGCCGGCCACGTTGGCCTACGCCGGCGGTGTGCTCTGTCTCGTCGGCGTCTACGTCTCGCGGCGGAAGCCGCGATCAGTCCGACGGCAGGCGGAAGTGCCAACCGAGGAGAGCGGCGTTGGCGACCGCGAGGTCACGCATCGCGCGTAGTTCGCTGCGTTCGTGCCAGGCGAGCCGGCGCAACACCTTCGTGCTCGTCCATTGCCCCTGATCGTCGCGCGCTGTGCGGTCGAGTGGCATCGCACCGACTACGCGGCGCACATGCGCGGTGCACTCGTTCATCTCGGTCGCGAGGTCGGCGGCTCGTGGCCGCGTCTCGAGCCCGAGACCGCCGAGGTAGTAGCGGCAATCGGCGTCCGCCACGTGCCAGAACATCGCGCGCAGCGTTCGCCAGCGCGCGAAGGTCGGCAGCACGCGCGCCGGATTGTCGACGTCAAGCAGTTCGTCCGGACACGCGTCGAGGAGCGCGAATGTCGCGGCCCGCGCCGCCCCCAGGATGGCCAGCGTTGCGGCGCGCTCGTCTTCGGTCGCCGGCCGTGCATCCCGTTCGAACGTAAGCTCGTCGCCGCGGAGGCGTTCGACGACGCGGATGTCGGTCGCGTCGACGCCGGCACGTCGCAGTTCGTCGCGGAGATCGGCCAGCGCCGATGCTTCGTCGAGGCCTTGTCCGCACCGTCCCCATGTGTCGAGGTCGAACGTCCACGCCACGAACGTGTCGTCCCACGCCATGCCGACGCCGGATTCGACGTATGCGTCGACCCGTCGATTCGCAGCTGCCGCGTTCATGGCGTCCGACAGTAGTCCCGCCCGGCGACATCGATCCGGCGTCGCCCGCCCAGCGTCGGCGCGCGTTGACACGGTGGGTCTAACGCTCCGGCGGGTATTCCTCTTGCTCGTCGAAGTTCGCGCCGAGTTCGTCGCTTTCGCGAAGCGGGTCGTGGCCGAGGGTACGCAGCGTGTCCTCCCACGGGCCGGTGTCGGAACCGGCCGACGGCGGGTTCTCCAGCAATTGGCTGATTTCGTCCACCACGGTGGCCATCAGGTCCTCGTCGGCGCGGGTCAGGTCGACCTTGCGCTTGGCGAGAATGCGCGACACGCCGTCGCCGAGTTCCCGTACGTCCACGTCTGGCTCGCTGGCGTAGATCTCGACGCCGTCACGGGTCTCGACGAGCCAGTCGCTGAGTTCCGGCGATGGCATAGTCACCAGACGGTGGAACTCGCGCCACAGCTCGTCGCGTTCCGGATCCTCGCGGGTGTGCGCCATGGGACTGCCGCCTCCATCGTGATCGTCGCCGCTGCCCAGCTCCACCGATTGTGCTCGCGGATCCCTGATGGGACGCCGCGTTTACGTCATTCGCTGTGTGTGCCGGCGCGACCGACAGTGGGTTCCGGTCCGCCGATCCATACCGTGGTGAGGTTGCAGAACTCGCGGATGCCGTGGGCGGACAGCTCGCGGCCGTACCCGGAGTGCTTGACGCCACCGAACGGCAGTTCCGGATATGACGTGACCATGCCGTTGACGAACACCATGCCGGCGTCCAGATCCTTGACGAACCGCTCCTGTTCCGCGGCGTCGTTCGTCCATGCGTTCGCGCCGAGACCGAAGCTGGTCGCGTTCGCGAGGCGCACCGCTTCCTCGTAGGAGTTTGCCCGGAACAGGCCGGCCACCGGACCGAACACCTCGTCCGACCACATCGCCATGTCCGGCGTGATGTCGGCGACGACGGTCGGCGGGTACCACCATCCGGCGCCCTCGAGAGCCTCGCCGCCGCACAGCACCGCGGCGCCCTTGCCGGCGGCGTCAGCGACCTGTGCCGCGACGTCATCGCGGCCGCTGCGCAGTGCGAGTGGTCCGACATCGGTGTCGCTGTCCATCGGGTCACCGACGTTCAGCAGCGACATGTGCGCGACGAACGCATCGGCGAACGCGTCATAGACGTCCTCATGCACGATGAACCGTTTGGCCGCGATGCACGACTGTCCGTTGTTCTGGCAGCGCGCTGTGGTGGCGACTTTTGCGGCCGTGTCGATGTCGGCGGACGGCATCACCACGTACGGGTCGCTGCCGCCGAGCTCGAGCACCATCTTCTTGAGCTCCCGGCCGGCGATCGCGCCCACCGCCCGCCCGGCGGCCTCGCTTCCGGTCAGCGTCGCCGCCTTCACACGTGGATCGACGAGCACGCTTTCCACCGCGTCCGCCCCGATCAGCAACGTTTGGAAGCCGCCATCCGGAAAGCCTGCTCGGGTAAACAACTCCTCCATGAACAATGCCGTCTGCGGCACGTTCGACGCGTGCTTCAGCAGCCCGACGTTACCCGCCATCAACGCCGGCGCGGCGAATCGCATGGCCTGCCACAGCGGGAAGTTCCACGGCATGATGGCGAGCACTGGCCCAAGCGGTCGATAGATCGCGTACGCCTGGCGCGCACCGACCGCGGTCGCGTCGCCCGGCTCGTCGGCGAGGAAGCGCTGCGCGTGCTCGGCAAAGTAGCGACACGCACGCGCGCACTTGGCCACCTCGGCACGCGCGGAGGCAAATGTCTTGCCCATCTCCGTGGTCATGAGCGCCGCGATGGCGTCGACTTCGGCGTCCAGAATCCGCGCCGCCTCGACCATCCAGGCCGCGCGTTGAGCGAACGTGGTGTCACGCAGTGCCGCGAAGCCGGACTCGGCGCGGGTGAGCCGGCGGTCGATCTGGTCCGGCGCCAGCGCGTCGAATGACTTGAGCTGCTCGCCGGTGGCGGGGTTGATGGTGGCAATCGGCATGGCAGTTCACCTTCGCGATGTGTGCGGATTCGGGACGTTGCGGGGTGCGGTGCGGCGACGTGCTTGCGCATCGGTGCCGTCTCCCAAACGCTCTCACAGGCACCCGTAGGGTGGTAGGGCAACCCGGTACCCCGATGCGGGCGGCGCCGGCGCACCGTGAATCGGGTCACTTCCGTCCCGCCGGCATCCTGCCGGGCTTTGCCGCGGACGACCGGTGCGGAAGGCTGTGTCGAGGAGGGATGCCAGATGGAGCAGCGCACGATCGGGGATGTCCAGGTAAGCGCGATCGGACTCGGCGGGATGCCGATGTCGATCGAGGGCCGGCCGGACGAGGGACGCAGCATTCGTACCATCCACGCGGCGCTGGACGCCGGCGTCACGCTCATCGACACCGCGGACGCGTATCACATGTATGCGAACGAGGTCGGCCACAACGAGTCGCTGATTGCCAAGGCGCTGTCCACGTACGGCCGCGATACGTCCGGCGTACTCGTCGCGACGAAGGGCGGCCATCTGCGTCCCGGCGACGGCAGCTGGACCGTCGACGGATCGCCGAAACACCTGCGCGCCGCGGTCGACGAGTCGCTGAAGCGGCTGGGTGTCGAGGCGATCGGGCTCTACCAGTTCCATCGTCCCGACCCGACGGTGCCGTACGAGGACTCCGTCGGCGTGCTCGCCGAACTGCTCGACGCCGGGAAGATCCGGATGGCCGGCATCTCCAACGCGAACCCGGAGCAGATCCGCCTCGCGCAGGACGTCCTCGGTGGTCGGCTCGCCTCCGTACAGAACCAGTTCTCGCCGGCGTTCCGCAGTTCGGAGCCCGAGCTCGAGCTCTGCGACGAGCTCGGCCTCGCATTCCTGCCGTGGTCGCCGCTGGGCGGCATCGGTCGCGCGGGCGAACTCGGTGACCGCTTCGACGCGTTCACCGTGATCGGCGCGTCGCACGGTGTGAGTCCGCAACGGGTGTGCCTGGCGTGGATGCTCACCAAGTCTCCGGTCGTCGTCCCGATCCCTGGCGCGAGCCGGCCGGAGACGATCGAGGACTCCGTACGGGCCGCGGAGTTGACGCTGTCGGCCGACGAGATGGCGCAGCTCAACGCCGCGTAGCGGCGTTGAGGCTTGGCGGCCGCGTAGCGGCATTGAGGCTGTGCGGCCGCCTCGTCGCGGCGCTAGGCGCCGTTTGAGTCCCGCCGCTCGCCCGCTGGCGTATGCCCCCGCTCTGCTGATGCGTCCGCCGACACTCCGGTTGACGCCGGCATGGCCTCGCCGGTGTCGCCTGTGGCGCTCGGTGCGGCGTGATCGGCGAGCGATTCCGCGCCAATTGGCCTCGGCACCGGCGGGTGGAACAAGGCTGCGAGCGCGAGTGCGATCGCGCCGGCGACTGCCCAGGCCGACAGGATCAGCAGCGGCCCCGTGATGCGGTTGCCGCCGAAGTAGATCGTGTTCTGTACGGTGGGCAGCGCCGCGCCGGGCGGCAGTGCCCGGCCGAGATCGGCGTACCACTGCGTGATCATGTTCGGGCCGAGAGTGACTCCGGACGCCGAGATGCCGATCGGGATGAACAGCAGAGCGATCACGATGTATCCGATGGTGTGGCCCCACCGCGTGGCAGCAGCGCCGACCACAGCGACAGCGAACGCGAGAAGCGTGCCGATGCCGAACAAACCCCATGGCGCGCCGGTGAGCGCACCGATGCCCGCGTCGGCGATCGCGGTTGCGACGGCCGACACGATCGCCGCGTAGACGGCGATGACGCCCAACTGCAGCAGCGGATTGAGGCTGCGACTTGTTCGTAGGACAAGCAGATAACCGAATATCAGGCTCGGAAGCACCAGTGCGACGACGAAGAATGTTTGCGACAGGCCCTGCGGGTCGCTCGTGTGCAGCGGGCGGACGTCGAAGGCACCCAGGTTCACCCCCGCCGCTTGTGCTGCTCCCGTGAAGATCCGGACCGTGGAGGTCGTCAACGCCGAGCCAGCCGCCGTCGCGACGAGCAGTTCCGGCACCGCTGGTACGAGCGCGGCGTTGATGGTGTGGTCAAGAATTGCGTCGCGCGCGGCCAGCGCGTTGGGATAGGCGGTCACCCTGAAGGCGCCTGGGTCGCCGCGTTCGAGCGCACGCCCGAAGGCCGACGCCTGGGTCTGGTTCCCGACGTATCCGATCGGCACCGACCGCGGGCCTGGTGAGTGCAGCGCCCAGATGAACGGCACGATGAACGCCACACAGATCGCGGTGCCGATGAGCGCCTGGATCAGGCCGGTCCGAAGCCCTCGCATCCGGACCTGCCGCGGAGTTGCCGTCGGCTCGTGCGCCTCGTGTGCGTGCGCGTCATGCTCGTGCACGTCGTGCTCGTGCACGTCATGCTCGTGCACGTCATGCTCGTGCGCGTCGCGCGCCTCGTGGCGGGCGTTACCGGTGGGGCCGGCGTGCTCCGCGTGGCGCCCGGTGTCTGCGTTGTTGCCGAAGTCGCCCGCAGGGCCCGTGTTGTTGCCAGCGCCGGCCGGGCCGGTCGATTCGGGCTTGTCCGGGTCATGTTCGTCCATGGCCGCCTCCCAGCGTCAACCACGCATGGACGCGCAACCAGGCTGCTCGCGGCTGCGCAAGATCGACTGGAACCACTGGACCGACGTTACCCAGCCGCGCCGCGCCGCGTGCCCATTCCGCAGGGTCGGCCCACGCGCCCGGCTCTCGTGGCCGGCTCTTGTTGGCCGCGGGTCCACGGCGAACCGCACTTAACGTCGCCTACCTGGTGGTTCGATGAAGTCACGACCTGGGCTGAGTCGGCCGGGCGCGCAGCCGGGTCAGGGTAGCCGATGGGGCGCCTGGAGCACGGGGGGAGCGGGGACGTGGCGAAGACCGAACAAACGTTCATCTATGTGGGGACGTACCAGGACGAGGCTTTGGCACGCGGCGACTACGAGGTCGTGAAGGACCTTCACTCCGCGGGAGCGGTCGGCACCTATGACGCCGCCGTGATCACCAAGGATCGTCAGGGCAAGGTGCACGTCAACAAGGACGAGATGGCCACTCGGCACGGCGCGTGGGGCGGTGCCGCCGCCGGCGCGGTCGTCGGCCTCCTGTTCCCGCCCGCGGTGATCGGCACCGCTTTGGTCGGTGCCGCGGTCGGCGGAGTCAGCGGCCACCTGTGGCGTGGCATGTCGCGGGACGACGTGAAGGACTTCGGGGACATCATCGACTCAGGTCAAGCCGCGCTCGTCGTGGTCGGCGAGAGCAAGTTGGAGCAGGCTCTAGACAAGGCGGCGCTGCGGGCCGAGAAGCATGTCGCAAAGGAACTCGGCGTGAGCGCGAAGGACATCGACAAGGCCGTGCGCGATGCGGCCGGCGAAGTGAGCTGATCCGCGCTCGGGTCGCATTCGCGGCGGCATGTGGCTGGTGTCGTTCGCCGCCCGAGCCGCCGGATCAGCGCTAGCGCGGCACCAGACGGAAGGCCCGCGCGCCGCCTACCCAGGCGGCGTGCAGGTCGTCCGGGTTCGCGGTGCCGTCGGCCGCCATACGGATCTTGTTGAACCGTGCGAACTGTGGATTGTCCTTGGACATCACCGTGTACTGCGCGGCGACGTCGGCCTCGCTGGTGAAGACTTCGACATCGGCCGGCCGCCGCTTGCCCTTGAGGAGAATGTCGACCGGCTCGCCGGTGCGAAGGTTGCGCCCCCAGCCGAACGGGGTACCGATGAGCAACGCGTCGCCGTGTCGGGTGTACGCGACCGGGACCTCGTACCGTCGGCCGGACTTTCGCCCCACCACGTAGACGACGACGAGACGGCTGCCCACCAGGCGGCTCAAGCCCGGCGTACGCAACAGGCCTCGTACGACGACGTTTGCGAATCCCTGTACGGGGAGCGTCTGTGCGGTCGGTTGTGGACTCGAGCCGGCGGCGGGTGGTTCGTTCGTCATTGTCCGATCGTATGACCAATCGCCTCTCGGCTGATCCGGCCGGCCGTTCCTGGCGTACGAGTCTGCCGATCTGTCGAACGCTGACCGATATGTGGCGTTAGCGTGAGATGCAGCGCGCGTGTCGGGCGTGCCGGCGGCGTCCCGTATGCCGCCGTGTCGTCGATCGTGGCAGGTGAGTCGTGGTTGACATCGAGGCCGAACGACCGCCCAAGGCCGCGCGCCGGGCGCTGTTGCCGCTGGCGCTGGCGCAGTTCATCTGCAGCTTCGCCGGGTCGAACATGAACGTGATGATCAACGACATCAGTACCGATCTGCACACCACGGTGCAGGGCGTTCAGGTCACGATCACGATCTTCCTGCTCGTCATGGCGGCCTTGATGATCCCGGGCGGCAAGCTGACCGACCGGTACGGCCGCAAGCGCATGTTCACGGCCGGGCTCGTCCTCTACGGCATCGGCGCAGTCCTGAGCGCGGTCTCGCCGGGGCTAGGAGTGCTCATCCTCGGCAACTCGATCTTCGAGGGCGTGGGTACCGCGATGCTGATCCCGCCGGTCTACATCCTCACCACGTTGCTGTTCACGTCGGTCACCGCACGCGCCCGTGCATTCGGCGCGATCAGCGCGCTCGGTGGCATCGGGGCGGCCGCCGGGCCATTGATAGGTGGGCTCATCACATCCGGCATCAGCTGGCGCGCGGCGTTCGTGTTCCAGGCGATTGTGGTCGCCACGATCGCATGGCTGAGCCGACGTGTCCCCGATCCGTTGGCGCCCGACCCGACGCGTTCCTTCGACATCGTCGGCGCCGTGCTGTCGTCCGTCGGCCTCGTATTGGTGGTCCTCGGCATCCTCGCCGCGGACAACAACGGTTGGCTGACGCTCGCACTGATCGTGGCCGGCGCGCTGGTGTTGGCATGGTTCTTCCGGTCGGTACGCGCGAAGGAGCGCGCCGGCAAGGAACCGTTGCTGTCCACGGCGCTCTTCCACAACCGCACCTCGAATCTCGGCCTGGTCACGCAGAACGCGCAGTGGCTGATGCTCATGGGCATCTCGTTCGTGGTGTCGGCGTTCCTTCAGGTGGTGCGCGGCTACAACGCGATTGAGACCGGCGTCATCTTTACCGCCGTGACCGCCGGACTGCTGGTGTCGTCGTTCTCGGCGGAACGCCTCGCGAAGCGCTACGCGCAACGCTCGCTGATCATCGCGGGATTCGTCCTCACGCTCGTCGGCGTCGGCGTGCTGCTTGCGTTCGTCACGAGCACGGACAGCGCGTGGGCGTTCGTGCCCGGCCTGGTGCTCATCGGGCTCGGACTCGGCGCGATGCTCACGCCGTCGGTCAATATCGTGCAGTCGAGCTTCGGCGAGAGCCAACAGGGCGAGATCTCCGGTCTGTCGCGCAGCGTGTCGAACCTTGGTTCGTCGCTCGGCACAGCGATCGCCGGCACCGTGCTCGTCGCGGGCATTACCGCCACGCCGGAACGCGCCTACGGGCTCGCCTTGGTTGTCCTGGCGATCGCCGGCTGCATCGGGCTCGCCGCCGCGTTCTTCCTGCCGTCCGAGCGTGCACCGGCGGTGGCGCCGATCCCGGAAACGCCGGCTGTCTGACCGACCTATACGCCTCACGCGCCGACGGTGTGCAGCGCGATCCATAACGCGATGCTCGTGGCGGCGAGACAGGCGGGTACGGTTGCCGCGCCGAGCGACAGGAACGTACGCGTCTCCGGAACGTGGTCGCGCGCGTGCAACACCTCGCGCCACAACAGCGTGGCGAGCGATCCGACGTACGTGAGATTCGGGCCGATGTTCACGCCCAGCAGTACGGCCAGCACGAGCCCGGGGGAGTGCGCCACTAGCGGCACCAACAGCAGCGTGGCGGGAAGGTTGTTGAGCAAGTTCGCGAGCACCGCCGCGAGCACCGCGATCAGCAGTAGGCCGGCAATCGTCGGTGCGTCCGGCGCGACGCGCGCGACGAACCGACCGAGCCCGGTGTTGCGTACCCCCAGCACGACGATCCCGAGCGCGAAGACGAATGCACAGAACGCCGGATTCGACGCGAGCGCCAAGTGTCGCGCCACCCGTACTCGTTCGCCCTGCGGCGCGGTGACCACATCGCGCGTGCCGAGGACGAGTGCTCCGGCGAGAGCGACCCACGCCGGCGCGATGCCGAATGGCTCGAGCGCGGCGAAGCCCACGAGCGTCAGCGCGAGCACGGTGAGCGCGAACCGCGGCACCGTCACGATGTCCTCGTGCGCATCGGCGGCGACCGGTGCGGCGGCCGGCAGATCGCGGCGGAAGAAGGCGCGGAAGATGGCGTACTCGACGCCGATCGCGACAAGCCACGGCAACGTCATGAGCGAAGTGAACCTGGCAAACGTGAGACCGCTCGCGGCGAACGCCAACAGGTTCGTAAGGTTCGACACCGGCAGCAATAGCGAGGCGGAGTTGGCGAGGTGAGTGCACGCGTACACATGTGGCCGCGGCCGTACCCGCAAATCTTGCGCAGTGACCAGAACGATCGGCGTCAGCAGAACCACCGTGGCATCGAGGCTGAGTGCCGCGGTGGTGACCGACGCGATCACGAAGACCACCGCGAGCAGCCGTCTAGGGCTGCCGCGGCTGTCCCGTGCGGCGAGTCCGCCCGCCCACCGGAACACGCCGGAGCGATCGGCGGCGTGGGCGAGGACGAGTACGGCGGCGAGAAAACCGACGGTGGGGCCTAGTGCGCCAAGTTCGTCGACGGCGGCACGAGGAGACACCACGCCGAGCGCGACAGTGAGCGCGGCGGCCGGTACCGCGACTACCGCCTCCGGCAGCCGACGTGGCTTGAGCGTCGCGAACACCAGCACGGCGAGGAGCAGGGCGATCGCGACGGCGGACGTCACGTGGGCACGATCGGCGCGGCGGTCACGCGGCACACGCTAGACGGCGAGTCCTGCGATCGGCGAACCAGGTCAAGCGCGGTATGATGATCACCGACGGATGAGTCGGCCGGGCGGCCGCGTCGGCGGGCAACCGCCGCCGAGGAACGTCCGGGCTCCACAGGGCAGGGTGGTTGTTAACGGCAACCCGGGGTGACCCGCGGGACAGTGCCACAGAAAACAGACCGCCGTCGTCGATGACCGCGCTGCGGCGTGGTTCGGCGGCTGGTGAGGGTGAAACGGTGGGGTAAGAGCCCACCAGCATCCCGGGTGACCGGGATGGCTCGGTAAACCCCACCCGGAGCAAGGTCAAGAGGGCAATCGCCGCGAGGCGGTGGCCTGCGCAGGCGTTTGAGGGTGGCCCGCCCGAGCCTGCGGGTGGACCGCTAGAGCCTGTCGGCGACGGCAGGCCGAGATGGATGGCCGCCACGGTCGCCAACGCTGCGGCGTCGGCTGGCCGTACAGAACCCGGCGTATAGGCCGACTCGTCCGTCTTTCCCAGATCGCCCTCTCGACCGTGGCGATGGCGGGCAGTTTGAAACATATGTGCGGGTCACGGCAGCGTTTCGTCACCGCGCGCAGGACCCCGGACGTGGCCGGCCGCCCCCTCCGGATGAGGCTGAGGGCGGCGGCCACCTCGAGATCGAGGTCGTACCTCACTCTCCATCCTGGTCATACTGGGACGGCTGGTTGCGGATGACGGCGAGTGAGACGATCTTGCCGTCGCGGACCGAGAAGTAGCTGCTCATCACGAGCTCGCCGGGCAGGTTCGTCTTGTCGAACGTGCCGTCGTACCGGCCGCGCACGATCGTGTCACCGTAGTGCTCGAGCACCTCAACAGGCTCGATGGTGACGCTGTCGCCGACCAATTCCTTGTTCACCCAACGGCGGATCGCGTCGGTGCCGCGGATCTCTCGGCGGTTGTCGTTGACGTAGGCATCATCGGCGAAGGTGGCGACGATCGCGTCGGTGTCGAAGTCGTTGACGGCGCGGACGTGCTCGGCGACAACGCCGGTGAGCTCGGTTGCGGTGGTCATCATGGTTGTCCTTCCTGTTGGTTTCCGCTTCGCTGGTTCGGACCGGATGGACCAACCCTCGCCGCTACCGGCGCAGGACGGTCAAGCAGGTGATCGCAGGTTGACTCTCCTGTTGGGGGAGACTTGAGCCGTGCAGACGATCATGTCCATCGGCGACTTCGCCCGCGCCACTCACCTGAGCGTGAAAGCGCTGCGCCACTATCAGGAAGAGGGCCTCCTTGATCCCGCAGAGGTCGATCCCTCCTCGGGCTACCGCCGCTACGACCTCGGGCAGATACCCACGGCGCAGGTCATCCGCAGACTCCGTGACCTGGCCATGCCGCTTGATGACATCCGCGGCGTCCTGCACACTACGGACATCGCCGTACGCAGCGAGCTGATCGAGCGCCACCTGCGGCGGCTCGAGCAGGAACTCAGCCACACGCAGCGCGCGGTTACATCCATTCGTGAACTGCTCGAACGTCCCGCATCCGACGTCCCGATCGAGCACCGGAGCGTTCCGCACATGCGGGTCGCGGCGATCAGGCAAGAGGTCACGACCGCCGACGTCGGCCCTTGGTATAGCGGCGCGCTCGGCGAACTGTACGCAACGCTGTCAGCCCAGGGCACCGCGCTCGCCGGCGACGCGGGAGCAATCTATGCGGACACACTGTTCAGCCAGGAGCGCGGACAGGCGACGGTCTACCTGCCCGCGAACACGCCATTCCGCGCCACGGGCCGGGTCGAAGCGCTAGAGATCCCGCCAGCCGAGCTTGCGGTCATCGCGCACGACGGCCCACACGAGAACGGCATCGACCGTGCGTACGGGGCGTTGGCCGGCCACGTGACTCGCCACGCTCTGGCCGTCGATGGGCCAATCCGGGAGTTCTACCCGGTCAACCGGCACCACACCGGCGACTCCTCCCGCTGGCGGACCGAGATCGGATGGCCCATCTTCGAGACCGCTCCCCGATGACTGCACGGAAGGCTTGCAGAACGCAGCACCGCCCTTAACTCGAGCTTCGCGTGTTACTCAGCCGCCGGCGCTGATCTTCGGCGACGCGGACCACGGCGGACAGGTCGATAGGACAGCCCGCGGCGAACGAGGCGGCGATTGTTCTCGCCGTTCAATGCGGGCAGGCTGGGTTGCCATCTCGTCCTGCCGGAGATCGCTCGCACCGGTGGCGTCACCTTTCATGCCTTCACATTGGTCGCCGCGCCGCGCCACCGCATCGCGAGCTACTTTGCGTTCCTCCGTTGACCACCGACATCTACGCTGAAGTGCACGAGCCCACGAACGATCCTGAGCATCCGCCCGGCCGCACCCATCCGGCCACGGCCGGCCCAGATATGGCTGTCCGGGACATTCGCGCAGGTCCTTGGTTATCAGCCGGCCGATACCCGGCGTATAGGTCGACTCGTCCGTCACACCCCTGCCGGGTTCGACCCGGCGACAATTGCGTCGCGTCCTGATCTGTGCACGGCTAGCGTGGCGCCGTGATTTCAAGCAACGGTGTTGAGTTCGTGGTACGGCACGAGTCGACGGACGACCACCAGGATGTGCGCAAGGTTCACGCGTACGCATTCGGTGACGGCGAGCGGGTTCCTACGCTCGTCGACGCGCTGCGGGCCGCAGAGGCACCGCTGACACCGGTGTCCCTCGTGGCCACCATGGGCGACCGGATCGTCGGGCACGTGATGCTCAGCGCTTGTCGGCTCGATGCCCTGCCCCGGCTCGTGGATGTGTTCTCGTTGTCGCCGCTGGGGGTGCTGCCAGAGTTCCAGCGTCAGGGCATCGGCACGCGACTGGTCGCGCAAGCTCTCGCCGAGGCCGATAGTCGGGGCGTCCCGTTGGTCTTCCTGGAGGGATCTCCGCGGTACTACGGCAAGCGCGGCTTCTCTGACGCCACGGCGTTGGGTTTCCGCCCACCCACCCTGCGCTATCCGCCCGGCGCCTTCCAGGTCGCCAAGCTGTCCTCGTTTGAGGAGTGGATGACGGGCACCTTCGTCTACTCCGATACCTTCTGGGCGCTGGACTGCGTAGGCCTACGCGACGAACGCCTCCGAACTGCTTGACGGCACCACATCGACGCACCCTGGGTTGTCGTCATTCCGTTCCGGCAACTAAGGAGATCGCAGTGGGCAAGTCCGTCCTGTACATGTCGATGTCGCTCGACGGGTTCATCACCGGCCCGCACGACGGCCCGGGAAACGGGCTCGGCAACGGCGGCCACCGACTGCACGAGTGGCTCGGCGAGCCCGTCGCCGGGTACCCGCACTTCGACCCGCCAGGACTGAGCGGGCAAGTGTTCGCCGAGCAAATGGCGACCGGGGCGGTCGTCGTCGGTCGCAAAACATTCGACTACGCCGGTCACTGGAGCGGCGACCACCACGGCGTACCGATCTTCGTGCCCACCCGCGGCACCCCACCGCAGCCGCAAAGCGACTGGGTCCACTACGTGCCCGACGCCGCGACGGCGATGCGCGAGGCCAAGGCGGCCGCCGGCAAACAGGACGTGATGGTGCATGGCGCCAGCCTTGCGCAGTCACTGCTACGCGAGAGCCTTCTCGACGAGCTGGAGATCCACCTGATCCCGGTCGTGCTCGGCGACGGGCGGCGGCTGTTCGACGCAGACCACATCGAGCTCGAACTAACCCGAGTGCTAGATGCGCCCGGCGTCACGCACATGCGCTACCGGGTAGCGTCATGAGATG
>DATFRR010000157.1:0-2423 GCA_035263025.1 Micromonosporaceae bacterium
AGCAGCGCGTCGTGCTCGACATGGCCGTGCGGGGACAACACGAGCAGCTCGGTGCCCTCCCCCGGCTCGAGTGCGAGCAGGTGCTGGGTGGTCAGGTTGTGCAACCAGGTCAACCGCTCCGGTCCGGTGATCGCGATCACGCCACGGTTGCCGCGGTGCACCAGCGCCGCGTCGCGCTCCATCGCGCGTTGCTCGGCGACCGGGTCGCCGTAGTGCGCGATCAGCTCGGCGTCACGGGACGTCGGATCGAGGTCGCCGACCCGGACAGCGGCGCTCATTGCTGACCGCCGCACTGCGTACAGAGGCCAAAGAGCGCGACGTGGCCGAGGTCGACGAGAAATCCGTTCGTCTCCTCGATTTTCGCCGCCAGCACGTTCAGCATCGTGGCCGGTACCTCTTCGATCGCATGACAGTTACGACAGACCAGGTGCACGTGTTGTTCCCCGATGACCGGGTGGTATGTCATCGCGCCATGCGACAGGTGGGCGTGCGTGACCAGGCCCAGCTCTTCGAGCAGCTCCAGGGTGCGATAGACGGTGGTGATGTTCACACCGGCCGCCGTCTCGGCAACCTTCGCGTGCACCTGGTCCGGAGTGGCGTGGCCGAGGCCGTAGACCGCCTCGAGCACGAGCTGACGCTGCGCGGTCAGCCGCAAGCCACGCTTGCGCAGCACCTCGGCCAGGGATGATTCGGGCACCGCTCGATCCTACGTCCGGGCGTTAGGCTCTCCGGGTGTCCGACCAACCCGACCCACCGACGTCATCGGCGGAATCGACCGTCCCTGGGCGCATCGTCGCGGTGCTTGGCCGTGGTGTGGTGCCGGCCACCGAACCGATCCTTCGCGCCGACGATCTTGGCGCGCTCCGCGGCGACGGCATCTTCGAGACGGTACACATCCGCGGCGGTCGGCCTTGGATGCTGCGCGAGCACCTGGACCGCATGTCGCGATCGGCTGCTCGGCTCGAGTTGGCGTTGCCGAGTCCGGACGCACTCACCGATCTCGTGACCACGGCCCTGGCGGAGTGGCCGCCCGCCGTCGAGGGCGCGCTGCGCCTGGTGTGTACGCGTGGCCCGGAGACCGGTGGCGACGTGACTGTCTACGCGACTGTGACCGCCATCGCTTCGACGGTGCTCGGCTCGCGCCGCAACGGCATCACGGTCGCGACCGCGTCGCTGGGCTTCGCCGCCGACGCCCGGCAACGCGCGCCCTGGCTGCTGGGCGGCGCGAAGACGGTGTCGTACGCGGTCAACATGGCGTCCCAGCGGTGGGCAATGGCGCAGGGCGCGGACGACGTGTTGTGGGTGTCGGCGGACGGGTACGCGCTGGAGGGGCCGACCTCGACGCTCGTCTGGCTGACCGGCTCGACGCTTTGTACGGTGCCCGCCGAAGCGACCGGAATCCTCGCCGGTACGACGGCGCGATGGCTGTTCGACCACGCCACCGACGTCGGGTTCGACACCGACGAGCGGCTGACCACTCCCGGTGCGTTGGCGGACGCGGACGGCGTGTGGTTCACATCGTCGGTGCGTGGCGTGGTGGAGATCCGTGCCATCGACGGTGTGAAGATGCGCAACGCGACGGATACCGAGCGGCTGCGGAGCCTGCTCGGCTATGGCGCGTAGGCCCTAGCGGGCCGTGCAGGCTTGAGCCCTGTCGGGCTTGGCGAGCGTGGTCAGCCCGCGACGCGGGGCAGTCGCGCGCTCAGATGTGACGTCAACGGATAGCCGACCGCCGCCATCTCCTGCGCGTAGAGCAGCGCGCCGTCGATGACTCCGTAGAGGCGATGTCCGGCAGTCACGCTCTTCGCGGTGGCCGTGCGGACCACTGCGTCGGTCGCCAGCTCCAGCTTGACGCCGTCCACCCGTCCAATGTGCAGCTCCATGATCCCGGTCGGCATCGTGAACAGCGCCTCGACCTCGTCAGTGCCGCGGTCGCCGTCCATCACCGGTCGGATCCAACCGACCTCACGGTGCGAACGGCGGATCGGCGTGCCGTCCTCTTCGATGAGCCAGCTGCGCGACTCGTACGCGAGGAACGGTCGACCGTCGTGGCTGATCCGTAGCTCCTGTGCGTAGTGGAAGTCCTCGATCGTCGGATAGCCGCCGACGCCACGGCCGCGCCACACGCCGACGAACGGCAACAGCCCGAGCAACGACGGATGCAGATCCGGCCCGGTACGCAGATCGTGGGTGTCGTCATATGGGTACGGCTCGACCGGCGGCGCGTTCACCCACGGCGGCTGCATCGATTCGTCGGTCACCAACGCCCCCTCGCGACTCGAACCGCGACGTAGATCAGGCCACCGGCGAGCGCGCCGAATCCGGCGACCAGCAGGCTCACGAATCCGATCTCGGTGACCACACCGCAAATCCTAGGCTGTGACGCATGACTGGCCCCATGAGAAGCCTCGTCGTCAAGGCGA
>DATFRR010000158.1:0-36166 GCA_035263025.1 Micromonosporaceae bacterium
CTCGGCGCGGCGCGCATCACGCCGAGCGCGCTGATCGCGCCGGCCCGTCAGCTCGACGGCGTGACGGTGACCGCGGTCGCGGCGCGGGACCGCGAGCGCGCGGCGGCGTTCGCGGCTCGGCACGGGATCGCCCGCGTCCTCGACGATTACGCGGCGGTCGTCACCGATCCGGACATCGACGCCGTCTACGTACCGTTGCCCAACGGTCTGCACGCGCCCTGGGTGCTCGAGGCGGTCGCGGCCGGCAAGCACGTGCTCTGCGAGAAGCCGTTCACGTCCAACACCACGCAGGCGCGGGAGATCGCCGACGCGGTGGACGCACGCCGACGGACGGGACACGCAGTGACCGTCATGGAGGCGTTCCACTACCGCTACCATCCGCTCGCCGCCCGCATGCGCGAGATCGTCGACACCGATCTCGGCGCCGTCGGGTCGGTCGAAACTACGATGTGCATCCCGCTGCCCCGGTTCTCCGACATCCGATATCAGTACGACCTCGCCGGCGGCGCGATGATGGACACCGGCTGCTACGCAATGCACGCGGCCCGTCTGCTCGGCCCTGGCGAGCCGGTCGTCGCCGGCGCGCGGGCCCGACTGCTGCGCCGGGACTCCCGCATCGATCGAGCGATGACAGTCACGCTCGCCTACCCGACTGGCGCGACCGGAGTCGTCCGGACCTCAATGTGGTCGACGAACCTCCTGCGGGTCGCGGTGCGGGTGACCGGTGAGCGCGGCACGCTGTCCGTGCTGAATTTCGTCGCGCCGCAGTTGTTCCACCGCATCACGGTGCGAGTGAGCAACTCGCGACGGCACGAGAAGTCGATTGGCGAGGCGACGTACACGCATCAGTTGCGCGCGTTCGTGGCGGCGGTGCGGGGCGATCCGACGAACCTCACGCCGCCGTCCGACTCGATCGCGACGATGACGCTCATCGACGCGGCCTACGAGGCCGCCGGCCTCCCGCTGCGGATCTGACCGAGCCAGCCGCCGCCGCGGCGCGGTGCTCGGGTTCAACCACCTAAGCTGTGGCGCTGCGACACGCCGCCGCGGCGGGCGCCGACATATACCGCCGTGACGCGCGAGTTGCGCGCCGGGCGATTGCCTATCGACAACGGACGATCAGCGCTGATGAGCAGCACCCGTGGCCGTGACGTTCGGTGCGCCGGCGACGTGGGTTGGCGGAAATACGACGAGGCGGGATCCCGCCAAGATAGATCCATTGACATGCATAGTCCGTAGTCACAACGGTACCCACAGTGGATCCGATCGGATCGCAATCGGGGGCTCTGCGAGCCACCGGTTCGTGCCTGTGGAAGGACCTCCATGCACCTACCCCGGACAGCACCAACCCTACGACGAAGGCTTGTCGCGGTGGTCGCGGCCGCCGCGCTGGTCACGCTCAGCATGGCCAGCCCGGCCTCGGCGAGCACCGCCGGCCAGGCCTTGGCCGCGCCCGCGGCCAGCGCCGCGAAGCCAACCGTCACAAAACAGACCAATACCGTCCCGCTGTGTGCGCGACCGACCAAGGCGAAGGCACAGTGCTTCTCGCTTCGGCGCGTCGACGTCACCGCGCACCAGGGCATCCAGCCGCACGCGACGGTCTCCGGCTTCGGGCCGGCGGACCTCACGAGCGCGTACAACATTCCGGCCAACGGCGGTGCCGGCCAGACGGTCGCGATCGTCGACGCGTTCGACGACCCGAACGCCGAAGCCGACCTCGGCGTCTACCGGGCGCAGTTCGGGCTGCCCGAATGCACCACGGCCAACGGTTGCTTCCGGAAGGTCGACCAGCGCGGCGGCACGAACTACCCGCCGCCGGACGCGGGCTGGGCCGGCGAGATCTCGCTCGACGTGGACATGGTGTCCGCGATCGCGCCCGCCGCGCACATCCTGCTCGTCGAGGCCGACGACAACTTCAATAACAACCTGCAGGCGGCGGTGGACGAGGCTGTCGCGCTCGGCGCGAAGTACGTGTCGAACAGCTACGGCTCGTCCTACAACTCCACGCCGGGCAGTGGCGAGGACCCGTCCGAAGTCACCGACGGCGACCCGCACTACAACCACCCCGGTGTCGCGGTTGTCGCGTCCAGTGGTGACGACGAGTTCGGCGTGTCGTACCCGGCCGCGTCGCAGTACGTAACCTCCGTCGGTGGCACGAGCCTCGTTCGCGACACCAGCTCACGTGGCTGGTCCGAGTCGGTATGGAACAACTCCTTCGGCGGCCCCGGCAGCGGTTGCTCCGTTTTCGAGGCGAAGCCAGCCTGGCAGACCGACTCCGGATGCTCGATGCGCACGGTGGCCGACGTGTCGGCGGTTGCCGACCCGTTGACCGGCGTCGCCGTCTACGACTCCTTCCAGCTTGGCGGCTGGAACGTGTTCGGCGGCACGAGCGCGTCGTCGCCCATCATCGCGAGCGTGTACGCGGACGCGGGTTCGCCGGTGTCTGGTACGTACCCGTCGAGCTACCCGTACGCACACACGTCCGGGCTGTACGACGTGACGTCCGGCAACAACGGTTCGTGCTCGCCGTCGTACCTCTGCACCGCGGGTACCGGCTATGACGGTCCGACCGGACTCGGCACGCCCAACGGTCTGTCGTCGTTCACCACCGGCCCGCACGGCACCGTCACCGGCACCGTCACGAACTCGGCGACGAACGCCGGGATCGCCGGCGCCACGGTGAGCCTGGACGATTCGGTGGCCACCACCGACGCGTCCGGTCACTACACCGTCTCGGTGCCGGTCGGCACATACGACGTGACCGCGGCCGCGTTCGGCTTCGCGAGCAAGACGCTGACCGGTGTCACTGTCACGGACGGCGGCTCGGTCACCGAGAACTTCGCGCTCGATCCGGTGCCATCGTCGACGGTCTCCGGTACGGTCACTGACGGCTCCGGCCACAACTGGCCGCTCTACGCGACGATCACGGCCGACGGCGTCCCCGGCGGACCGGTCTACACCGATCCGTTCACCGGGCACTACAGCTTGACGCTGCCGCAAGGACAGACGTTCACGCTGCACGTGTCCGCGAACTATCCGGGATACCAACAGGTGACGCAGATGGTCACGGTCGGTACGTCGGACGCGAACGTCAACGTCAGCGTGCCGGTCGATGCGAACAGTTGCATCGCACCCGGGTACACGGTCTCCAACGTCGGCTCGACGCAGACGTTCGACGGGACGACGACGCCGGCCGGCTGGACCGTGGTGAACAACACCTCGGTCGGTGGCTGGGAATTCGATGATCCGCACCCGCGGGGCAACCTGACCGGCGGCACCGGCGGATTCGCCATCATCGACAGCGACTTCCTGGGCATCGGCAACACCGAGGACACGTTCCTGGTCTCCCCGCCGACCGATTTCACCGGCGCGGCGAACCCGGACCTCGCGTTCGACACCGACTACCACGACCTCAACTCGGTCGCCGAGGTTGACGTGTCGACCAACGGCGGAGGGTCGTGGACCAACGTCTGGAACCACGACGGCTCCGACTTCCGTGGTCCGGCGCACGTCGACATCCCGTTGCCGATGGCCGCCGGCCAGTCCGCCGTACAGGTGCGGTTCCATTACACCGGTACGTGGGCCTGGTGGTGGGAGGTCGACAACGTGTTCCTCGGCAGCCGGTCCTGCAACCCGATCCCGGGCGGCCTCGTCGCGGGCCTCGTCACCGATGCCAACACGAACAACGGCATCGTCGGTGCGACGGTCACCAGCAACGACAAGCCGACCGAGTCGGCGATCACGTCCGCGACGCCGAACGACCCGAACCTGGACGACGGCTTCTACTGGATGTTCTCGTCGCTGTCCGGCAACCACAACTTCACCGCGGCCAAGGGCCACTACGTCTCCAAGACGAAGTCGGTGAACGTGGCGGCGAACTTCGTGACGAAGGCGTCGTTCACGCTTGCAGCCGGAAAGATCAAGATCACGCCGACCAGCATCGACAAGACCGTGAAGTGGCAGGCGGCGGCGACGCAGCTCGTCACCGTCAAGAACACCGGCGGTGCGCCGGCCAATGTCACGCTCGGTGAACAGCCTGGTGGCTTCACGCTGCTCGCCCAGCCAGGCGCGCAGATCCACCGCGTGAAGGGCGCCTACTCGCCTTTGTCGCTACACAACAAGAACGGCTCGATCCGTACGGCCACCGGTGCCGCACCTAGCGACACGACACCGGCCGACGCGCCGTGGACCGCGATCGCCAACTATCCGGTGACGATCCAGGACAACGGCGTGGTCTCGTTCGGCGGCAAGATCTATTCCGCGTTCGGGTACGACGGCGGCGGCGACGAATCATCGCTGTACGTCTACGACCCGGACTCGGGTAGCTGGTCGCCGCTGTCGAGCGCCACGGATACCCGCGAGAAGCCGGCGATGGCCGTTCTGAACGGGAAGTTCTACGCGTCCGGCGGTTGGGGTGGCAACGGCACCCCCGACGGCAAGACCGAGGTCTACGACCCGGCGACCGACACGTGGTCGACCGCGGCGACCAACCCGGACCCGTTCGCGGGCTCCGGTGTGGCCGTTCTCGGCGGCAAGATGTACGTGGTCGGTGGCTGCTCCGCGTTCTCCTGCGGCGTGACCGACGTCAACGTCTACGACCCGGCGACGGACTCGTGGAGCCCGGCCGCGGACTACCCGGAGGCAGTTAGCTGGGAGTCCTGTGGCGCGATCGCCGGCACGCTCTACTGTGCTGGCGGCACCACTGACACCGGCACGCTCGTGCACACGTATGCCTACGACCCCGGCTCGAACACCTGGTCCCAGAAGGCCGATCTGCCGATCGACCTGTGGGCCTCGGGCTACACCGCGGCCGAAGGCATGCTGCTGGTCTCTGGTGGTGTCACCCAGAACAACGCGGTGATCACCAACCAGGGCTTCGCGTACGACCCGGCAAGCGACTCGTGGTCGCCGCTGCCGAACTCGAACAACACGCTTTACCGCGGCGGTAGCACGTGCGGCTTCTACAAGATCGGTGGTAGCCCGGGTGGCCTGGGCGTCCCGCCGATGGCGAGCGCCGAAGTGCTGCCCGGCAACGTGGATTGTGGCGAGACCACGGACGTGAGTTGGCTGTCGCTCAGCACGACGACGCTGACTCTCGCACCGGGCGCAAGCGCCACGGTCACCGTGACGGTCGACTCCAACGTTCCGGACGTGACACAGCCCGGCACGTACACGGCCGGCGTCGGGGTCAGCACGGACACGCCGTATTCGGTGCCGACGATCCCCGTGTCGATGACGGTCAACCCGCCGAAGACATGGGGCAAGATCACCGGCACGGTGACCGGACCGAACGGTCCGATCGCTGGTGCGACGATCCAGATCAACACGTGGGCGACGCACTACACGCTCAAGACCGACGCGAACGGCAACTACGCGCTGTGGTTGGACGTCCGGAACAACCCGTTGCAGATCATCTGCGCGAAGGACGGATTCCAGCCGCAGGTCAAGACCGCGAAGATCAAGAAACTCGAGACCACGACCGTCAACTTCGCCCTCCTGAAGGACTGAGTTGACGTGACGGTCTGAGGTTCGCGTCAGATCAGGAGGCCCGGGCCGCCAGCCCGGGCCTCCGGCGTGAAATCACCGCCGCGGATCAGATCCAGCCGCGCCGCGTGGCCTGCCAGATCAACTGCAGACGGGTACGCACGCCGGCCGACTCGATGAGCTCGCGAACCCGCCGTTGCACGGTCCGGGTCCCGAGATCGAGCTTCGTCGCAATGGCTTCGTCGGTGAGCCCGTCCAGGAGCAGCGTCAGCAGCCGCAGATCGTCCGGGCAGGGTACGGTCACCGACGGGTCGCCACACGCCAGGCCGCCAGCGGTCACGCGCACCGGTTCCGCGGTGGCCCAGGTCCGGTCGAATATCGCGACGAGCGAATCCTGCAACCCACCGGGGTGCACGACAACCGCGCCGGGCACTGCGTCGCCGCCGCCGACCACGTCGACCGCCGCAACGTTCGCGACCGCCGAGTCTCCATTTCGACCTCCCAGTCGATGCGTCGCGACCGACGTGGTGGACACGAGCACCAGCGACCGGTCCACGACGAGCATCGCAAACGGCGGCCGGTCGGTGACCCTGATCTGCGCACCACCCCGGATCGCGGCCTCGATCTCCCGCCGGTCGTCGGGCCGGCCGAGCGCGGACCGTGGGTAGACCGTGCGCTCCACCACGCCGCCGCCGAGCCGGCCGCGCCCGATCGCGGGCAACGCCTGCGTGGCGTTGGTCACGAGCGCGCACACGTCGGCCGTCGCGCCAGCGACCAACCGGGCGACGTGCGCGGCCACGTCGCCAGCGAGCATCTCGACCCGCTCGCCCGATCGAGCAGACCGGCCGGATCGATACTCCTCGGCCAGCGCGTCCACATCCGAGCGCATGGCGCGCAGATCGGCGCGACGGCGCCGGATAAGCGGGCGGAACGCCTCGTCGGGCGATGCCGCGACACGGAACCGCTGCGCTGCGCCGGGCATCCGGCCGATGAGCCCCTTCGCCTCAAGACCGTGCAGTGCGGTCCGCGCGTCGAGGACAGACATGCCGAGGCGGCCGGCCAGATCGCGCGCGGAGGCCGCCGGAGAACGTAGGAGCGTACGGTAGGCCAGCGCCTCGGCGGGCGCGAGACCGGTCGATTCGAGCGTGGCGGCCCCCCTCCGGTCGACATCGCCGGATGGCCATCGCACGCGGGCCAGCGCTACACGCGACCAGCCGACCCGATCGGCACGCCGCTGCGTGACTGGCCGGGCTGCCTGCGCGGGAGCCACCCGGCGAGCCGAGTCTTGCTCCACCGATCGTGCATGGCGGAGTCATGACTTCGTCCACAAGTGACTCTGCCCACTCGGACCGTCACGGTCAACGGTTTGGCGCACATCCGACGCACATCTCATGCATAGTCCGTACCGTTCGGCCGACACGCTGCGGATAGCTGCCTTCTTCGATGCCTTGCGGCGCGAGTGCCGCCGAGCGCGACGGATCTGCTCAGTGGCCGTAGGCTCGCGGTGCTGACCGCCGAGGAGTCGAGGAGCAGCCGTGGCGGATCTCGAACAAGTCACCGGGCCGATCGCCTATCACGCCGAAGGCCCCGCATGGCACTCGTCATGGGGCGGACTGCGATGGGTGGACATGTTCGCCGGCGACATACTGGCGCTGGACGCCGCGACCGGCCGGGTCACGCGTACCCATCTGGCCACCGTCGCCGCGGCGATCCGTGCCCGCTCCGGCGGCGGGATGGTCGCCGGCATCACGCGAGGCTTCGCGCTGATCGACCCGGACGGCAGCATGCGCCGGCTCGGCGATCTCTGGGCGCCCGGTCCGCTGCGGATGAACGAGGGGGCGTGCGACCCGCACGGCCGGTTCTACTGCGGTTCGATGAGCCAAACGCCCGGCGCCGCGACGCTTTACCGGCTCGACGCCGACCTGCGGGTCTCGGTGGCGGAGACCGGCATCACGATCTCGAACGGGCTCGCGTGGAGTCCGGACGGCGGTTGCGCGTACTACATCGACACTCCAACCGGGCGCGTCGACGTCTTCGACTACGACGAGACCACCGGGCTTACCGGCCGGCGGCCGCTCATCGCGATCCCCGCCGACCACGGCCACCCCGACGGTCTCACCGTCGACGCCGACGGGTACGTGTGGGTGGCGCTCTACAACGGTGGCGCGGTGCGCCGCTATTCGCCTGACGGACGCGAGGACGCCGTAGTCCGACTCCCGGTGTCGAAGCCGACCGCCGTCGCGCTCGGCGGCGATGACCTCCGCAGCCTCTACATCACGACGTCGCGGGAGTACCTGCCGGCCGGCGCAGAGCCGGAGGCCGGGTCGCTCTACCGCGTCACGGTCGACGTACCCGGCGTGCCGCTGCACATGTTCGCCGGCTGACTCACCGTCGCGTCGAAGAACGCACGCTTCCCGTACCAGCCACATCGATCTGCGCCCGCACTTCCGTCACCCGCCGGTGTTGAACATATGACACCGCGTATGTGCAGGACGAGCGGGCTCTTGGGTTCGGCCGCGCTTGAGCTGCGCGGCTGGCAGATCAGGTGGTCGAACATCGTGCCGATCAGCATCGCGACGAAAGTCGCGGTGAGCGTGGCGGCGACCACCGCTACCTACCCGAGCTAGGACCCGGAAACCGAGCGGCGGCGCACCGGACACCGCGGCCGATCACCGAAGTGACCGGGCACCCGACGGCCTGGCAACGAATGACGTCAGCCTGACGGGGTACCAAGGGGAGATCTAGTCGTCCCGCGTTACTCGTTACCGTGATGTGCTTATGCGTGATGCGCGCTCGGCGCGCGGGCACGCACCAGTCCCCGACGGGGGTGAGGGAATGCCTATCGGCCCACAGCCACGGGGCGCTCGAGGCACGTTCGAGCGGCCGTATAGCGCGCTGCGCTTGCGGCTCGCGCTCGCCATCCTCGGCGTGGTGATCTGTGTGGCCGGCGGCGTGCTCATGTGGGTGATGTCTTTCGAGCCGCTCGCGTTCGCGCTCTTCGTAGTCGGCGCGATGGCCGTCGTGGATCTCGTCGTCATCAGCGTCCGGCTCGCTCGCGGCGGCGGGAACCCGCCCGCGCCACCGCCACCGCCGTTGCGCTGACCCCCGGTACGGTCAACGGTAGGCAAGCGCACATCGTCTGCGCGAGCGTACGATTAGCGCATGTCGTACCCCACCGTCGCGGAGGTTGTGTTGTGACATCAGATCTGTCGCGCATTCGCTCGCTCCAGGCGCGAGCAGTCAACATGAGCAACGACGTCGTGCAGCGCGCGACCGCGGACGATCTGAGCCGTCCCACGCCATGCGCCGAGTGGACATTCGCCGACCTGCTGGCGCACATGATTGCCCAGCACCGCGGGTTCGCCGCCGCGGCCAGCGGACGACGCACCGACGTGGCTAGCTGGGCGCCGCGACCCCTGTCGTGGCAACCGTTCGCGGAATACGCCGACGCAGCCCGCGAGGTGATCGAGGCGTACGCCGACGAGGCCGTCGCCGACCGCGAGATCTGGTTACCCGAGCTCACTACGGCGCGCGCGTTCTCGGCACGCGACGCGATGAGCTTTCACTTCATCGACTACGTCGTGCACAGCTGGGATGTCGCTCGAGCCATTGATGTGTCGCTGACTATCGACGACGACGTTCTCGACGCCGCGCTGACCGTCGCGTTGCGGGTGCCGACCGACCCAGCTCGCCGAGGGCCCGGCTTCGCGTTCGGACCGGCGCTGCCGGCGGCCGACACCGACGCGCCACTCGACCGCGCGCTCGCCGCGCTCGGTCGCGCGCCGACCTGGCCGACGTGACCGATGCCCGACTGTGGCGACGATGACTCTCGCCGCGACCTCGCCGCGATGGTCGTGCCGCTCGGTCGCGCATTGATCGCCGCCGAGCAGCGGATCCTCGACGCCCAGCAACTGTCCATGTGGTCGTATGTGGTGCTCACCGCGCTCGCCGACGAGCCGGCTCGGACACAGGCCGCGCTCGCCGCCGCGATCGGCGCAGACAAGACCCGCATCATCGCGGTTCTCGACGACCTGCAGGCGCGTGGCCTGATTGTCCGCGGCCCGGATCCGGCGGATCGGCGTGGCCACCTGCTGTCCCTCACGCCCGCCGGGCGGCGCGCTTTCGGGCGGGCCCGGGCCGCCATCCGGGCGTACGAGCGGCGGCTGCTCGACACCATGCCGGTCACCGACCGGTCGACGTTTCTCCGTGCCCTCGCACGCTTGTCCGCCATGCCGTGGCACGAGCTCACCGGCGCCGGCTCGGAGGAACCAACCCGGTGACCCGCGCGCAGTGCGTTGTGTGACGGACGTTGCGGGCGCGTTTCGAGTGACGGGTGAACGGGTATGCCGCGCGCATGGGTATCGGAATAGGCATCTTCCTGGTCGCGCTCGGCGCGATCCTGACATTCGCGGTGCACTGGCACATCGCCGGGCTCGACCTGCGCGTGGTCGGATGGGTGTTGATGCTGGCCGGCGCCGCGGGCGTGATCTTGTTCTTCGCGTTCTGGAACCGTCGAGGCAACGGTCGCGTCGTGACCCAACGGCAGTCGTACGGGCCGGCGGGCCAGCCGCTACCGCCGACCGTTGGCGAACCGCGTGCGTACGAGTCGGAGCGGCGCGTCTACGAGGAGCCGCCGGCACCGCCCGGCTAGCCGGAACACGACCCGATGGCGCCTCATCGTGGCATTGACCGGTGGGGCGTCATCGTGTGTCGGAACAGGTGCCGACGCCGGCAGCAGCGGGGCTACCGGCAAGTTTTGACTAACTGGGGCGGCGGGCATGCGTGACGGCGTGGCGCCTGGGGAACGACACGGGTATGAGCGACGGTCGGACACGCCGCGTGGTCACCGGTAGATCCGTGGCCTCGGATGATCACGGCCACATTCCGCATCCGACGGACGCGCACAGCTATCCGGTCGAGCTGTCGAGCTTGGCCGCCCTTCGCGCTGCGGCGGCGGCCGAAGGCCGGCGCTACGGCCTAGCCGGCCGGCCGCTCAACGATCTCGTACTAGTCGCCAACGAACTCGCCACCAACGCGGTGCGCCACGGCGGTGGCACCGGCCGGATGTGGCTGTGGTGCCGTGACGGCTGCGTCTACTGCCAGGTCAGCGACCACGGTGACGGCATGCGTGACCCGAACCACGCCGGTGAACACGCGTCGAGCACCAACGCGCTTACCGGCCGCGGCCTCTGGTTAGTGCGTCAGATGAGCGATCGCCTGGACATCGACTCGAGCAGCGGCGGCACGACGGTGACGGTCGCGATCCCGGTGCATTCGGTGCGCGGTCCGGCGACGGATGCCAGCGCATCCCACAAGTAGGCGCCCTTACGTCGCGTACCCGGCATGTCTGACCGGCAATCGACGGCGCGTCACCAGCGGTCGATGGAGAGGTCTTTGATTCGTGCCGTACTGCAGTCCACGACACCATGACCGCGACCTGCACCGGTCGCGGCGACCGGCGCGGGCTGCACACGCACAGTGAACGTGAATGAATCTCCGGACACGCGCGGTCGGTACCCGTCGTCGTGGAACGTCACGAGCGCGATGCTGATGCGATTGGCGAGGTGGTCGAGCCGCGCCTGGACCGCGTCGAGCGTCGGTGCGCCGCGCACGCTGGCATCCCGCTCACCCTCGATCGCGGCATCGTCAATGTTCTTGGCGTCGTCATTGTTCTCGGCCTCGGGCACCGCCGTGACCTCGCCGACATCCGGGTCGTACCAACCGACGAACTGCGACGCGCCGACGAAATACGTGGCCAGGTCGATGGCTCGGCCGGTGTCGATCCGCGCGAACAGCGCGCGCACTGTTGCCCGCGCGTCAACGCCGTCGCAGATCACCGCGTCCGCGGGCGTCGCCTGACCGATCTCGGCGGCGGGCACCCGTTCGGTGCCACACGCTGACACTCCGAGCACCGTCGCGGCCGCGAGCGATGCGCAGACCACGACGATGGCACGCCACGGCGCCATGCATCCATTGCACCGCGGATCTGTCGCGATCGGTAGAAGAGCCGGACACGGTGGCGCGTTCGCGGCTCAGCGAACGACGATGACGTGCAGGTTCCGCGGACCGTGCACGCCCTCGACCCGGTTGAGTTCGATGTCGCTGGTCGCCGACGGGCCGCTGATCCAGGTCAGTGGCCGGCGGGGGTCGACGCGCGCGATGGCGGCCGGCACATTTGCCGCGACCTGATCGGCGCGCACCACGCACACGTGCAGGTCGGGCAGCAACGACAGGGCTCGCCGACCCTGCCCGGCCGCCGCGTCCAACACGATCGTGCCGGTCAGCGCGATCGCCAGCGCCGCCGTGGTGACCACGCCGTCCGCGGCGTCCAAGTCCGCGACCGCGAGCGGTGGGTCGTCGCGCAGCCATTCGATGCCGTCGGCTCCGTCGAGCCAAGGCTCCGGAAACTCCGGGGGTACGACGATCCGCCGCGCACCATGCAATCGCAGCGCCGCACCGATGGCGTCGGCCACACCATCGACCGGTACGACATGCACGGTCGCCCGATAGTCACCGGCCCGCTCGGCGAACAGCGCGACGACGTCGACGGCCGGATCGGGTTCGCGGTCGTACGCACGCGGCGGCGCCGGCGGCGTGGGCGCGTCGGCGAGCGCTTCGCGGATGCGGGCCAGGATCTCGTCCTTCGCGCTCGGTAGACGCGTCTCAGCCCCGGACACGATTTCGCCTCCACCACGTACGGAACGACTCGCGCGCGGGCGGGGTCATGTCGCGTGCGCCGAACCAGGCCCGTACCCACCCCGGGCCCCGCAGCCGCAACCGGGCGCGCCGGCCAAGCAGTCCGCCACCGATCCGTTGCGCGGCCGAGAGGCGTCCGGGCTTGGCGAACGTGGCGCCGGCGACCGCGAACACCGCCCGCTCCGCCACGTGACCGCGATGCCCCTCGACAACCTTTGCGCGCAGATGCACCAACACGTCCGGGATGTTGATCTCGACCGGACACGCCTCGTAGCACGCGCCGCAGAGGCTGGACGCGAACGGCAGCGAGGCGGTCTGCTCGTCGACCGGATGCCGGTGGATGCCGCGCAGTTGCGGCGTGAGGATCGCGCCGATCGGGCCGGGATAGGGCGATCCGTACGCCTTGCCACCGGTACGCGCGTAGACCGGGCACACGTTCAGGCAGGCGGAGCATCGGATGCACCGCAGCGCCTGCCGCCCGACGGTGTCCGCGAGCGTGTCGGTGCGGCCGTTGTCCAGCAGGACAAGATGGAACTCCTGCGGTCCGTCGCCGGCCGTGACACCGGTCCACATCGACGTGTACGGGTTCATCCGCTCCGCCGTCGACGACCGCGGCAGCAATTGCAGGAACACCTCGAGATCCGCCCACGTCGGCACGAGCTTCTCGATGCCGAGCACGGTCACGAGGACCCGTGGCAACGTGAGACACATCCGCCCGTTGCCTTCCGACTCGAGCACGACGACCGTACCCGTGTCGGCGACCGCGAAGTTCCCGCCGGACACCGCCATCTCCGCGCGCAGGAACTTCTCGCGCAGATGCAAGCGCGCGGCCTCGGCGAGGGCGGCCGGTTCGTCGGTCAGGTCCGGCGGCGCCGGTCGGCCGGCGGCACCCATTTCGCGTACGAAGATCTCGCGGATCTCGCCTCGATTACGGTGGATCGCCGGCACCAGGATGTGGCTCGGCAGATCGTGACCGAGCTGAACGATCAGCTCCGCGAGGTCGGTCTCCCACACATCGACACCGTCACTCTCGAGCGCCGCGTTCAGCTCGATCTCCTGGGTCGCCATCGACTTCACCTTGACGACCTCGCGGATGCCGCACGTGCGCGCGATGCCGGCGACGATCGCGTTCGCCTCGGCCGCGTCGCGCGCCCAGTGCACGACGCCGCCCGCCGCGGTCACGTTCGATTCCAACTCTTCCAACAGTTCCGGCAGGCGAGCGAGCACGTCGTCCTTGATCGCGGCGCCGGCGTGCCGCAGCTCTGCCCAGTCGGGCATCTCCGCGATCGCGCGCAGCCGCTTGTCACGGATCGTGGTGGTGGCGCGGCCGAGGTTGTCGCGCAGCTGTTGGTCGGCGAGCGCGGCACGCGCCGCGACCGGGAACGCCGGCATGCCGAGAAACGTCGGCGTTGGAGGGCGGTCGGCGGCGGTGGGCGGCGCGGTCATCGCGTCGCCGCCAGGATCTCGGCAATATGCATGATGCGTACCGGTGGGCCGGACCGGCCGGGGCCACGCCGCGACAGCAGGCCCCCGATGTGCATGAGGCACGACGTGTCGGCGCTGGCCAGCACGTCGGCACCGGTCGCGAGGATGTCGTCGACCTTGTCGTCGCCCATCGCCACCGACGTGTCCGGGTTCTTCACCGAGAACGTCCCGCCGAAGCCGCAACACTCTGCCGGTCGCGCGAGCGGGACGACGCGCAGGCCCTCCACCGCGGCGAGCAACCGGGACGGGCGGTCGCCGATGCCCAACAGCCGTTGCGAATGGCAGGTCGCGTGGAACGTGACGGTGTGCGGGAAGTAGGCGCCAACGTCGGTGGTAGCGAGCCGGTCCACCAGGAACTCGGTGAGTTCGTAGACCGGCGGTGAGGCGTCGGCGGCGGCCGCGTCGACGACTCGGTGGTGGTGGCGCACCATAGCGGCGCAGGACGCCGACGGGGTGACGACGGCGTCGTACCCGCCAAACGCCGCCGCGAAGTGCCGGACCAGCGGTACGCATGCGTCGCGGTACCCGGAGTTGAAGTGCATCTGGCCACAGCACGTCTGCGCCGCCGGGAAGTCGACATCGACCCCCAACCGGTCGAGCACCGCGACGGTCGCCTTCCCGACGTTCGGGAACAGCGTGTCGTTGAAGCACGTGATGAACAGCGCGACCCGCACGATCACCAACCTATCGCCGGTCACACGGCTCCGTCTGCAGGGCGAGCGCTCCGTCTTGTCTGCTGGGCTGCGTTATTGCTGGACGGGGGTTATTTGCTGGACGGGGTTATTTGCTGGACGGGTAGCGCAGGGGCCGGCGATACTCGGCGCCATGCGCTGACACCGGTACCTCGATCCCTGATCGGTGCGTACCAGCACGCCGCGGCACGGCCGGCGTGCGGATGGGTGTGGCGTATGTGGAAGGCTCTTGACCTCGCCGCGTCGTACGGCGGCGAGCCGTTGTTCACGCGTACCACGTTCGAGGTGGGCGCGACTGACCGCGTTGGTCTTGTCGGCCCGAATGGCGTCGGCAAGTCGACGCTGCTCGCGATCCTGGCCGGCACGCTGCGACCTACTCGCGGCCGCGTCCAGTTCCCGGCCGGCGCGCGAGTCGGTCACGTGGCGCAACAGGTTCCCGATCCGGCCACCACAGTCGGAGCGTTCCTCGACGGCGTACCCGGTGAGGTCGCTCGGCTCGACCGCGAACGGCGGGTGCTGGAGGCCGCGCTCAGCGGCACAGCGAACGACGGGGCGGCGAACGACGGGGCGGCGCGAGCCGGTGCGCCGGCCGGAGACGCGTCGCGGCTCACGGAACTCACCGATCTATACGCCCGCCTCGACGACCTCGGCGGGTGGTCCTACCGGGCGCGGGTGACGGAGATCCGTGATCGGCTCGGCGTGGCCGGGTTCGCCGACGACACACCGTTGGGCCGGCTGTCCGGCGGCGAACAGGCACGGCTGATGCTCGCCCGGGTGCTGATCGAAGAACCGACCGTCCTGTTGCTTGACGAGCCGACCAACCATCTCGACGCAAGCGGCATCGACTGGCTCGGCGGCTACCTCGCCGCGTTCCGCGGCTCGCTCATGGTCGTCACGCACGATCGGGCGATGCTCGACCGCGTCGCGACGCGCGTCATCGAACTCGACGGCATTGCCGACCGGCCACAGTTCTACCGCGGCGGATACACCGAGTTCCGCGTCGAGAAGCAGCGGCGCTGGGAGCGACTATTGCTCGACTTCGAGGCGCAGGAGAAGGCCCGCGTCCGGCTCGTCGAGGACATCGAGCGTACGAAGGGTCAGGCGCACGCCACCGAGTCCAGCACGCACAACGACCGGCTGCGACGTTACGCGAAGAAGGTCGCCAAGAAGGCGAAGGCGCGTGAGCGACGGCTCGTGCGACAGATGACGGCGACCAGCTGGCTCGCGCGGCCGGAGACGCGACCGCCGCTGGTGCTCGCGTTCCGGCCGTCGCTGGCGCGCGCGGACCGTCCGGTGGACACCGTGCTCGCCGCGTCCGGTGTGACCGTTCGAGCCGGCGAGCGCGTCCTCATGACCGACGTGAACCTGCGCGTCGGGCCGCGCGAGCGGATCGTCCTCACCGGCGCGAACGGCAGCGGCAAGACGTCGCTGTTACGCGTGCTCGCCGGGCATGGTGAGCCGTTGGCCGGCCGCGTCGATCGCGCCGGCGTGGTCGCGCTGCTGCCGCAGACGCACGACGAGCTGCGACTCGCAACATCGGTGCTGGACTTCTTCCGGGCCCGCGTGCCGGTGTACATCGACGAGGCGGAGGCCCTGTTGCGGGCGTACCAGTTCGACGACGACGTACATCCGCGGCCGCTCGGCTCGTTGTCCGCCGGCGAGATCCGCCGCCTATTGCTCGCCACGATCGTGAACAGCGACGCCGACCTGCTGCTGCTCGACGAGCCGACGAACTTCCTCGACTTCGACGCGATGGATGTCGTCGAGGAGGCGCTGCGCGTCTACGACGGCGCCGTACTCGTCGTCACGCACGACGCGTACCTGCCGAAGGCGATCGGCTGCGAGCGCCACCTGCGGCTCGCCGACGGTCGGCTCACCGACGCGGCTGCCGTGGTTGGCGCGGTCGGATGAACACGGACACGAGTGGTGCCCCGGACGCAAGCGTCCGGGGCACCAGTCCTAGCGGACGCTACGGCGTGAAGTTCGCGACGTACACGTCCTGGTTGGCTGCCGTGACACCCGGACGCCCGCGGAAGTCGGTCCACGCGGTGTGCACGACACCGTTCGAACCAATTGCCGCCTGCGAGTAGTCGCCGATGAACGAGCCGTCGGCAAACTCCACGAACGGGTTGGAGCCTTCACTGGTCAGCCGTCGTTCGCTGGCGAACCCATCAGAGGAAACGCTGGCCGCGTAGTCCAGGCAGACCGAGTGATCGATCGTCTCCACGGACACGACACCGGCCGGTGCGTCGTCCGGAATCTTCACGTCGCAGGTCGCCGGGTTGTGGGTCGCGGAAAAATCGCGCGTGTAGTACGTGACCGCGACGACGCCGTTGCGTGCCGCCACGCCCGGGAAGACCTTGTCCGCACCAGACGTGATGGTCACCGGGGCGGACAATGCACCCCACGCGCCGGTCACGAGCTTCACCTGCGCCGCGGTGGTGCCGGAGAAGCTGCTGTGTCCCGTACCGCAGTTTCCGACGCCCTCGTCGTCGGCCCACGCCACGGCCAGGTGGCCGGTGACCGGGTCGATGCTGAAGGCAGGGAAGCTGTTGAGCCGGAAATGCTCGTCGGTCAACGTCTGCCGCCCTTGGAAGACCGGGTAGCAATCGAGGTCGTCGAAGACGCGTCCGATCTCGACGTTGGAGAAGTGCGCGCCGTTGTCGGTCGAGCGGGCCACGACCGTTGCGTCGGTAGCAAATCCGGTGCTCGGCTGTGCTCCCTCGTACGCGACGTAGAGTGCGCCATCCGGTCCGAAGATCGGCATCGAGCCGGAGTCGAACGGGTGCGACGCATCGGACACCGGGCGACCCTGGTTGTTCCAGGTGTGGCCACGGTCCATCGAGATCGCCATAACGATCGGCGACTGCAGGAAGCCGGCGCCGCGCGGGCCCAACGCGAACTTCGTCCAGGTCACCACGACCTTTCCGTTCGGCCCGGCACCGATGAACTCCTTGTCATTGAAGAAGTCCGCGGACTTCACCCAGGTCACCATGTTCGGCTGGTCCCAGGTGAGGCCACCGTCGTGCGAGACGCTGACCGCGACGCCGGAGGCCGGGCTGACCCGGCTGAACACGATGTTGGCGTAGTAGACCGTGCCGTCCGGTCCGAACGCCATCGCCGGGTCGCCGGCCGAGTCCGCCTTCGCGAACTGACCCTGCCCGCCGGTCTCGGCGGTCAGCCCCGGCACCTGCACATTCGTCCAGGTCGTGCCGCCGTCGAAGCTCGTGTACGCCCAGGCCGTGCTGTCGTTCAACGCGGTGAAGTCGCAGCACACCCGGTAGTCGTTCGCGCCGGCCACCAAGTGCATCGGGTTCGTGGGGTCGACCGCGATGCTGGTCTCGTTCTGCGGTGTCGAACAACCGAGGTTGGACGCACCGCTGTTGTTCAGCGCGTCGCCGACGATCGCGTTGACGTCGCTGGTCGCCGCGTACGCCGCGGTGGTATTGAACGGCGCCGAGCGACATAGCGCGACTGCGGCGTCGGGCGTGTCGAGGTCGTTCTCATCGTCGCCCTCGTGTGCCCACGGCGCATTGATGTCCGGGGCGAATTTCCAGTTGTTCGTCGATGGGCTCGCCGCACTGGTTCCGCTCAACACGGCGACGAGGCCGGCGACCAGGATTGGCACGCTCGCAATCGCGAGTATGCGGGTTCGAACTGCCATGCGATCTCCTCGGGAGAACTCGGTGGAGTGGCCGCTCGGGGGGATGCGGCTGGCCACGGCGGATCGACCGTCTTCAGTGACGCTAGGAAAGGTGGCTAAGGTTTTCAACCCTGCCGGATGGGTCGGCACACGGCCATGAGGGTTTGCGCACCACTCGCGCCGGACAATGCATACGCGCAACGCATAAACATCGTCCCGCTCAGGCGCGACACCGTCCCGCTCGGGCGCGTCGACTTCGGGCGCAACCGTCGACGGCGGAGGTCGCACGCCGTACGGTGTCCGCGTGCTCACGTTCGTCGTCGTGATCGAACTCGTCGGCGGCGCGTGCCTCATCGCCGGCATCACCGCGCTCACCCTTGGCGTGTTCGCGTTGCACGACCATCGTGTGGTCGCACGTACGAAGCTGACGCCAATCGGCTCGTGGGACGGGCCGGCGCGGCGGCGCGCGGCGATCGCCAGCACTGCGTACGGACCGGGTGGGCGGTACGTCGCGCCGATCACTGGCGAGGACTGCGCGTGGTACGCCGTCGAACTGATCCGCGTCCCGTCACGACGGATGTCCGAGGAGTCGATCGGCGAGGACAGCCTGTGGCGCTCGGTGGCACCGTCGCCGGCGGCGATCGCGGATCGGACCGGCAGCGCACTGTTGGATCCACACCTTGCGGAGTCGCCGCCGACCCGGCACGACACGCCGATCGTCGACGTAGCACTGGAGATCTACCGGCCCGACACGGTCGACACGATGCCCGGGTGCGTGCCCCCGCACGCGTACACCGATGTGCGGGGGTACGAGTCGCTGCGCCTCACCGAGGTACGGGTGCCGGCCGGCCGGCAGGCGTACGTGCTCGGCGCGACTGTCCAGCGTGGACCGTACGTCATGGTCGTGGCGGCCAGGCACGGGCCGACGATCGTCACGCGGGACAATCCCGACGAGGTTCGCCTTCGCCAACGTCGATCGGCGCGCGAGTCGCGTCGGCTGGCACGCGGGCTGACCATCGTCGGCGCGACCCTTTCGATGCTCGCGACCACGCTGCTTTACGTCCTGCCGGCCGCCTGACTGGTCCCGTCGCTCCGTTCGAGCCGCTCGATGCGCACCACGAGTGGTTGCACCTCGCGACGCACCGCGGCGGCCACCATCGACGACAGGTCGCTCGCTGGCGGTTGTGCCCGTTGCGCCCTGGACCGCTGGCTCAACCCCGCGAGTGCCGCGGAGACCGCGCGCCGGGCGGTGCGTAAGTCGACGCCTCGCGCGCGCAGCACCTGGCCGGCCTGGCCGTCCGTCTCGGCGATCAGCCCGAGCAGCACGTGCTCGGTGCCGACGTAATGGTGGCCGAGACCGATCGACTCGGACATGGCCGACTCGAGCGCGTTCGACGCCGCCGTACTCAAATGGCGCTCCACCGCATCCACGGGTCCGCCGCCCGTTGACACCTCGCCGCCGCCCGTTGACACCTCGCCGCCGGACGTCGCGACCGCGCTGGCCGGCTCGGTGGCGGCGGACCGCTCGAGGTCGCGGAGGATCTGCTCCGGAATGATCTCCATCGCGTCAAGCACCGCCAGCCCGAGGCCGGCGCCCTCCGCGATCAGGCCGGCGAGCAGATCTCCGGTGCCGACCGGTGTGCCGGCGGCTCGACCGCGGTCGATCCCGAGCCGGAGCACGGTGCGGGCGCGATCGGTGAAGTTCGGCAGCCGAGCCGCGAACGAGGCATCGTCGACGTGGTCAACGGTCGCCTGACGGATCGCGGTGATCCGTCGCAGCGCCTGCTCGAGCGCTCGTTGACAGATCGCGGATACCGGCAGGTCCGCGGCCTTCAGCCCATCACCGAGGTCATCGGGTACGTACACATTGATTTTCGGCATCTCCCACTCCTTCGTGAATGCTCGAGGCTGTTATAACCCGTATCGGGTTATGCGTCTATAACCCCATGTCGATAAAGGCGTCGCGATGCCGCGATAGCGTGATCCACAATGGGCCGGTGCCGAACCTCGTCGCGCCGACCGAGCGCGTTCACGCGTCGTATCTCGCGGCAGTCGCGGACTTCCAGACCCAGGGCGCGCACATCGATCTCGACATCGGCGAACTCCGCGACGGGGCGGCGTTCCGGCGATACGTCGACGAGTTGATCGCACGGGCCGAGCCGGACGCCCCGAGGCCGACCGGATACGTCCCCGAGACCGTGCTGTGGTGGGTCGACGGCGCGGCGTTTCTCGGCCGTCTGAGCATCCGGCACCACCTCACCGAGGCGCTGACACGAGTCGGCGGTCACATCGGCTACGAAGTCGTGCCCGCGGCACGTCGTCGCGGCCACGCGACCACGATGCTCGGCGCGGCGTTACCGATCGCATCGCGACTCGGCATCGACCCTGTGCTCATCACGTGCGACCGCGACAACATTGCGTCCCGGCGCGTCATCGAGCACCACGGTGGCCGGCCCGACGCGGCCTATGAGCGCACGTTGCGGTTCTGGGTACCCACGAAAGCAGTGACGTAGCGCCGGTTGGTCAGCCGGCGCGGCCCAGCGCGTGCACGATGTCCGCGGTGACGTCCTCCGGCGCGCGGCCGGACGTGTCGACCGTGATCGACGCGACCTCCTCGTAGAACGGCCGGCGCTGGTCGAGCAGGTGCCGCATGGTTGCCCTCGGATTGATCTTCAGAAGTGGCCGCCCCGCGCCTAGCCCGACGCGCTTGATCGCATCGGCGAAGTCCACGGACAGGTAGACCACCGCGTGTCCGCGCAGCGCATCGCGGGATTCGGCGGCGAGGATCGCACCGGCGCCGAGCGCGAGCACACCGTCGAATGTGGACAGGGCGTCCGCGACCGTCTCGGCCTCGAGCTTGCGGAAGTGCGGCTCGCCGTCGTCGAAGAAGATGTCCGGTATCGACTTGCCGGCGGCCGCCTCGATCAGCGTGTCGGTGTCCGCGAACGGTCGGTTGATCGCGGCCGCGAGCAACGCGCCGACCGTCGACTTGCCGGCGCCGGGCGGCCCGACGAGAACAGCAACCGGGCCAACCGCGCCGCCGGTCCCGCTCACTTGATCACCAAAGCGTCGAGGTACCCGGCAAGGTTGCGCCGGATCTCCGCCAGCGAATCGCCGCCGAACTTATCGACGGCTGCCTCGGCAAGCACGAATGCGACCATCGACTCGGCGACGACCGCGGCGGCCGGCACCGCGCACACGTCGGAACGTTGGTTGATGGCGGTGGCTGCCTCGCCGGTGGTCACGTCCACCGTGGCCAACGGTCGGTTCAGCGACGAGATCGGCTTCATCGCGGCACGCACGCGGACCGGCTCGCCACTCGTCATGCCGCCCTCGAGCCCGCCGGCCCGGTCGGTCAGGCGCCGCACGCCGGTCGCCGTCGGCACGATCTCGTCGTGCGCGCCCGATCCACGGCTGCGCGCTTGCGTAAACGCGTCACCGATCTCGACACCCTTGATGGCGTGGACGGACATCAGCGCCGCGGCCAGCCGCGAGTCGAGCTTGCGGTCCCATTGCGTGTGCGAGCCGAGGCCGGGCGGCGCACCGTAGGCGATGACCTCGACGATGCCGCCGAGCGTGTCGGCATCCTTCTTCGCCGCATCCACCTCCGCGACCATCCGCGCGCTGGCCTCCGGATCGAGGCATCGCAACGGGTCGGCGTCGATGCGCTCCCGGTCCGACGGCTCGGGTTGCAGGCCGGGCTTCACCGACACCGTGCCGAGTTCGACGACGTGCGACACGATCTCGATGCCGAGCCCCTGTGCGAGCAGCGCCTTCGCGACCGTACCGATGGCGCAACGCGCCGCCGTCTCCCGTGCACTGGCCCGCTCCAGGATCGGCCGGGCGTCGGTGTGGCCGTACTTCTGCATGCCGGCGAGGTCGGCGTGCCCCGGTCGAGGTCGGGTCAGCGGTGCGTTACGGGCCTGGTCGACGAGCGCGGCCGGGTCGACGGGATCGGCGGCCATGACGGCCTGCCACTTCGGCCATTCGGTGTTGGCGACTCGGATCGCCACCGGGCTGCCAAGCGTCACGCCGTGGCGTACCCCGCCGATAATCTCGACCTCGTCCCGTTCGAACGTCATCCGCGCGCCGCGGCCGTAGCCGAGGCGGCGCCGGGCCAATTCGCGACCGACGTCATCGCTCGTCACCGCGACGCCGGCCGGCACCCCGTCGAGTACCGCGACCAGCGCCGGGCCGTGCGATTCACCGGCGGTCAACCAACGCAACACGCGCCAAGTCTGGCACAGCGCCGAAGCGTAGCGATGCCGCGAGGCGCCATGATGATCGCCGAAGCGATGCCGCGGCGCGCCGGGTTGATCGCCGAAGCGATGCCGCGGCGCGCCGGGTTGATCGTGGGCGGCTTCCGGGCCGCCGTCCGCGATGTCTCATGCGATGGGTACGCCGACGGCCGGCCGGACGTGCCCGGGTCAGCGGCGGGCGGCGGCGACAGCGAGTGCGTCCCGCATCGCGTCGACCGGTGCGGTTACGCCGGTGAACAGCTCGAACTGGTGCACCGCTTGGTGAAGCAGCAGATCGAGGCCGGACACGATCGTGGCGCCGGCCTCCGCCGCGGTCGCCGCGAACGGAGTCGGCCAAGGGTCGTAGAGCGCGTCGAAGACCGTGCTCGCCGGACGCCAGCGAGGGCGAAGTGCGTCCGTGACACCCTTCGGAACGGTGGACACCACGAGATCGGCGTCGGCGCAGGCGTTCGCGTCGAGCCACGGGCCGTACGTGATCGAGGTGCCGAGCCGGTCCGCCGCCTCGGCCAGCTCGTCGAATGCCGCGGCACGGCGCGCGTAGACGTGGATGTCGTCGGCACCGAGATCGCGAGCCGCCGCGACCGCCGCATGAGCGGTGCCGCCCGCACCGAGGATCGCGACCGATTCGACGCGCTTCACGCCGGCCTCGCGCAGCGCGTCGACCATGCCCGGCGCGTCGGTGTTGTCCGCCCGCCAGCCGTTAGCCGTACGCACCAGTGTGTTGGCGGCTCCGATCGCGGCCGCAATAGGCGTGATCTCGTCGGCCACCGCGAGCCCGGCCGACTTGAGCGGCATAGTGAGCGAGAGTCCGGCCCACTCCGCGTCGAGCCCGGCCACGAACGCCGCCAGATCCGACTCGCCGCATTCGACCGCCGAGTAGCGCCAATCGGCGAGTCCGGCCGCCGCGTAGCCCGCGTTGTGCAGCACGGGCGACAGCGAGTGCGCAATCGGCGAACCCAGCACCGCGGCGCGCCGCGGCGCCGCGCTCAGCACGAGGTGTTGAGCTTGCAGAAGTCGGCGTACGTCTTGGAGAACACGACCTTGGGGTCGTTGCCGACGGTCTGGAAGTAGCCGTAGCCGACCTTCGATGGATCGGGGTTGAGCGCGGCCTTCAGCGCGTCCTCACCCGGGTTGCTGATCGCGCCGGGCGGGAAGCCGGTCACGGTGTGCGTGTTGTACGGGTCGTTCTTGTCGTTGAGCTCGGACGACTTCAACTGGTCCGACGTCTTCGCGTCATGACCGGTCATGCGCAGGAAGTAGTTCGTCTCGCTGTCCACGCCAAGCAGCTTGTTCGCGAGGCCCTTGAACACCCGGTTGTAGAGCACTCGCGTCACGCCGGCCATATCCTGTGCCGTGGTCGCCTCCGACTGTGCGATCGAGGCCGCGATCAGCGCCTCGATCGGCGGGATCTTCAGCTTCGACTGCGCCAGGTTCACGAAGTCCAACTGCGTCGCGACGTCGTTGAACTTCTTCACCATGGCGGCAAGCATCTGCTGCGCGGTCTCGTCCGGCTGGAAGCTGTATGTGGCCGGGAAGAGGAAGCCCTCGATCATCGCCGGATATTTGAAGCCCTTGACGTTCGCGGTGACCGTCACGCGGCCGTCGTCGCGCTTCGCGGTGAACCACGCCTTGTCGACACCGAGCGCGACCGGATCCTTCGCCGCGTCGATGAACTGCTGCACCGGTATGCCGGTCGCCTTCGACAGCAGCGTGTAGATGTCGATGGAGATGGTGCCCTCGGGGATGGTCACCTTGTAGATGAACAGGTTGAGCGGATTGCCGTTGCTGTCCTTAGCGACGAGCATGGCCAGCGCGTTCTTCGCGCTCATGTGCTCGTGCAGGCGATACCAGCCGTGCTCGATCGTCTTCGACTTCGGGTCGGCGATCGCCGCCTTGATGAACGATTCCTTGCTCTTGATGACGTGGTCGGCAAAGAGCGTGTCCGCGATCGCGGTCGCGGTGTCGCCCTCTGCGATCTTCACCTTGACGTCGCCACTGCCCTGGCCGGTGTAGTCCGGCGCGCTGCCGAAATACGACCGGATCTTGTCGAGGCCGAAATATGCGCCGCCACCGACCCCGGCCAATAGCAGAAGCATGACTATCAACACGATCGGCGTCTTCTTGCGGCGCTTCTTCTTGCGCTTCGCACCTGCGGACGGAAAGTCCACGTCGACCGGTACGCCGGGGATGCGGCGGTTGTGCCCGGTGGTGCGCCCCTCGTCTACGCCGCGACCGACCGCACGCATGCGGCCGCTCGTCGTCAGGCCGGCCGGCGAGTCGAAGCCGTGCTCGATGAAGCTGCCCGTCGGGTAGTCGCCTTGGCCGGTGGGCGGATAGCGCGTGTCGTAGCGGGAGTCGAAGAATCCGTCGTCCGGCGGTGGCTGCTCGCCGTATCCGCCGCCCGGATACTGTGCCGGGTATGCGTCGGGTGGGTAGCCCTGGCCACCGTACCCGGGATGTCCGTAGTCCGGCTGGTCGTACCCGGATCGGTAGTCCTGATCGGAGTAGCCCTGCGGCGGATAGCCGTACCCGTTGCCCGGATCGCCGTACGTGTTGGCGTCGTACGACTCCGGGACGTACCCGCCGTAATTCGGGTCGTAGTTCGGGTCGTAGCCACCGGCGGCGTATCCGCCGTAGCTCGGGTTGTTGTCTGGATAGCCCTGGTCTCGAAGCACGTTGTGGCCGTGGTCGACCGCTGGGTGTTGTCGTCGCTGGCGGTCACGCCCGTCATGCCACGACGCGTCACGCCCGTCGCTCACTAAACACGCCTCCGGTGTGCATCCAGCCAGCCCTGGAGGATCTCCACGGCGGCCGCCTGGTCAACTACGGCACGCTGCCGCTTACCACGTACGCCGCGTTCCGCCAGCCTACGCGCGGCCACGACTGTCGACATCCTCTCATCAGACAGCGCGATGGGTATAGGGGCAACCGCAGCGGCCAGAAGCTGCGCATATTCACGTGCGCCGCGTGCTGCGATGCCTTCGTCACCGGTCAAGCGGACGGGTAGGCCGACAACGACTTCGACGACGCGATGCACACCGACAAGTCGGGCAATTTCTGTGATATCGGCCGGAAACCTACCGCTCGTAGCGGTGTGGTCACGCTGCAGCGTGACGAGTGGCGTCGCCAGAATCCCGTCCGGATCGCTGATCGCGACGCCGACGCGGACTCGGCCGACATCGATGCCGAGTCGAGTTCCGCGTTCGAACGTCACGTCCATTCGCGCCCGGTGCGCTCACCCACCGTGGCCGGCGACCGCCGCCTCGACAGCCGCGAGCAACACCGGCCCGTCGCCGGCCGGTACGCCGCCGCCCTGGGCGAGTTCGTTGTTGCCGCCACCGCGTCCGGACAGCGCACCCCTGACCAGATCGGCCGCGGACAGTCCGAGATCCCGTCCCGCGCCGTTGACGGTCACGACGAGCGACGCCTTGCCGCCCGCGGTCGACACCACCGCGACGATCGCCGGTCGCGCCTGCGGGATCCGGCCGCGAATCTCCTGCGCGAGGGTACGCACGTCGTTACCGCTCGCGCCCTCCGGCGCCGCCACGCCGACGTACGCCACGCCGCCGATGTCGCGCGCTGCGTCCGCGTACGCCGCCGCGCCGCCGAGCACCATCTGGGCGCGCAACTTCTCGAGCTCACGTTCCGCGTCCCGCAACGCCGACACGGTCGCCTCGACACGGTCCGCGACCTGGTCGTTCGGCACGCGGTAAAGCTCGGCCAGCCGGGACACGAGCGTGTGCTCACGGGCCAGGAAGTCCAGCGCGTCAATGCCGACGAGCGCCTCGACACGACGCACGCCAGAGCCGATCGACGCCTCGTGCAGGATCTTCACGAGGCCAAGCTGACCGGAGCGAGCCACGTGCGTGCCGCCACACAGCTCGCGCGCATATTCGCCGACCTCGACGACGCGCACCTCGTCGCCGTACTTCTCGCCGAACAGTGCCATCGCACCCAGCCGGCGCGCCTCGGCCTGCGACGTGATGAACGCACGCACCTCGAGGTCGCTCATCAGCACCTCGTTGACCTGCTGCTCAACATCGCGCAACACGGAGGGTGACACCGCACCCGGCGTGTTGAAGTCGAAGCGCAGACGACCGGGCGCGTTCAGTGAACCGGCCTGGGTCGCAGAGTCGCCGAGGAAGTTGCGCATCGTCTGGTGCACGAGGTGTGTCGCGGTGTGCGCGCGGGAGATCGCGCGGCGTCGCGTCACGTCGATCTCCGCGAAGGCCGTGTCGCCCTGCCGAACCGAGCCGGACACCACGCGGCCGCGGTGCACGATGACGCCCGGCACCGGCTGCTGGACGTCGAAGACCTCGAACCGTCCACCGTCGACGGTGATGATGCCGTTGTCCGGCTGCTGGCCGCCACCCTCCGCGTAGAACGGCGTCGCGTCCAGCACGAGCTCGACCGTCTGGCCCTGCTCCGCCTCGCCCAGACCGTTGCCGCCGGACAGCAGCGCGCGGATCCGCGACTCGCGCTCCACCTCGTGATAGCCGGAGAACTCGACCGGTCCGCCGGCGTCGAGCACCGCACCGTACGCGGACAGGTCGGTGTGGCCTTGCTTGCGCTGCCTCGCGTCCTCCTTCGCACGGGATCGCTGCTCGGTCATCAGCCGGCGGAACTCGTCCTGGTCGACGGTGAGACCTTGCTCCGCCGCGATTTCCAGGGTCAGGTCGATCGGGAACCCATACGTGTCGTGCAACGCGAACGCGCGATCGCCGGTGATCGTCGCGCCGCCCGACTTCTTGGTTTCCGCGACCGCCAGGTCGAGGATCGTGGTGCCCTTGCCCAGCGTCTCGAGGAACATCTGCTCTTCGTTGTACGCGTATTGGCTGATCCGCCCGAAGTCGGTGGCCACCTCCGGGTAGGACGGCGACATACTGTCCCGCGCCACCGGCAAGAGATGCGGCAAGGCGGCGCCCTCGAAACCGAGCAGTCGCATCGCGCGGACCGCACGTCGCAGGATCCGGCGTAGCACGTAACCACGGCCGTCGTTGCCGGGCGTGACGCCGTCGCTGATCATCATGAGACCGGTGCGTACATGGTCGGCGATGACCCGCAGCTGTACGTCGTCGGGCGCGGACTCTGCCGCGACGTGTGAGTGGCTCACGCCGTACTGCTTGCCAGTGAGCTCAACCGCCTTGTCCAGCACCGGACGGACTTCGTCGATTTCGTACAGGTTGTCGACGCCCTGCAGCAGCGTGGCGACACGCTCCAGGCCCATGCCGGTGTCGATGTTGCGCGCCGGCAGGTCGCCCGCCAGGTCGAAGTCCTCCTTGGTCCGGATCGCGCTCATCTTGTATTGCATGAACACGAGATTCCAGAACTCGAGGAAGCGATCCTCGTCGACAGCCGGCCCGCCGTCCGGGCCGTAGTCCGGCCCGCGGTCGTAGTAGATCTCGGAACACGGTCCGCACGGGCCGGGGATGCCCATCGACCAGAAGTTGTCCGTCTTGCCACGCCGGACGATGCGCTCGAGCGGCACGCCGGTGCGACGCCAGATGTCGATCGCCTCGTCGTCGTCCAAGTAGACGGTCGCCCAGATGCGCTCCGGGTCGAGACCGAACCCGCCGTCGTCCACCGATCGCGTGGACAGCTCCCACGCCAGTCGGATCGCATCGTCCTTGAAGTAGTCACCGAACGAGAAGTTGCCGTTCATCTGGAAGAACGTGCCGTGGCGGCTCGTCTTGCCGACCTCGTCGATGTCCGGCGTACGCAGACACTTCTGGACACTTACCGCACGCGGATAAGGCGCCGGGCGCTGACCGAGGAAGTACGGGACAAACTGGACCATGCCGGCGTTGATGAACAGCAGGTTGGGATCGTCGATGGCCGGCAGTGGTGCGCTCGGCACCACGGTGTGTCCGTTCGCCTCGAAATGGGTCAGGAACCGTCGCTTGATCTCCGCGGTTCTCATCGGCGGTGATTACCTTCCTCGACGTAGAAGTCATCCAACCCGGTCGGTCGGCCGTGCATCGCCTCGCCTTCCGCGAACGCCGCGTGAATCTGCGCCTCGCGCTCGGCCATGCCGTCCCGAACGTCGCTAACAAAGCTACGGACCGAGCCGGCCAGGCCACCAGCCGATTTCCGCGCTGAGTCGGCGATCCCACCGGGTGTGAGCCGCTGTGCCTGCTTCGAGATTGCGCGCACCGCCAGCGCGCCGATGGCGAGCCCGACGCCCAGCCACAACAATCGTCTCATCTGTCGATCTCCTGTTCGCGACCACCGATTGCGTGAGCACACGTGACGGGTGCCGGATGAACGTACCGCCCCGCGGCGCACGGCGCGGCGGGGCGGGGGTGCCTGCTCACATCGGCACCGGCGGACTCACTACCGGCGTCGAATTGCCTTCCGCCGTTCCTTGAGTTCGGCACGCACGTCGGCCTCGTCGTCCGCCTTTCGCCGCAGACGAGCCGCGCGGCGCAGGCCATAGCCGAACGACGCGACCTTGACCAACGGGTTCGCCGCGGCCGACGACACGACGGTGGCGAGGTTGGCCACGTTGGCGCTGACCGTGGAGGCGTGCGCGGTGATCGTGTCGACGCGGACCAGCTGCGCGTTCACCTCGTCGAGCGTGGTGTGTACCTGCCCGAGCGCGGTGTTGACGTTGTCGACCGTCGTGTTCACGTTGCCGAGCAACGGAGCGGTGCGATCGTTGAGGTCGTTGATCGCGCGGGTCGCGGCATCCACCGTGTGCCGCAACCGCAGGATAGGCACGCACAGCACCAGGACCAGCATCGCGAACGCGCCCGCTGCGATGAGCGCTGCGATTTCGCCACCGGACACCGTGAACCCCTTTCACCCGGGCGTCGGCCGCCCGGCCCGGGCGGGATGGTCCCGGTCGCCGCGGACCGTGACATCTGCCGATCGGGCGGCGGCCAGTACGCCGGGACGCTGGATTACCCCGCAAAGATCGCGGTCACACCTGGCAGACCCTACCCGTCAGGTCACACTAGGGCACACTTGGGACGCGCGTGACGCGATCGCGGAAACGGCACACGGCAGGACGGCTCCCGCAATGGCCCGCGAGATGCTCACGAAACGCCTAAACTGCCTGGTCGGCGGCTGCTGACGGCCGTACTGGTCGATCGCTAGGACGGCACTCCTAAGACTGTGCGGTCCGCAGATCGATGCGGTCGAACAACGAGACGGTGACCGTTGTCGGCGAGCATCCACTTGAGGGTGACGGCGCCGTCGGCGGTAGGGCCGGCGCAGTGAGGCCCGGCTCAGTCGTCGGCGGCGGCGGCGCCGCGCAAGACGCGGTCGACACGAGCACGTTGATCTGTTCGCGGTCCAGCACCCAACAACTTTGTTTGGCGCCGTCGGTCGCCGGTGGGCAGGCGTTGCGCGGCGCGGGCGTCCAGCCGGCCGCGCGAAGTGCGTCCGCGTACGCAGTCGCGGTGTCGGTCACCGAGTGCGTCGAAGCCGTCGTTCGGTCGCTCTTCAGACACGCGGAGACGCACCAGTGGTTGCCACTGGTGTGGTCGACCGGACTCAGCGTGGCCCACGACGGTAGGTGCAGCGCGCCGATGGACGCGAAGTCGCGATTTGAACTGTGTTCGGCAAGCAGCAGATATCCCGGGAGCACGCCGAGCAGGACGATCACGATGGTGAAAACCGCGGCGATCATCCCTTGAGAAGTCCGGCGATGAACTTGGTTCGCGTATCGCACGTTGCGCTGGGTCCGGGTACCGGTGGCGGCCCCGGCAGCGTCGCGCGGTGCGGTGGTGTCGGTCGACCCGTCCGGGTACCTCGGCGCACCCGGGTCGCTCGGGACGAACCCGCCCGTCGGTGTCGGCATCGCGGCCGTGACCCGGTGTGCGTAGGGCTGCGTCGCGGGCGCGGGCGAGACCGGCACGCCTCGGCCACCCGGTGCTCCGCCGGGTCCGACAGGCCCCGACATCGGTGCGCCCGGCGGCGCGGCGGGGAACCCACCGGTGGCCGGGGCGAACGAGCCGGTCTGGCGACCGGGCGGACCGGGTGGGACGCCGCTACCTGGTGACACCGGGCGTGGCGCCATCGGACCGGCCGCTGGGATCGCACCGCTCGGGCCACCGCCCGGTCGCATTGCACCGCTCGGACCGCCACCAGGACGCACCGGACCACCAGGCGGCATCGGCCCACTCGGCGGATTCGCACCGCTCGGGCCACCACCGGGTCGCATTGCACCGCTCGGACCGCCACCAGGACGCACTGGACCACCAGGCGGCATCGGCCCGCCCGGCGGCATCGCACCGCTCGGGCCACCACCCGGTCGCATTGCCCCGCTCGGACCGCCACCAGGACGCATCGGTCCGCCCGGCGGCATCGCACCGCTCAGGCCACCGCCCGGCGGGGCCATGCCGCCCGCGGCACCGCGATCCCCGCTGGATCCAAAGCGGCCGAAGCGGCCCGCGCCGGGTGGGCGCCCGGCGCCGCCTCGCACCGGCCCGCCGTCATGGCCATCCAGCCCCGCGGCGCCCTCCCGATCACGACCGCGACGTGGTCCGCCGCGACCGCGCATGCCATCCATCCCGCCCTCAGCGCGACCGTCGGCCGATGTGGCGCCACTAGATCCGTCCTCTGGCACGCCGCCGAATCGTTGGCGCGGGTTGGCGCCGCCTTGACCGGTGCCGCGTGATCGCAGCGCGTCGCCGATCCGACCGGGCCCGAATCGTAGCCCGTTGGATCGGAATGCGCCGATGCCGCGCAGCTCGCCCGACTGATCGTGGGCGGACAGATCGTCCGGACGACGGTCACCGGTGGGCCGGCGTCCACCGGTGCGGCGACGGCCGGCCGCGTCCTCGTCGGGCGGCGCATCGGCATTACGCGGCGCGCCCGTCGGGCGCAGACCGCGAAATCCGGAAAACCGTCCCGGCGGCTCCGCCCCCGGGTCGCCGTCACGCCGGTGTCCGGGACCGAGGCCGAAGATGTCAAGCATCCGGGAACCCGGACCGGATGCGTCACGCCCGTCACCGTCGTCTGGCCCGGTGCCGTGGCGACCAGCGTCTGGCCGTCGCTCGCCTCGAACATCCAGGCGCTCGGTGTGGCGCGGCCGGTCCGATGCCGACCCGTCGGCCCCGGACAACGGATCCAGCCCACCGCGCAGTGGCGCGACGAAACCACTCGGCTTCGGCGCGTCGTCGCTGATCAGCTCCTTGGTGATCGGTGGCGGAGGGATGGGGATGCCGAGCGTGGGCGGCGCGCCGCGTCGGCGGCGTGGCGGCACGGCGTCGGGCTGATCACCGCCCAACCCGAGGCGACCGCGGCGGTCGCCGCTCGCCGCTACCTCTGGGTAAGACGCGGTCACGTCGTCGGCCACTCGGTGCTGCCCCGTCGCGTGATGGGCACCGGTGTCACCGTCGCCGTCGTAGTCGCGGTCGTAACCGCTCCGCGGGGAGGGCGGGAGCGGCCGGTCGGCGTCCGACGGTCGCTCTTGGCGCGTCATCCCCGCTCCTCCTCTCCCGGTGCGATCCGATCCGCGATCCGATCCGCCGGCCAATCCGGCTCGTCGCCGGCATCCACGGCCGGCGGGCGTTCGCCGGCGTCTGTCGCCGGAGTGCCTGCTCCGATTGTGCCCGATGGTTCGCCGCGCACAATCCGGCGAAGGCGCGGCAATCGTTGCGCTACGTCCCGTTCGGCGCCGTGGCCGACCGGGCGATAGTAGTCGCGTCCGACGACGTCATCCGGCGCGTACTGCTGCGTCAGCACACCTCGTGGATCATCGTGTGGGTAGCGGTAGCCCGTGCCGTGGCCGAGCCCGCGTGCCCCGGGGTAATGCGCGTCACGGAGCGCCTTTGGCACGGGTCCGGCGGCGCCGGCGCGGACGTCCGCGGTCGCCTCACCGATCGCCACGATGACCGCGTTGGACTTCGGGGCGGTGGCGAGATGGATCGTCGCGTGCGCAAGGTTGATCTGCGCCTCGGGGAGCCCGATCAGCGCCACTGCCTGTGCGGCGGCGGTCGCGGTGGCAAGCGCGCTCGGGTCGGCCATGCCGATGTCCTCGCTGGCGAAGATGACGAGACGCCGTGCGATGAACCGAGGGTCCTCGCCGGCGACGATCATGCGCGCCAGATAGTGCAGCGCGGCGTCGACATCCGAGCCGCGCATGCTCTTGATGAACGCGCTGATCACGTCGTAGTGCTCGTCGCCGTCCCGGTCGTAGCGCACCGCGGCGATGTCCACCGCCCGCTCCGCGGTCGCCAGGTCGATGACGACCGGTAAGTTGTCCGGCTTCCGCCGTGCCGTTGCCGACGCCGCGGCCGCCTCCAGCGCGGTCAGCGCCTTGCGTACGTCGCCGCTGGCCAGCCGTACCATGTGGGCTTCCGCGTCCGGATCGACGGCGACGGCCCCACCGAGACCACGTGGGTCGGAGATCGCGCGCTGCACAAGGGTGCGCACCGCCTCGTCGTCGAGTGCTCGCAGCGTGAGGAGCACGCAGCGAGACAGCAACGGCGAAATGAGCGAGAAGTACGGATTCTCCGTAGTCGCTGCGAGCAGCGTGACCGTGCGGTCCTCGACCGCGGCGAGCAGCGAGTCCTGTTGCGTCTTCGAGAACCGATGCACCTCGTCGATGAACAGAACGGTTGGCGCCCCGCCGTGCCGTCGCTGCGCACGGGCCGCATCGATCACCGCTCGGACATCCTTGACGCCGGCATTGAGCGCGGACAGCGCGACGAAGGTCCGGTCCGTCGCGGTCGCCACCAGGTGTGCGATCGTGGTCTTGCCGGAGCCGGGCGGTCCCCACAGGATGATCGACACCGGTGTCGGGCTCTCCACGAGCTGGCGCAGCGGCGCGCCCGGCGCGAGCAGATGATCCTGCCCGATCAGCTCATCGATCGAGGCCGGCCGCATGCGCACGGCCAGTGGTGCGTCCGGCCGTACCTCGCCGAAGCCGATCGCGTCGACGCCTGGTCCGGAATGCGCCGGCGCGCGCCTGTTCGCGGCGCGTGCCTCGCCCCGAGGCGACTCCACCGCGAGGTCGGCCGCATCACGGTCGATCACGAAGAGGCCGTCGCCGTCCGGGCCCGGCTCGATATCCATCGCGGCAAGACTACCGGCTGAGGCCGACACCGCCTGGTGACGAAGTCGCGGCTCACAGCCGTGGTCGGGGACCCGACAGCGCCGTGACCGGCGTCCGGGTTACCGCCGCATCCGGGTTACCGCCGTATCCGGGTTACCGCCGCCAGGCGCGGCCCTTGGTCCAGGCGAAGTGCAGCGCGAAACACAGCAGTCCGGCGAGTTCCAGGTCGACGATGCTGATGCTGCCGAGGTGCGTACTCGTGAGGTTGAACAGCAGCGCGAGCCCGAACAAGATCGCGGCGATGACGGCAAGCATGTGTGCGCTCCGATGGGTAGTAGGGGCGCTCGCTACTACCCGCAATACAAACGGTTCACACGTTCCACGCGCGACGAGCCGGCGTCGCGCTATGGCGTCGGCTCGACCTGCGCCGCGCCACCGGCCGTTCCGGCCGCGCCACCGGCCGTTCCGGCCGCGCCACCGGCCTCGCCCGCCGCGCCGCCGGCCGTTCCGGCCGGGCCGGCGCCGAGCTTCGGCTTCGCATCGATGCCTGCCTCGCGCCGCTGGTCCGCGGTGATAGGCGTGGGCGCCGACGTCAGCGGATCGAAGCCGCCGCGCGTCTTCGGGAACGCGATCACCTCGCGGATCGAGTCCTCACCCGCGAGCAGCATGCACACGCGATCCCAACCGAAGGCGATGCCGCCGTGCGGCGGTGGACCGTATTTGAACGCCTCCAGCAAGAAGCCGAACTTGTCGGCCGCGTCCTCGTCGGAGATGCCGAGGGTGGCGAAGACCCGGCGCTGTACGTCGGCGCGATGGATACGGATCGAGCCGCCACCGATCTCGTTGCCGTTGCAGACGATGTCGTACGCGTACGCCAACGCCTCGTCCGGCGCCTGCTCGAAGCGGTCGATCCACTCGCCGTTCGGTGACGTGAAGGGATGATGTACGGCGGCCCACCCGACGTGTACGCCGTTGTCGTCGATCGCCGGCTCGAACATCGGCGCGTCAATGATCCAGCAGAACGCCCACGCGCTCTCGTCGACCAGGCCGGCACGACGAGCGATCTCGATGCGCGCCGCACCGAGCAGTTCCTGCGCCTCGCGTCGCCGTGCCGATGCCGCGAAAAACACCGCGTCGCCCGGCTTCGCACCGACCGCGTCCGCGAGACCGGCGAGATGGGCGTCGGACAGGTTCTTCGCGACCGGTCCACGTGCCTCGCCGGTGTCCGCGTCCAGCACGACGTACGCCAGTCCGCGTGCGCCGCGCGCCTTCGCCCAGTCCTGCCAGCCGTCCAGCTCCTTGCGGGTCTGCGAGGCGCCGCCCGGCATCACAACCGCGCCGACGTAGCCGCCCGCGTCCAGCGCGCTCGCGAACACGCGGAACTCGGTGCCGTGTAAGTACGCGGTCAGGTCGGTCAGCTCGACGCCGTACCGGAGATCCGGCTTGTCGGAGCCGTACCGGTCCATCGCCTCGTGCCAGGTGATGCGCCGCACCGGCCGCGGCAACGCGTAGCCGGCAAGCTCGCCCCACATCGCCCCGACGATCGACTCGGCCACCTCGATCACGTCGTCCTGCGTGACGAACGACATCTCGATGTCCAGCTGCGTGAACTCCGGCTGGCGGTCGGCGCGGAAGTCTTCGTCGCGATAGCAGCGTGCGATCTGGTAGTAGCGCTCCATGCCGGCCACCATCAGGAGCTGCTTGAACAGCTGCGGCGACTGCGGCAGTGCGTACCACGTGCCGGGCTGCAACCGCACCGGCACCAGGAAATCGCGTGCGCCCTCCGGCGTCGACCGGGTCAGCGTCGGCGTCTCGATCTCGTGGAAGTCCCGTTCATGCAACACGCGTCGCGCGATCTCGTTCGCACGGCTGCGCAGCACGAGGTTCCGGTGCGGTGCGCCGCGGCGCAGATCGAGGTAGCGGTACTTGAGCCGCATATCGTCGCCGGCCTCGATGTGGTCGTCGACCGGGATCGGCAGCGGCGCGGCCTCGGACAGGATCTCCAGCTCGGTCGCGATCACCTCGACGTCGCCGGTCGACAGGTCGGGGTTCTCATTGCCGGCCGGACGGCGTTCCACCGCGCCGGTGACCTTGACGCAGAATTCGTTGCGCAGCCCGTGCGCAGCCGCCATCTCCTCGCGGAACACCACCTGTGCGATTCCGGAGCCGTCGCGAAGGTCGACGAAGATCACGCCGCCGTGGTCGCGCCGGCGCGCCACCCAGCCGGCGAGCACGACGGTGGCTCCGGCGTCCGTCGCGCGCAGGCTTCCAGCGTCATGGGTACGGATCACGTCACGCGCTCCTCGTGGTCTCGCGCCGTGCGGGCGCGGGCGTTCGCGGTCACTTTAACTCTCTCCCCGATCTTGGAGTCGAACAGCCACAACGAGCGCGCGCCATGCCAAGATCCCCGAAGAAGACGCGACTACGACGCGACGATCTGCGGTTCGAGGTCGGCGGCCGGCGGCATCCATTCGGTCGCCGATGCCTGCACCTGCTCGCCCGAGCGAATGTCCTTGACCTGGTCGGACATGCCGTCGACGCCGGGGAACCACACGTACGGGATGCCGCGTCGGTCCGCATAGCGGATCTGCCGGCCGAATTTGGCCGGCTCCGGCGCGACCTCCGTTGCGATGCCACGTGACCGCAGCGCCTGCGCGATGCGCCGGCACGCCGGCCGGGACTCCTCGTCCGGCAGCGCGATCAGCACGCACGTCGGCACGTGCCGGGACGCGGTCAGCGCGTTCGCGCCGAACAGCAGGCCGAGCAGCCGCGTGACGCCGATCGAGATGCCGACGCCGGGATAGGTCACGTCACCGCTCGACGCGAGGTTGTCGTACCGGCCGCCGGAACAGATCGATCCGTACTGCTCGTAGCCCTGCATCAGGGTCTCGTACACAGTGCC
>DATFRR010000159.1:0-2856 GCA_035263025.1 Micromonosporaceae bacterium
GTTGGCCAACGCCGAGCAGTGGGCGGCACGGATTCCCGCACCGACGTATGCGATCGACAATGACACCGCCATTAGCGTGGTCGACGGCGCCGTCCAGGTCGTCTCCGAGGGGCAGTGGAAACTGTTCCAGCCCTGACCGGATCGGGTTGACACCGGCTCAGACGACGACCTTTGTCATGATGCCGGTCGGAAAGACCTCGTCGGCGGTCGCCAGCCGGTGCGCGATGCCCTGCTCGTACGCATAGCGCAACAGCTGATCGACAGTGGCGCGATTCGGCTCGATGCCGTACGGGAACGGGTCGCCGCCGAACGCGTCGCTCATCCGGCGGCCGTAAGCCGGCAGCCACGGCAGCGGATAGCGCGACACCGCCGGGTCCAGCAACCGTTCGACACTGCGTTGCTTGGACTCGAGGAAGGCGTTGTAGAGGTTCCGGGCCACCCACGGGTGGGCGTCGAGGATCCGGCGCTGCATCGCGATGATGTGCATGATCGGCCAGATGCCGGTGCGCTGGTATTGGCCGAACTCGCGCTCCTCGAAGTCGGGGAACAGGCGCACCACGTCGGGGTGCCCCAGCAAGAAGCAGGTCGGCGGTCGCGCGATGATCGCGCAGTCGATGTCGCCGGCGGCCAGCAGATCCGAGAGGGAGCGATCGGCGATGCGGGTCAGGCGTACGCCGTCCGGCAGCGACAACTCCACCTTCTCCTCGCGGCCCGGCGCGTTCGCGCCCGCCTGCACCCACTCGACCTCGTCCAGGCGTACCCCAACGTCGTCGGCTAGCCAGCCGCGCATGTATACGGCGGCGGAGTGCGCCCACTCGGGTGAACCGATGCGCTTGCCGCGCAGGTCCTCGGCGCGCTCGATGCCGCTGCGCCGATTGACGTAGAACGCGCCGAAGCGGAACACGCGCGAGCAGATCACCGGTAGCGCGACAATGTCGGGTTCGTCGCGGGTGACCTGTGCGGCGAACTTCGCGATGGACAACTCGGCCACGTCCCACTCGCGGTGTGCGGTGAACCGGGCGAACACCTCGTGGTGGCCGAGCACCGACCACGTATGGTCGATGCCCTGTGCCGTCACGGTGCCGAGCCGGAAGTCGCGGAAGTGGTCGTAGTCGGTGGTCGCGATGCTGAGATGGATGTTGCCCACGGATCACCCTTCTCGCGGCTGGCCCGGCTGCTCTCGGCGGGGACGGTGGCCCGGCCGTAGATTGGTAGGACCGTTAGTCCTATACTGACGTACCGTACACATGAATCGGGTGAGAAAGCGAGTGACCATGGGCGAGGACGGTCGCGTATTCGTTCGCGGCTTGACGTCGGAGACGTACGGGCTGAACCACTTCCGCCGCGAGCAGCTTGCTGCGCCGCGAGTGCGAGACGACACGGTGGTCGTCGATACCGGCGACAGCGCGGCGCACTCTGGCGACTCGGCCAAGTCCCGCACGTGGTGGCGGATCGGGCCGGGCGACGACCCGTTCCTGACCCAGACCGTTCAGGTGCACTTCGTCGAGTTGCCACCGGACAGCTCGAATCGCGGCCACGGCCATCAAAACGAGGCGGCGTTCTACATCCTCGAGGGCCGTGGCTACGAGATCCACGACGACCAGCGCTACGACTGGAAGCAGGGCGACCTGGTCTTCGTACACACCGACTCGGTGCACCGCCACTACAACCCGTACGACGAGAAGGCCGTGGCCCTGGTTATGAAGGCCAAGTGCACGTGGATGTTCATGGGCCTGATCCAGCAGGGTCGCAGCGGTCCGATCGATCGGCCCGACGAGTTCGGCGAGCGCGAGGACTGGTCGCGGATCTGGACGCCAGGCGCGGTGGATCGCAAGAAGGTCATCACGGCGGACGACGGCGTCTGGGAGACCACGCCGCTCGGTCACATGCGCGTGATGAACAGCGCGGCGCAGACCGACCATCGCCAGTTCTCGGTCGACGTGTACGAGCTGACCGTGCCGGCCGGCAGCCGGTCGGGCAAATACTGGAAGATGGCTGACGAGATCATCTACGTCCTGGACGGCGAGGGCTACTCGCTGCACTGGGAGGTCGAGGCGGAGATCGCCGAGAAGTATTACGCCCGCGTCGCCGTCCAACCGTCGCGCCACGACTTCAAGAAGGGCGACACGCTCTACATCCCGCAGAACACGATCGCCCAGCATTTCGCCGCCGACGGCACGCCGTTGCACCTGCTGTCCGTACAGAACCGGGTCTTCAAGCACCTCGGCTACGACAAGGTGCACTACTTCGAGGACGCGCCGGCCTTCACGACGGAGTTCGCCGCCGCGGCCGCGAGTTGACAACGCGGATCACGCGGAGTGACTGTCGAGCGCCAGTGACGGTAAAGCACGGCGGTCGGCGCGTGCGACGACATACAGCTCGGCGAGCGACGCGGGCAAGTCGCGCGCATCCGCGATCACGTGATACTCACGCGGATCGCACATCCGCTTGAGGTAGTCGCCGCCGGCCGGGTCAACGGTGATGAGATATGGCCGCACTCCGGCGGCTCGCGCCTCACCGAGCGCCTTGGCGGTGTCCGCGAGCGCGTAATCCATCACGGCTTCGTCGCCGTACTGCTGGCCGTAGTCGAGGTCGTAGGGCCGCCCGTCCGACACGACGAGAAGGATCTTCGTCGCCGACTCGCTGCGCCCGAGGCGCGCGGCCAGGTGCCGGATCGCCGGTCCCATGCGCGTGGTGTGGTCCGGGACCAACCCTTCAAGCCGGTGGAGCATCGCGGGCGATCGGCGTTCGTCGAGGTCCTTCACGACCGAGACGCGTACGTCGTCGCGGCCGCCGCCCGAGAACCCGTAGATGCCGTACGCGTCGCCGACCCGTTCCATGGCCTCCACGAGCAGG